>CAYLMY010000149.1:5052-8191 GCA_964384635.1 uncultured Undibacter sp.
ACCCTCTCCCACAAGGGGAGAGGGTTACGCGGTGCGCGCGGCGATGCGTTACGTCCCCGCCACGAAGAACGAAGCCAGGCGCGAATGGATGTTGTCGGCGATCACCTTGGCGGCGCGGTCCTCGGCGTCGCGCAAGCCGCGCACGCCGGCGAAGCGCTGCTGCTGGCCGGGGATGTTGTAGGACACGCGCGAGAAGGTCTGCCCGGTGATGACCGGCTTGCCGGTGCGCAGATCGGTGAGGGTGTAGCTGGCATTGATGCCGTAATTCTGGATGTCCGGGCGCGCGGTGTTGATGTCGACGATCACCTGCAGCTGCGTGGAGGACAGATTGACGACGAGCTTGTGGGTCGGCGCGGCGGCCGCGCCGCCGCCGGTCAGCTGGTACATCAGCTGATCGCGCATGGCGACGCCGACGCGGGCAAGCCGGCTGCCGTTGGGGGCGTCGACCGGCGCGACCTCGACCCCGGCAAGCTTGTCGTTGAGCCCGGCGCCACCGACGATCGCGCGGTCGCCGTAAAGCGGCTGGAAGCAGCCGGCGGTGAGGCCGGCCAACGCCGAAACGGCCAAAAAACGGGTCAACAGCGAGGTCTTAGGCCACCACATTCACGATCCTTTGCGGGACGACAATGACCTTTTTCGGGCTCTTGCCGTCAAGCGCCTTTTTTACCGCATCGAGGGCCAAAACGGCAGCCTCTATAGCGTCTTTTCCGGCGTCGCGCGCCACGGTGACGTCGGCGCGCTTCTTGCCGTTGATCTGCACCGGCAGGGTAATGGTGTTTTCCACCAGCAGAGCGGGCTCGACCTGCGGCCAGGCCTCGCTCGCGACCAAGGTCTTATGGCCGAGCGCCGCCCAGCATTCCTCGGCCAGATGCGGCATCATCGGATGAAACAGCCGCACCAGGATGTCGCCTGATTCGCGCAAAGCCCAGGCGAAGTCGGGCGTGGGAGCGGTGTCGGCCGCGCCGATGGCGTCCGAGAGCGCATTGGCGCATTCGTAGATGTGAGCGACGCAGCGGTTGAAGCGCAGCTTGGCGATGTCGTCGGAGACATTGGCGAGCGCCTTATGCGCTGCTTTGCGCACCGCGAGCGCCTGCTCAGAGAATTTGGACGGCCGTGCGGCCGGCGCCGTGATGTCGGCGATTTCGCCGATCAGCCGCCATAGCCGCTGCACGAAGCGCCAGGCGCCCTGCACGCCTTCCTCGGTCCAGATCACGTCGCGCTCGGGCGGACTATCCGACAGCATGAACCAGCGCGCGGTGTCGGCGCCGTAGGCGGCGATGATGTCGTCGGGGTCGACCGTGTTCTTCCTCGACTTCGACATTTTCTCGATCGGGCCGATCTCCACCGGCTCGCCGGTCGCGGCAAGCATCGCGACGCGGGCGTCACCCATGCCTTCGATCTTCACATTCGCCGGCTCCACCCAGTCGCCGTTTTTCACGCGATAGGTCTCGTGCACCACCATGCCTTGGGTGAACAGGCCGGCGAACGGCTCGTCGAGATCGACGTGGCCGCACTTGCGCATGGCGCGGGTGAAGAAGCGCGAATAGAGCAAATGCAAAATTGCGTGCTCGATGCCGCCGATATACTGGTTTACCGGCATCCAGGCATTCGCCACCTTGGGCGTGGTCGGCGCGTCTTCGTTCCACGGATCGGTGAAGCGCAGGAAGTACCAGGACGAGTCAACGAAAGTGTCCATAGTGTCGGTCTCGCGCCGCGCCGGACCAGCACACGTCGGACAGTTCACATTTTTCCAGGTCGGATGACGATCGAGCGGATTGCCCGGCTTGTCGAATGAGACATCTTCCGGCAGCGTCACCGGCAAATCCTTGTCCGGCACCGGCACCACGCCGCATTTGGCGCAGTGGATGATAGGGATCGGGCAGCCCCAATAGCGCTGGCGCGAAATGCCCCAGTCGCGCAGGCGGTAATTGACCTGCCGCTGGGCCACCGGCCGGTTGCCTAATGAATTCCGCTCACCCCCGCGCAAGCGGGGGTCCAGGGGCTGCTCGCTCGGCGCTGGCCGCCCTGGGTCCCCACTTTCGCGGGGACGAACGGAGTGAGAGGCGCTGCCCACGGGCGCGAACGTGTTTTCCAGCCGCTTGGCTACAGCCTCTTTCGCTTCCTCAATCGTCATGCCGTCGAGGAAGCGCGAATTGATCATGGTGCCTTCGTCGAGGTAAGGCGTGGTCGTAATGACGAATGTTTTTGGATCCTGCCCGGGCGGCAACACGACGGGCGTGTTGCCCAGGCCATACTTGTTCGCGAATTCCAAATCGCGGTCGTCGTGCGCCGGGCAGCCGAAAATGGCGCCGGTGCCGTATTCCATCAAAATGAAATTGGCGACATAGACCGGCAGCTTCCAGGTCGGATCGAACGGATGCACCGCCTTGATGCCGGTGTCGAAGCCGAACTTCTCGGCGGTCTCGATGGCTTCCTGCGAGGTGCCCATGTGATGGCACTGCGCGATGAACTCGGCCAGCTTCGGATTCTTCGCCGCCGCCGCCGTGGCGAGCGGATGATCGGGCGAAATCGCCATGAACTTGGCGCCGAACAAAGTATCCGGACGGGTGGTGAAGATTTCCAATTCGCTTTCACTGTTCGGCGTCGTCGCCGGATCGAGCATGAAGCGGACCAGCAGGCCCTCCGAGCGGCCGATCCAGTTCTTCTGCATCAGCCGCACTTTTTCCGGCCAACGGTCGAGATGATCGAGCGCCTCCAGCAGCTCTTCCGAATAATCGCTGATCTTGAAGAACCATTGCGTGAGCTCGCGCTGCTCGACCTCGGCGCCCGAGCGCCAGCCGCGGCCGTCGATCACCTGCTCGTTGGCGAGCACGGTCTGGTCGACCGGGTCCCAGTTCACCTTCGACTGCTTGCGCTCGACTAGCCCAACTTTAAGGAAGTCGAGAAACATTTTCTGCTGGTGCTTGTAGTAGGCCGGGTCGCAGGTGGCGAGCTCGCGCGCCCAGTCGAGCGACAGCCCCATGGACTGCAGCTGCTTCTTCATGGCGGCGATGTTGTCGTAGGTCCATTTCTTCGGATGCACCTTGCCGGCGATGGCCGCGTTCTCCGCCGGCATGCCGAAGGCGTCCCAGCCCATCGGGTGCAGCACCGCGTTGCCCATGGCGCGCATATAACGCGC
>CAYLMY010000150.1:0-8046 GCA_964384635.1 uncultured Undibacter sp.
GTGCCCCTCCTTGCCGACGATAATGTGGTCGTGCACGGAAATGCCGAGCGGGCGGGCCACCTCGACAATCGCCTGCGTCATCTGGATATCGGCGCGCGACGGCGTCGGGTCGCCGGACGGATGGTTGTGCACTAGGATCAGCGCGGTGGCGGACAATTCGAGCGCGCGCTTGACCACCTCGCGTGGATAGACCGGCGTGTGATCGACGGTGCCGGTCTGCTGCAATTCGTCGGCGATCAGCTGGTTGCGCTTGTCGAGGAACAGCACGCGGAACTGTTCCTTATCGGCGAAAGCCATGGCGGTGCGGCAATAGTCGAGCACGTTTGACCACGACGACAATATCGGCCGCTTCTGTACCTGCCCGCGCGCCAGGCGGCTGGCCGCCGCATGCACGACCTTGAGCTCGGTAATCGCGGCATCGCCGAGGCCCTTGACCTCTCGCAGCCGGGCCGCCGGCGCCGCTACCACTTCCGCGAAGGAGCCGAATTTGGCGATCAGCTCCTTGGCGAGCGGCTTGATATCGCGCTGGGGGATGGCGCGGAACAGCACCAGTTCGAGTAGCTCGTAGTCGCTCACCGCCTCAGACCCGGCCTCGCGGAAGCGCGCGCGCAGGCGCTCGCGATGGCCGCGATAATGCGGTCCCGCCTCGGAGAGGCCTGACCTGCGCTCGCTTTTTTGGTCCTTTGTCGCCATGAAGAACGCGCCCACCGCCCGCTCCGGGTGATTGTAGTTCAGCCGGGCGCAATCGACGAGGGAAGTCTTATCCGGCCGCCATCATCGCGGCCTTGGCAGCGTCCTGGGGATTGCGCGCGCCGGGGCGGTGCTCGGGATGGCGATATTCCGGCAGCGTCAGCACCAGCAGCGCAGCGAGGCCGGCGCAGATCGGCACGCTACTGAGTGCGGCATGAAAATCGCCGCCGGTGATGTCGGCGAGATAACCGACCAGTGGCTGAAAGACGAGCGCACCGGCGATGCCGACCATGTTGACGAAGGCGACTGCGGTGCCGGCCAGCCGGTTCGGGAGGCCTTCTTTGCCCATGGCGAAACAGAGTATCTCGAAGCCGCCGAAGAAACCGGCCGCGAACAGGAGTACGCCGACTGTCAGTTCGGAGCCCGGCAGATAGAGCACGCCCGCATAGGCGAGCCCCGTCAGCACCGCGCCGGTGAAGACCAGATATTTGCGGTGGCCGAGCCAGTCGGACAGCCAGCCGCCGCCGATGCTGCCCGCCGCAGTGCCCCAGAAGATCATCGACACCGTGGTTTCGGCGGAAACGCGCGTGAGATGATGGTCCTTCATCAACTCGGTCGTGCCCCACAGGCCAGCATAGACATTGACCGGCATGTAGTAGAGCAGGCTGACCACGGCGATGACCCAGATGCGGTGATGGCCGAGCGTGTCGGCAAGGCTGCGGCCGATGTGCTCGACAGGGCCGGTGGTCGCCGTGGCGGCGGGCGAGTGCGGCTCGCGCAGGAAGAGGAGCGCACACAGGAAGATCGCCATGCCGGCGGCGCCGGTGCCGAGGAAGACCATGCGCCAGCCGGCAAGCGTGATGAGATCGGACAGCGCCACCGCGCCGATGGCGGCGCCCAGCATGCCCACCGCGTTGACGGCGCCGGAAAGCAGCGCGAAGCGCTCGGGCGCGAACCAGTGGTTGATCAGCCACAGCGCCGCCACGAAGGCGAAAGCGGCGCCAAATCCGGTCAAAGCGCGGCCGAATCCGCCGATTACGACGTTGCTGGTCGCGGCGAACACCAGCATGCCGGCCGCGCAGGTGAAGCTGCCGAGCAGGATGAAACGGCGGGCGCCGTAGCGGTCGAGCAGCACGCCGACCGCGATTTGCATCGGCGCATAGACCCAGAAGAACAGGCTCACCAGCGTGCCGAGATCGGCATTGGTCAACCGGTAGAAATGCGCAATGGCGCTGGTGGCGAGGCCCGGCTCGATGCGGGTGACGAACTCGAACAGGAAGAAGGTCGACGCGATCGCAAAGGCAATCCAGGCGGCGCGCATGACTCATCCCCCTGGTCGCCTAGCCGCTCGTAGCCGGCGTCAGCGCTTATAAGGCGGCTTGTCGAGGCCGGCCGGCGAGAAGGTGAAGACCTCGACGCCATCCTCGGTGACGCCCACCGTGTGCTCGAACTGGGCCGACAGCGAGCGGTCGCGCGTCACCGCGGTCCAGCCGTCGGACAGCACTTTCACGTGCGGGCGGCCGATATTGATCATCGGCTCGACCGTGAAGAACATGCCCGGCTTGAGCATGATGCCTTCGCCCGGACGGCCGACGTGCACGATATTGGGCTCGTCGTGGAACAGGCGACCGAGGCCGTGGCCGCAGAAGTCGCGCACTACGCTCATGTGCTGGGCTTCGACATAGCTCTGAATCGCATGGCCGACGTCGCCGGTGGTCGCGCCTGGCCGGATAACGCCGATGCCGCGCATCATCGCCTCGTGGGTGACTTCGATCAGCCGCTCGGCGCGGCGCGGGATCTCGCCGATGGGAAACATGCGGCTGCTATCGCCGTGCCAGCCATTGAGGATCAGCGTCACGTCGATATTGACGATATCCCCGTCCTTGAGCGGCTTGTCGCCGGGAATGCCGTGACAGACCACGTGGTTGAGCGAGGTGCAGGTCGACCTCTTGTAGCCGCGGTACATCAGCGTCGCCGGCAACGCGCCGTGATCCATCGCGTATTGGAACACCAGCCGGTCGATCTTGTCGGTCGGCACGCCAGGCCTGACCTCCTGGGTGAGCATGTCGAGGCAGCGCGCCACCAACTGGCCGGCCGTGCGCATGCCCTCGAAGGCGGCGGGGCCGTGCAGCTTGATCTGGCCGGTTTTCCGTAAGGGGGCGAGGGCGGCGTCGATGTAGGTCATAGTGCTAATGTAAAGCCTGGGCCGCAGGGCGCAAGCGCGCCTTCCGGATGTGGGCCTAGGCGAACTTCCCGCCCAGTTCATCCTCGATATGTGCGCCGATGATGTCGTCGAACGTTGCCTCGACCTTGAAGCCGAGCGCGACGGCGCGGCGTGCATCGAAACGACGCGGCCAGCCGGCGACGATGCGCTCCACCAGCGCATCGGGGGCGCGCCGGATGCGCGACGCCACCTTGTCGCCCGCGACGCGCTTGAGCGCAGCGATCTGTTCGCCCACGGTGCAGCAGACACCCGGCATGGTGAGATTGACGCGATCGCCGAGGTCGCCATGCGACAAGCCCGCGGCATGGAGGAGAAAACCGACCGCCGAGCGCGGGCTCGCGTGCCAATGCAGCACGCTGTCGGCCACCGGCAGGATCGCTTCCTGGCCGGCGAGGGGCTCGCGGATGATGCCGGAGAAGAAGCCGGAGGCCGCCTTATTGGGCTTGCCCGGCCGAACCACGATCGACGGCAGCCTGATGCCGACGCCGTCGAGGAAGCCACGCCGCGTATAGTCGGCGAGCAGCAATTCGCTCATCGCCTTCTGGGTCCCGTAAGACGTGAGCGGCGTGAGGTGGAAGTCGTCGGGGATCGCCTCGGGAAACGGCGCGCCGAACACGGCGATCGAGGAGGTGAACACGAATTTCGGTGCGTAGCCTTCGATCGCGCGCACCGCCTCCAGCAAGGCTCGGGTGCCGTCGAGATTGACCCGGTAGCCTTTCTCGAAATCGGTTTCCGCTTCGCCCGACACCACGCCGGCAAGATGGAAGATCACGTCAGGCCGATCGGAGATGGCTTTTGCCGCCACGCCGGGCGCCGCCAGATCGCCGGTCGCAGCGTCCACTTTCCCGGCAAAATCATTTGGCGATTCCGCAGCGACCACGTCGATTAGCGTGAGCTTATCGACCGCTGCGCCGTTCAGGCTGCCGTCCCTGACCAGCCGCTCGGTCAGCTTGCGGCCGATCATGCCGGCGGCGCCGGTAATCAGGATATGCATTACGCCCTCTTTATTCTTTGTCGGCCGGCTCGAAGCGGTCGAGCCGGCGCAGGCCGGGGAACATGAACATCCAGGCCGCAGCGATCACGAGCGAGCCCACGCCGCCGATCAGCACCGAGGGCACCGCGCCCAGCCAGGCCGCGACCGCGCCCGATTCGAATTCACCCAGCGTATTCGACGAGCCGACGAATAGGTAGTTGATAGCGCTCACCCGCCCGCGCATGGCGTCGGGCGTCTCGATCTGCACCAGGGAGAAGCGGATCACGATGCTGACCGCGTCGGAGGCGCCGAGCACGGCGAGGGCGGCAAGCGAGAGCGGAAACCAGGTTGACAGCCCGAACACGACGGTGGCGACGCCATAGATCGCGACCACGGCGAACATCTTGGGGCCGATATGCCGCTCGACGGGGTGACGCGACAGGACGAGGGCGGTCAGCAAGGCGCCGACCGCCGGCGCCGAGCGCAGCAAGCCGAGACCGATTGGGCCGACCACGAGAATGTCGCGCGCATAAATGGGCAGCAGCGCGGTGGCGCCGCCCAGGATCACCACGAACAGATCGAGCGTAATAACGCCCAGCAACCGGCGGCGGGTGCGGATAAAGTCGAAGCCGGCCAGCACCGATGCGAAGCTCGGGGGCTCTCGGCCGGCCGATGCGCCGGTGATCCTGATGAGCGTCACGAACGTCATCGCGGTACTGAAGAAAACGACACAAATAGCGGTGACCACGACCGGGCTCACCGCGTAGATCAAGCCACCCAGCGCCGGTCCGCATATGACGGCGGTCTGGTTGGCCGAGGTCCAGGCCGCGACCGCGCGCGAAATGAGCGGAGCGGGCACCAGCGCCGGCACCAGCGCGCTCGCGGTCGGCACTTCGAAGGCGCGCGCGCAGCCTATCAGGAACACAGCGGCGAACAGGAGATCGCGACTGAGGCTGTGCGTGAACAAGGCCACCGTGATCACCAACGCGGCAACGACATTGACGCCCTGCGCCGCGCGGATGATCGTGCGGCGGTCGTAACGGTCAGCGGCGTGGCCGATCAGCAGCGTGAGAACGACTGCCGGCGCAAACTGGATCAGCCCAACCAGGCCAAGGTCGAGCGCGCTGTTGGTGAGTTGGTAGACCTGCCAGCCGATGACCAGGGCCAGCATCTGATAGCCCATGCTCGACGCCAGCCGCGCCAGCCAGAACAGCACGAACGGCCGCTGCTGGGTGAGGCGGGGCGAGGACGGGCTGGGAAGGGTCATTCCGTCGCGCTGTTGAGCTTACTCAGGCTTTGAATCTGGCGGCCGTCGGCGGTGAAATTGTCCGGCGCGAGCCAGCGCTCGAAATTCGTCTTGCGCGCCGGCCATTCGCCGTCGAGCATCGCATACCAGGCGGTGTCGCGGCTGCGGCCCTTGCCGATCATGTGTTGGCGGAAGATACCTTCGAGCGTGAAGCCGTAGCGCAGCGCCGCCCACCGCGAGGCGGCGTTGAGCGCGTCGCACTTCCACTCGTAGCGTCGATAGCTGAGCGTCTCGAACGCGTAGCGCGCCAGCAGATATTGCGCTTCGGTGGCGAGCGGCGTGCGCTGAAGCGCCGGTGAATAGACCACGTGACCGACTTCAATGACGCGGTGCTCGGGGCGGATCGCCATCAGGGTGAACACGCCGACGGCGCGGCCATTCGCATCGATGATGGCGTAGGAATAGGGATCGTCCAATTCGGCGCGCGCGGCGACCCAGGCCGAAAACGCCGCAGCGTCGGGAAAGGGTCCGTAGCTCGGCATATAGGTCCAGATGCGGTCGTCGCCCTTCACCGCCTCCCACAGCGCCGGCGCGTGCGCGGGCGTGAGCTTCTCGATGCGACCGAAGCGGCCGGCGAGCGTCACCGGACCGGGGCGCGCGGCCGGCATGTCGTCTACAGCTGCGCCGACTGGCTGGTCGGTCTGCGGATGCAGATGCTCAGCCACGGCGCGCGCGGTCGGCGTTGAAGAAGGCGTTAAGCTCGGAATTCGGCATGACGCCGGCGAAGCTCTCGAAGCTGCCTTGCTCGGCGATCTCGCGCGCCGATTTGAGGAAGGCGTGTATCGCGACGCGCGCCAGCGTGCCGCCTACGCTGATGCGGCGCACGCCCATCGCCGCGATGTCCTTGACCGTGAAGCTGCCGGCGGCGGACATCAAAAGATTGACCGGCTTGGGCGCCACCGCCTTCACCACGGTCTCGATCTGCTCGCGCGTCTTGATGCCCGGGGCATAGAGGCAATCGGCGCCGGCGTCGGCGTAGGCTTGCAGCCGCCGGACCGTCTCGTCCATGTCGGGCCGGCCGTGGATGAATCCTTCGCTGCGCCCCGTCAACAGCACATCGCCGCCGGCCGCATCGATCGCCTCGCGCGCGGCGCGCACCCGGGCAACCGCCAGGTCAAAGCCATAGAGCGGATCGGTCTCATCGCCGGTGAAATCCTCGATCGACAGGCCGGCCACACCGGTTTCAATGCACAGCTTTACGTTGGCCGCCACGCCGTCTGGATCGTCGGCAAAGCCGTTCTCAAAGTCGGCATTGACCGGCACGTCGGCGGCGGCCGCGATCTCGCGAAAATGCGCGAGCACCATATCGCGCGTCACTTTGCCGTCGGCAAAGCCCTGCGCATGGGCGAAGCCGGACGAGGTGGTGGCCAGCGCCTTGAAGCCGAGGCCTTGCAGATAGCGGGCGGTCCCTAAGTTCCACGGATTGGGAATGACGAAGCAGCCGGCCTCGTGCAGCGTGCGGAAGACTTTGCGTTTGTCGGCGGCGGAGGGACTGGCCATGGACGCGACCTCGGGCGGGGAAGGGCGGGACCGTGCCACGTTTGGGCGCGCCTGGACAATGCCATTCGTGATAGCTGCTTTTGGCACCGGTGGCGGCCGAGCCGCTCGCGGCATTTGATTTTCCCGGCCCGATCGGTTGAACTGCGCGCGCAATCGGCTTGGGGAGCGACGCTATGCTGAAGACCATCGCCGCCTTCGACCGCATCGGCGAGGAGAACGCCTTCGCGGTGCTGGCCCGCGCCAACGCGCTGGCCGCCCAGGGGCGCGACATCATCAATCTCGGCATCGGCCAGCCCGATTTCCGCACGCCCGATTTCATCGTCGAGGCGGCGGTCAAGGCGCTGCGCGAGGGCGCCCACGGCTATACGCCGGCGACCGGCATCCCGCCTTTGCGCGAGGCAGTTGCCGCCGATCTGCACAAGCGCTTCAAGGTCGAGGTCTCGCCCGACTCAGTGATGATCATGCCCGGCGGCAAGCCGACCATGTTCATGTCGATCCTGATGTTCGGCGAGCCGGGCGCGGAGATCCTCTATCCCGATCCCGGCTTTCCGATCTACCGCTCGATGATCGAATTTACCGGCGCCAAGCCGGTGCCGGTGCCGATCCGCGAGGAGAACGGCTTCGCCTTTTCGGCCGAGGAAACACTGAAGCTGATCACGCCGAAGACGCGGCTATTGATCCTCAACTCGCCGGCCAATCCTACCGGTGGCGTCACCGGCAAGGCGGAAGTCGACAGACTGGTTGCCGGGCTCGCCAAATGGTCGGACGTGGCGATCATGTCGGACGAGATCTACGACCACATGCTCTATGACGGCGAGACCCATGTCTGCTTGCTGAGCTATCCGGAAATCCGCGACCGGCTGATCCTGCTCAATGGCTGGTCGAAGACCTATGCCATGACCGGTTGGCGGCTGGGCTATGCGGTGTGGCCGGGCAAGCTCTACGATTACGCGCGCAAGCTGGCGGTCAATCTTTATTCCTGCGTCAACGCGGCCACGCAATATGCCGGACTGGCGGCGCTCAAAGGCCCGCAGGACGACGTCGCCAAGATGGTGGCCGAGTTCGACAACCGCCGGAAGGTCGTGGTCGAGGGCCTCAACAAACTGCCCGGCGTGTCCTGCGCCACGCCCAAGGGCGCCTTCTACGCCTTCCCCAACATCAAGCGCACCGGCTGGCAGGCCAAGGCGTTGGCCTCGGCGCTCTTGGAAGACGCCGGCGTCGCCATCATCGGCGGGCCGGACTTCGGCATTCTCGGCGAGGGCTATGTGCGGCTGTCCTACGCCAACTCCACCGAGAACATCCTCAAGGCGCTCGACCGCATGGGCGAGTTTTTGGCGAACCGCAAGGCGGCGT
>CAYLMY010000151.1:0-4407 GCA_964384635.1 uncultured Undibacter sp.
GTCGATCCGCTTGCATTGCTCGAGGGCGGAGCGGCGCTCGACCGCGAAGTGGACGAAGTCTTGCAGATGTTAGGGGCAGGTCCGCTGATCTTCAATCTAGGGCATGGAATTCTACCGCAGACGCCGATCGCGCATGTCGAGCGGATGTTGAAACGCGTGCGAGGATGATCCCGTGTACCTCTGGATCAAAGCCTTCCACATCATCGCGGTCATCTCATGGATGGCCGGCATGCTCTATCTGCCGCGGCTGTTCGTCTACCACGCGGCCGCAAAACCGGGCTCCGAGCAGGCCGAGACCTTCAAAGTGATGGAACGCCGGCTACTGCGCTTCATCATGACGCCGGCCATGATCGTGACCTGGCTGCTCGGCATCGTGCTGGTGCTGCAGGGGCAATTCCTGGGCGCCACCTGGTTCCATATCAAGCTCGTCCTGGTGCTGGTGATGACCATTACCCACGGACTTTTCAGCCACTGGGTTAACGAATTCGACCACGACCGCAATACGCGGTCGGAGAAATTCTATCGTATTGTCAATGAGATACCGACGGTTATCCTGATCGTGATCGTGATCATGGCGACGGTGAAGCCGTTCGGGTGACGCGTTAATCCTGCACAGATGCAGGGACAGCCTCTTGCGCGAAACCCCGGCTCAACTTATGTTGCTGGCATCCCCCCGAACGCAGGCGGATGCAGTCGCGTTCCGGCACCCAAAGTAAGTTCGGGGCCGGTCGCAGCATCGGGTTCCGGGATACCTTCCCAAAACGCCTCTCCAGACCTGCGATCCTTACCTCTCCTCCTCTTTAGCACCCGCGTCGGTTTTCGTTTTTGCGAACACGCCGCCGGTCTATTTTCAAACAGGACTACACCCGCATGCGGGAAATGAAGCTCCAGGACCTCAAGTCCAAGACGCCTGCCGATCTCCTCTCCTTCGCCGAAGAGCACTCGGTCGAAAACGCCAGCACCCTGCGCAAGCAGGAGCTGATGTTCGCGATCCTCAAACAGCTCGCCACGCAAGAGGTCGACATCATCGGCGAAGGCGTCGTCGAAGTGCTGCCCGACGGTTTCGGGTTTTTGCGTTCTCCGGAATCGAATTACCTGTCGGGCCCCGACGACATTTACGTCTCGCCCTCGCAAATCCGCCGTTTCGGCCTGCGCACCGGCGATACCGTCGAAGGCCATATCCGCTCGCCGAAGGAAGGCGAGCGCTACTTTGCGCTGCTCAAGGTCAACACTATCAATTTCGAGGACCCCGAGAAAGCGCGCCACAAGATCAATTTCGACAACCTGACGCCGCTCTATCCCGATGAGCGGCTGAAGATGGAATTCGACGATCCGACCAAGAAGGATCTCTCCGCCCGCGTCATCGACATCGTCGCGCCCATCGGCAAGGGCCAGCGCGCGCTGATCGTCTCTCCGCCGCGCACCGGCAAGACCGTGCTGCTGCAGAACATCGCGCACTCGATCACGCATAACCATCCGGAGACCTACCTGATCGTGCTGCTGATCGACGAGCGGCCGGAGGAAGTCACCGACATGCAGCGCTCGGTCAAGGGCGAGGTGGTGTCCTCGACCTTCGACGAGCCGGCCTCGCGCCACGTGCAGGTCGCCGAGATGGTGATCGAAAAGGCCAAACGCCTGGTCGAGCACCAGCGCGACGTGGTTATCCTACTCGATTCCATCACGCGCCTCGGCCGCGCCTACAACACCGTGGTGCCCTCCTCGGGCAAGGTGCTGACCGGCGGCGTCGACGCCAACGCCCTGCAGCGGCCCAAGCGCTTCTTCGGCGCCGCCCGCAACATCGAGGAAGGCGGCTCGCTCACCATCATCGCCACCGCGCTGATCGATACCGGCAGCCGCATGGACGAGGTGATCTTCGAAGAGTTCAAGGGCACCGGCAATTCCGAGCTCATCCTCGACCGCAAGGTGGCCGACAAGCGTACCTTCCCGGCCATGGACATCACCCGCTCCGGCACCCGCAAGGAAGAGCTGCTCACCGATCCGGCGGTGCTCAAGAAGATGTACGTCCTGCGCCGCATCCTCAATCCGATGGGCACCATGGACGCCATCGACTTCCTGCTCGACAAGCTGCGCAACACCAAGAGCAACAGCGAGTTCTTCGAGTCGATGAATACCTGACGCGCGCAACAGGCGTGGCGCCAACCTCAACAGTCATGGCCGGCCTCAGGGCCGGCCGTTTCTTTTTTGGTTATTATTGCTAGCTGCCGTCCTCAGCCGCTCGCCGGGTCCGGCAGGCAGGTCACGCCTTTGTCGCCGTTCTTCTTGTCGGACAGCGCCTGCTTGCATTGCTGCAGGCTAGAAAAGCCGCATTGCACCCGCGAGCCGGCCTTCTGCTGGAAACCGCACCAGTCGGCCGCGCTTGCGGACATGGGCGAAAACGCCAGCACCCCCGCAATCGCCAATCCGCCCAAGAGTCTGCTCCAAATACGCATAAACTCCACTCCCTTTAGCGTTCCCGGTGCGGCCGATTTTCAACATTGCCGGTGCAAGATCAAGGGTGTCGGCCCAGCTCAGCGGTGCAGCATCCGCCACAACTGCACGAACGCGATCACGGCGCTGACCAGCGTGCCGGCAATCACCACCAGCTTGAGCAACCAATTGCGCTGGATGTTGCCGACGGCAGATTCGGCTCGCTCCGACAATCCGGCAGCCCCGGGCAGCGGTCCGCGCAGCCGCTTATCGCCGAGAAAGTCGGCGATTGCGTCGGACATGACGCGGTTCGCAGGCTCGTTCGCGAGGATCAGATGACTGCGCGATTCAAGCGGCACCAGCTTTGCATTCGGGATTCCGGCCGCGATTTCCTGGGCCGAGGAGAACGGCACACGTAGATCGCCGGTCGCGTGCAGCACCAGCGTCGGCGTTTTGATCTTGGGCAGCAAGGCGGCGACGTTGATATCGGCATTCGCCCGCAGAAAACGCTCCGCCATTTCCGGCGTGGCCGCGACTCGCTGCATCTCGTTGAGCGAGTGCTGCAGCTCCTTGCCGGCGTCCGGAATGAATTGCGACGTGAAGAATTGCCTGTACGCTTCCTCGGTGCCGCCCCATCCATTGCGGACGAGCGCACAGGCGAGTTCGAGCGTCTCTTTCTGCTTCTCGATATTTTCGCGATGCAGAAGGCCGCGTGTGAAGCCGCCGAAAACGATGAGATAGGTAACCCGCTCTGGATGTCGCGCGGCATAGGCGATCGCCTGGGATGCGCCTTGCGACAGTCCGAACAGAATGAATTTATCGAGTTTGGCGCAATCGACGACGGCTTCGAGGTCGGAGACGAAGCGATCGAATGAAATCTCCACGTTGTCGCGTTGCGACAGACCGATGCCGCGCGCGTCATAGCGGAGATATGAATGCTGCTGCGCCCGGCCGAGCGCCATGTGGCGCACAACTGGGCTGACCAAGTCGTATTCGAGGTGCGCGAACCAATGCGGGGTGCGCACCATCGGCGCGCCTTTGCCGATTATGGAATAGGCGAGCCGCACGCCATCCGGCGCTGTGCAATATTGAATATGCTGCTGCATGCGACCCCACGCGCGAATGAGCCGCCTATCCTCTCATTGCCTTGACGGCATTGGCAATCTCATTTGCCTCGCTCACCGGCAGCGAGCAACGCTCGCCGACGCAGATGAAGGCGGCGCTGCCCTTGGTGGCCTTCAGTTTTTCTTGTGCCGGGTGCGCAGCCGGCAGGTCGGCGGCGGAGGCGGCCCGCAGTACGATGCGGTCGAGGAACGGCAGTTTCAGCGCGGCCTGCGTCAGCGCGCCCGCGTCCGGCCCGGTCAGCACGATCTCGGCGGCGCGCAGGCGCAGGTCGAGCGCATTGAGCAGCGCCACATGGCCGAACAGGTTTTGCGCCTGCGCCGACACGATGCCCTCGATCAGCCGGTCGGCCTTGGCGCGCCAATGGTGGTCGCCGGTGAAAGCCGCCAGCCGCACCAGATTGCCCGCCGCCACCGCGTTGGGATTAGGGGTGGCGTCGTCGGCGGTGGCATGCGGGCGTACCACCAAGCCTTCGGCATCGTCGGCGGTCAGGTAATACGCGCCGGTCTCGCGGTCGGCATAATGCGAATCGAGCACCTGCTGCCACGTGAGCGCCTGTTCAAGCAGGTTTCGGTCTCCGCTCGCCTCGAAAAGCGCCAGCGCCGCCCGGATCATGGCGGCGTAGTCGGAGGCCAGCCCCGGAAACAGCGTCTTGCCGTCGCGCCAGGAATGCCCGAGCCGCTCGCTCTGCGTCATGGTCTTGGCGATGAAATCGAAGGCGCGCCGCGCCATGGCGATCCAGGACGGCTCGTCGAGAATAATGCCGGCAATGACCAGCGCGGCAATCATCAGGCCGTTCCAGTCCGCCAGGACCTTGTCGTCGAGCCCGGGTCGAACCCGTTTATCTCTTATTTCCAA
>CAYLMY010000151.1:4507-5653 GCA_964384635.1 uncultured Undibacter sp.
TCGTCGACCGAATAGCGCGAGAAGCCGCCGCCGAGATGGTCGTAGATGCCGCCCTCGCTCATATGCTCGAGCGTAAGCTCGACTGTCTCGAAGAAGCGGGCGGCGCCGGTTCGGATGCCCGCGCGCCAGAGGAATTCCAGCATGGCGCCTTGCGGAAACTTGGGCGCGCCGCGCAAGCCCCCGTGCGTCGTGTCGAAGGCATTGCCAAGATGAAAGGCGGCGCCGTCGAGCTCGGCCAGCCCGATGGTCACCTTGCCTTCCGGCCGCGCCTTCTCGGCCAGCCGCGCCAGCAGCGCCTTGCGGTTCTGCTCGATCTTTTCGGGCTCCTCGCGGAACAGCCGCGCCACCTCGCGCAAGACATCCACGAAGGCCGGCCGGCCGTAGCGCGAATCCTTCGGGAAATAGGTGCCGCCCCACACCGGCTCGCCCTTGGGGGTGAGAAACATGGTCAGCGGCCAGCCGCCCTGCTCGCCCAGCAGATGCAGCGCGTTCATGTAGATCTGGTCGATGTCCGGCCGCTCCTCGCGGTCGACTTTGATATTGACGAACAGCTCGTTCATCACCGCCGCCGTCGCCTCGTCCTCGAAGGACTCGTGCGCCATCACGTGGCACCAGTGGCAGGCGGCATAGCCGACCGACAGCAGGATCGGCTTGTTGGCGTTTTTCGCCTCCGCCAACGCCTCCGGCCCCCATTGCCACCAGGCAACCGGATTGTGCGCGTGCTGCAGCAGATAGGGCGAGGTCGCCTGCGCCAGGCGGTTTTCGTGCGCGTTGTTTTGCGGTGAGGCCATCGGCAAAGCCTAGCGCGGATTTAAAGCCGGGTGAAACCCGCGCGCTGGCGCAGCCGGCCGGATGGCGCGCCGGCGCGGCGCGCACGAGGACGTGTTAAGGTCCTTTTTTCCAGGGGTTATTCGCGATGCCGATGGACACGCAGAAGCAACCGGACGACGAGGAAAATGAACGCGACCGCCGCGCCACCAATATCTTTCTGTTGGTCGCCGGTGTTCTGGTCGTCGGTGGCGGCCTATGGCTGGTCAACGCACTGGTCGACGCCAGAAAAAATCAGCTGTGTCTCGAATCCGGCCGGCGCAACTGCAATCCGATTCCGCTGCCGGACCGGACGCGGGATTGAGGGGCCGTCTTTCC
>CAYLMY010000151.1:5753-8013 GCA_964384635.1 uncultured Undibacter sp.
AGGCCCGCGTGAATATCGCCTGCCCGAAGCCCGACCACACCGGCGTGTTGGGCCCGAAGCTGTGGGTTAGGTCGACGAACTTCTTGCTCTCGATGATCTTGTAGGCGCGCGCGAGATCGCCGTCGGCGCGCGCGGGCGCGCTCGCGAGCAAGGCGAGAGAGAAAAGCGCGGCAAGACATAATGTTGATTTGGCGGTCATGAGGCCCTCCCCGATGCTCGGCGGAAGGCGATCATAACGCCGTTTGCGCGCCCGTTCCTACGCGGGCGGCGGTTAAATGCGCCTGCTATGCGGCTGTTTCCGGCGCTTGAATGACGGCACAAACCGGCGTCAAGCCGGCTCTTGACTCTGTCGCGGCGACAGGATGCAGCTTTGCTCGACGCTCAACCGGGAATCACGAGGCCGGCACCATGATCAACCAGTCGCTCATCACCTGTCCGCATTGCGGCACGGCGAAGCTGGAACAGATGCCGGTGGACGCCTGTCAGTTCTTCTACGACTGCACCGGCTGCGGCGCCCGGCTCAAGCCCAAGCCGGGCGATTGCTGCGTGTTCTGCTCCTACGGCTCGGTGCCCTGCCCGCCGGTGCAGGCGCAACGGCCGGGGCCGCCGGCGGTGTGAGCGATGCACTGACGCACAGTTACTATGCCGAGCGCGCGCGCGCTCCGAGCAGAGTCATCGCACTTCAAGCACAAGCTTGCCCCGGAGATGGCGTCCTTCGCTGATTTGGTGCGCTTGCGCCGCGTCGGCGAGCTTGTAGTGGGTGATCTCCGGCGGCCGCACGGCCCCCGCTGCGAGCAGCGCCAGCATCCGTTCGAGATGCGCGCGGTCGCGCTTGACGTCAGGCCTTAAGGTTTCGACGTCCTGGCGCGGCACCTGAAATCCCTCCGGCGCCGGCGCGATCCACACCAGCCGGCCGCCGGCTTTCAGCACCTTGTAGCAGCCGGCGCGCACATCGCCGCCGACGGTGTCGAACACCACGTCGCAGATCGGACCGATGGTGGTGAAGTCCTCGGCGTTGTAGTCGATCACACGGTCGGCGCCGAGGCTGCGCACATAGGCGTGATTACCGGCGCTGGCCGTGGTGATCACCGTGGCGCCGAGATGCTTGGCAAGTTGCACGGCAAATCCGGCGACGCCGCCAGCGCCGCCCTGGATCAGAATCGTCTCGCCGGCCTTGAGCCGCGCCGTATCCTCGATCGCAGTGAGCGCGGTGAGGCTGATGAGCCCCAGCGCCGCCGCCTCGGCATGGCTGAGACGGTCGGGCTTCTTGGCGATGATCGCCGCCTTGATGGCGAGCTTTTCGGCATAGGCGCCTTCGTTGCCCGCGTCGAGCACGCCGAACACGGCGTCGCCGACCGCGAAATCGGTGACGCCCGGTCCGACTTGGCCGACGACACCGGAAAAGTCGCGGCCGAGAATGTGCGGGAATTGGCTGAGCTGATAGCGCCCGCCGCCGCGGCGCACCTTGGGATCGGCGCCGTTGACGCTGGCTGCATGGATGTCGACCACCACCTCGCCAGGTCCGGCCACCGGGTCCGGCGCATCGCCGTAGCGTAACGCTTCGGGCCCGCCATGCTTTGTCAGGAGCATTGCTTTCATGTGTTTCCTCCGCTGGCGATACTACGCCGGCAGGCAGCAGTTTGCTTCCACGCGTGCAAAAAATACTGCTGACGCATGGCTCGGCTTTGCGCCAGTTTCTCTGGCCTCTTGACGCGATATGGTGTCGGCGCTTCGGTGCCAGCGATGGCCTCAGAACGCGACACCATCTTCGCCCTCTCCTCCGGCCGCCCGCCGGCGGCGATTGCGGTGGTGCGTATTTCCGGGCCGTGCGCGGGCGAAGCGGTGAAACGCCTGAGCGGCAAAATCCCCGAACCACGCAAAGCCGCCCTCGCCCGCATCCGCGATCCGCAAACCAACGAGCCGATCGACGAGGCGCTGGCGCTGTGGTTTCCGGCGCCGCACAGCGAGACCGGCGAGGACACCGCTGAGTTGCAGCTGCATGGCGGCCGGGCGGTGATCGCCGCCACGCTGGCCGCGCTCGGCAAGATCGAGGGCTTGCGTCCGGCCGAGGCCGGCGAGTTCACCCGCCGTGCCTTCGAGAACGGCAAGCTCGATCTCACCGCCGTCGAAGGACTCGCCGACCTGGTGATGGCGGAAACGGAAGGCCAGCACCGCCAGGCGCTGCGCCAGATGCAAGGGCTGCTCGGCAACCGCGCCGAGACTTGGCGCGATCGGCTGATCCGCGCGCTGGCGCTGATCG
>CAYLMY010000152.1:0-7925 GCA_964384635.1 uncultured Undibacter sp.
CAAATATCTGCTTTCGGGGGTAATGCGGACATTGACAAACCGCTGCTCGCCGATCGCGATTTATAAATACACGCCCTAGTCCGCCAACGCGGCTTGCGCATCAGTGATGCTGCCTGAGCCTTCGGTGACCGCGCGCTCAAGGCCGGAGGCCTGCACCGCGATGTTGTCCGCGAAATAGCGCGCCAGCGCCGTGCGCGCGGCGCCGTCGGCGCTCGTGCGCAGCGCCACCAGAGCTTGCTCGGCCAGCATGCAGCCGCCGGCGGCATTGCCGAACAGGCGCAGGTAAAGCGTAGCGCCGGCCAGCGCGGCGTCGGAGCCCTTCTGCGCCAGCAGCCATGTGGTCGCGCGCTCGAGCGAGTCGATCGCCTCGCTCAGCCGCGCCGCGGTCGCGCCGAAAGCCGGCGCGTTGCTTGCCTTGACATCGGCGACGCGCTTTCGCAACTCGTCAAGATAAAGCGCGACAGTCTTGCCGCCTTCGAGCGGAACCTTGCGCGTCACCAGGTCGAGCGCCTGGATGCCGTTGGTGCCCTCGTAGATGGCGGCGATGCGGGCGTCGCGATAATGCTGGGCGGCGCCGGTTTCCTCGATATAGCCCATGCCGCCATGCACCTGCACGCCGAGCGAAGCCACCTCGATGCCGATATCGCTGGAGAAAGCCTTGGCCACCGGCGTGAGCAGCGAGGCGCGCTCATGCGCGGCTTGGCGCGCTGCTTCGCTCTTCTCGCGCAGCGAGCGGTCGATTGCGACGCCAGTGGCGTAACAGATCGCGCGCGCGGCCCCGGTCAAGGCGCGCATGGTCAGCAGCATGCGCTTGACGTCGGGATAGTGGATGATCGTGCCGGCGGCGCCCTGCTTGCGCTCGCGCGCATAATTCATCGCCTGCTGCGTTGCGCACTCGGCAACGCCGACGCCCTGCAAGCCGACCGCTAGCCGCGTCCTGTTCATCATGGTGAACATGCAGGCCATGCCCTTGTGCTCCTCACCGATGAGAAAGCCGACCGCGCCGCCGTGATCTCCATAGACCATGGTGCAGGTGGGCGAGGCATGGATGCCGAGCTTGTGCTCGACTGAATGGGCGCGCACGTCGTTGCGCGTCCCGTCGGGCATTATTTTCGGAATCAGAAACAGCGAAACGCCCTTGGTGCCGGCCGGCGCATCGGGCAGCCGCGCCAGCACGAAGTGAATGATGTTGTCGGTGAGATCATGCTCGCCATAGGTGATGAAGATTTTCGAGCCGGTGATGCGGTAGCTGCCGTCAGACCCGCGCTCGGCCTTGGTGCGCAGCGCGCCCACATCGGAGCCGGCCTGCGGCTCGGTGAGCTGCATGGTGCCCATCCATTCGCCGCTGATGAGCTTGCCTAGATAACGAGCTTTGAGGTCATCGGCGCCGTAGGCGGCCAGCGCGTCGATCGCCGCCATGGTCAGTGCCGGGCCGATGCCGAAGGCCATGGAGGCCGAATTCCACATCTCGATGCAGGCCGCGTTGACCGCGTGCGGCAGTTCCTGGCCGCCCCACTGGGCGGGCGCGGCCAAGCCGTTCCAGCCGGCGGCGGCCCAGGCGGTATAGGCCTCCTTCCAGCCCGGCGGCGTGGTCACCTTGCCGTCATTGAACGGGGTGCCGAACTTGTCCCCCACGCTATTGAGCGGCGCGATCACGTCTGAGGCAAAGCGCCCGGCTTCTTCCAGCACGGCATCGACGGTGGCCTCGTCGAGGTCGCCATAGAGCCCATCGGCCAGCGCCGCCTTGAACCCGGCGGCGTGCAGAAGCGCAAAAGCGATGTCGGCAACCGGCGCGCGGTAGGTCATGCGCCTAATCTAGCCCCGGCCGGGTGGCGGTCAAACGTGGCTTGCGCAAAACCTGGGAAATAATGATATCCCGCGCCGTTGATCGCTCCGGGCGGCACATATATGGTCCGCGCAGCCGCGGCCGGCGTGGTTCGCCGCGGTCTTTCTCAGGCCGAGGATTTTTGGGGCGTAGCCAAGTGGTAAGGCAGCGGATTTTGATTCCGCCATTCGGAGGTTCGAGTCCTCCCGCCCCAGCCAGCCAGTGCGGTTTCGATCGCCGGTCCCATGTAATGTCGATTTCATTGCCGGCCCCGGCGCGAGCAATATTGAGGGCGCGCTGATAACGTGGTGTGCGCGGTCTCGCCCGCCTCCATTTGATTATTGCCGCCGCGGATTTCGGCAATTGATCTATCTCAACGCGGAATTTCCTCGTCATTCTACCTTATAGCTATTGGCGTCGTTGTCGGCGCAGGCCAATACTGGCCGCTATACAGGCAATTCTAAGTAGGAATACTTATGTTCCAAGTGCGCATCCACGGCCGTGGTGGGCAGGGCGTTGTCACTGCGGCGGAACTTCTATCGGTTGCCGCCTATCTCGAGGGCGAGCATGCCCAGGCCTTTCCGAGCTTCGGCTCCGAGCGTATGGGCGCACCGGTGGTTTCATTCTGCCGCATCGATGACAAGGAAATCCGGCTGCGCGAGCCGATCCTCGAACCCGATGCCTTGATCGTGCAGGACCCAACCTTGTTCAAGGCGATCGACGTCTGCCAGGGCCTGAAGCCGACCGGCTATCTGCTCGTCAACAGCAACCGCAGCCTGAGCGAGCTCCATCTCGACGCGATCGCCAAGCAGCTTCCTGCGGGTCACGCTCTAACCGTGCCGGCATCCGAGCTCGCGCTCAAATATGTCGGGCGCCCACTTCCCAATGCCGCGTTGCTCGGTGCTTTCGCCCATCTCACCGGCATCGTCCAATTGAAATCGGTTTCCGCTGCGATCAGCGAAGCGTTCAGCGAAAAAATCGCGCAGGCGAACATCGCCGCCGCCACCGCGGCCTACGAGGCCGTCGCCAACGCGCCCGCGGCCGCTTGAAGGATCATCGCCCATGCTCAAACAAATCGAAGGCTCGCGGGCGATGGCCGAGACCATCGGGCTTTGCCGGCCCGAGGTGATCTGCGCCTATCCGATCACACCGCAGACCCACATCGTCGAGGGCCTCGGCGAAATGGTGCGCACCGGTGAAATCGCCAAGTGCGAGTTCATCAACGTCGAATCCGAATTTGCCGCGCTGTCGGTCGCGATCGGCGCCTCCGCCGCCGGCGCGCGCGCCTATACCGCCACCGCCAGCCAGGGCCTGCTTTTCATGGCGGAGGCCGTTTACAACGCCTCCGGTCTTGGCCTGCCGATCGTGATGACGCTTGGCAACCGGGCGATCGGCGCGCCGATCAACATCTGGAACGACCATTCCGATGCCATGGCCGTGTGCGATTCCGGATGGATGCAGCTGTTCGCGGAAACTAACCAGGAAGCCGCCGACCTCCACATCCAGGCCTTCCGCCTGGCCGAGGAATTGTCGATGCCGGTGATGGTCTGTGTCGACGGTTTCATCCTCACGCACGCGGTCGAACGGGTCGACATTCCCGAGCAGGCCGACGTCGACGCCTATCTTCCGCCCTACGAACCGGTGCAGGTGCTCGATCCGCAGGCCCCGATTTCGATCGGAGCGATGGTCGGACCGGACGCCTTCACCGAGGTCCGTTATCTGCAGCATTACAAGCAGACCTTGGCGCTGCGCCTCATTCCTGAATTTGCGGCCGAGTTCAAGACTCGTTTCGGACGCGACAGCGGCGGGCTGTTGCGCACCTACCGTGCCGAAGATGCCGAGTTGATCGTCATCGCCATGGGATCGGTGAACGGCACCATCAAGGACACGATCGATGAGATGCGCGCCGACGGGCTGTCGGTCGGGCTCGTTACGCTGGTGTCATTCCGCCCGTTCCCAACGAAGGCGTTGCGCGAAAAGCTGGTGGGCGCACGCAACGTCGTCGTGATCGAGAAAAGCCTGGCGGTCGGCATGGGCGGACCGCTCGCCAATAATGTCGATCTTGCCTTGCGCAACGTAGCGGGCGCTCCGCAGGTGCATTCGGTCATCGCCGGGCTCGGCGGGCGATCGATCACCAGCGCATCGCTGCATCGCGTGTTGCGCCGCGCCTTCGTGCAGCCGTGGGAAGGCTCGCATTTCCTCGATCTCAACGAGGAAATTGTCGCCAAGGAATTGCATTACGTTCGTAAGGTGCGGCGCTCCGGCCCGACCGCCGAGAACCTGCTGCGGCGTCTCAGCCAGGCCGCCGAAAAAGCCGCGGAATAAGGGGAAATCCGGTGAACGATCGCACGATAACGATGGACGCGACGCAAAAGCTGCACTTCTACCAGAAGGGCACTTTCACGGTCGGCAACCGGCTCGTTTCGGAGGAACAACGCGCGGTGCAGGCCTCGACCGAGCGCTCGAATGCGCTCACCTGCGGCCACCGCGCCTGCCAAGGCTGCGGCGAGGCGCTGGGCGCGCGCTACGCCATCGACGCCGCGATGCGGGCCACCGACAACAATCTGATCGCCGTTAACGCCACCGGCTGCCTGGAAGTGTTCACCACGCCCTATCCGGAAACCTCGTGGCAGACTCCATGGCTGCATTCGCTGTTCGGCAATGCCGCCGCGGTCGCGACCGGCGTTGCCGCCGCCATGCGCGTGAAAGGCCGGCCCGAGGTGCGCGCAATTGCGCAAGGCGGCGATGGCGGCACCACCGACATCGGCTTCGGCTGCCTGTCCGGCATGTTCGAGCGCAACGATGACGTGCTCTATATCTGCTACGATAACGAAGCCTATATGAACACCGGCGTACAGCGTTCCTCGGCGACGCCGCCGGCGGCGCGCACCGCCACGACCCCGGCCATGGGCCCGGAGCCGGGCAATGTTTTCGGCACCGGCAAGAGCGTGCCCAAGATCGCCGTCGCTCACGGCATCCCCTATGTCGCCACCGCCACGGTCGCCGATTTGCACGACCTCGAGCACAAGGTAATCAAGGCGATGGGCATTCATGGCGCGCGCTATCTGCATATTCATGTGCCTTGTCCGCTCGGCTGGGGCTCGGCCTCCCACGACACGATCCGGCTGGCGCGGCTCGCGGTCGAGTGCGGGCTGTTTCCGCTGTTCGAGGCCGAGCACGGCGTTATCACCGGCAGCCAGAAGATCCGCCGGCGGGTTCCCGTGGAGGATTATTTGAAACCGCAGCGGCGTTTTGCCCATCTTTTTGCGACCGAGAAGGGGAGAGAGCGCATCGGCTTGGTACAGGCCATCGCCGACCGCAATATTGCCGAGTATCGCTTGCTCGATCACGAGGGAGATGCCTAATGGAGCATCCCTTTGCGATCACGCTTGACGTTGGCTCCAGCCTCGCCAACCTGACCGGATCGTGGCGCACCTCGCGGCCGGTCTATGTCGATCGCTTGCCGCCCTGCAATAATGCCTGCCCGGCCGGCGAGAACATCCAAGGCTGGCTCTATCACGCTGAATCCGGCAATTACGAAGCCGCCTGGCGCACATTGACGCTCGACAATCCGCTGCCGGCGGTGATGGGCAGGGTGTGCTATCACCCCTGCGAGAGCGCCTGCAATCGGGCGCAAATCGACGAAGCGGTCGGCATCAATTCGGTCGAGCGTTTCCTCGGCGATGTGGCGATCCGCAAAGGCTGGCGCTTTGAGCCGCCGCAAGCCGACAGCGGCAAGCGTGTGCTGGTGGTCGGCGCGGGTCCTTCGGGCTTGTCGGCTGCTTATCACCTGCGGCGGATGGGTCATGCGGTCGAGATCCACGAGGCCGGCCCGTTTGCCGGCGGCATGATGCGTTTCGGGATTCCGAAATATCGTCTGCCGCGCGACGTGCTCGATGCCGAGATCAAGCGCATTGTCGACCTCGGGGTCGTCATCAAGCTCAACACCAAGGTCGATCGCATCGTCGAGAGCATGAAGGCCGGCCGCTTCGACGCGGCCTTCCTTGCCGTCGGCGCCCATATCGGCAAGCGCGCCTATATTCCCGCGGGTTCGGCTTCGAAAATTCTCGACGCCGTCTCCATGCTGCGGTCGATGGAAGGCGAAGACAAGCCGCTGCTTGGGCGTCGTGTCGTCGTTTACGGCGGCGGCAATACCGCCCTCGACGCCGCGCGCACCGCCAAGCGGCTGGGCGCGACCGAGGCGATCATTGTCTATCGGCGCACGCGCGAGCGCATGCCGGCGCATGATTTCGAGGTCGAAGAGGCGTTGCAGGAAGGCATCATGATGAAATGGCTTTCGACCATCAAGCGCATGGACGAAGGCGTGCTCACCGTCGAAAAGATGCAGCTTGACGAAAAAGGCTTTCCGCAACCGACTGGCGAGTTCGAGACGCTGGAGGCCGACTCGCTGGTGCTGGCGCTCGGCCAGGATGTCGACTTGTCGCTGCTCGATGGCGTCCCCGGACTGGAAATCAAGGACGGTGTGGTTCAGGTCGACGCCAACATGATGACCGGCCACGCCGGCATCTTCGCCGGCGGCGACATGGTGCCCTCCGAGCGCACCGTTACGGTGGCGGTCGGTCACGGCAAGAAGGCAGCCCGCCACATCGGCGCCTGGCTGCGCGGCACCACCTATGCGCCGGCGGAAAGACATGAACTGGCGGATATCGGCAAGCTCAATACCTGGTACTACGCCGACGCGCCCAAGACGGTGCAGCCGATGCTCGAAATCGTCCGCCGGCAAAGCACTTTCGAGGAGGTGCAGGGCGGGCTCGACGAGACCAACGCGCTCTATGAGGCGCGCCGGTGCCTTTCCTGCGGCAACTGCTTCGAATGCGACAATTGTTACGGCGTATGTCCGGACAATGCCGTGATCAAGCTCGGCCCCGGCAAGCGCTTCCAATTCAACTACGACTATTGCAAAGGCTGCGGAATGTGCGCCCAGGAATGCCCGTGCGGCGCCATCGCCATGGTGCCGGAGGAGATTTAGGCACACAGCCGATTCGAATTTAGTGTAGAATGGTGAGGGCAAGAGGAAACAAGAGGGAAGGGGTAAATTCGAAATGCAAGCCTGGTTGCGGCCTTCCTTGTTGGCGTGCGCGATCGCCGTCGCGGCGGGATTTGCTTTATTGCCGCCGGCGCGTGCGCTGGAACCGCTTGAAATCCGCTGGGAACAGTTAATTCCCGAATCGCTCAATCAGAGCGCGCCGCACAAACTGATGGCGAAGATTTTGCCGCACAGACAGACGGAAGCACATGCAAACATGAGCGTGTCGCAGCGGTCGGATCTGGTCGCCGCCTACAACGGTCAGCGGGTGAAGATTTCGGGCTTCATCGTGCCTTTCAACAACGTTGAGCCACCGTACAAGAGGCTGCTTCTTATTCCCTTTTCCGGAGCGTGCGTTAAGTTTCCTCCGCCGCGAAACCAGGCGATCCTCATCATCTTTGAGAGGGGCATTCGACTCACCGATTTTGCCTATCCATTCGCGGTCACGGGCGTCATGAATGTGGTGCCCACGGAAACCGATATCGCGAAGATCGGTTATCGGATAACAGCTGAGGCCATCGAACCGCAGGAATGATGCGTTATAGTTATTTATTTGCGTTCCGTTCGTGCGATAGCGCATTTTTTTTCAGCAAAACACCTTTGCCCTTGAGACAATTGCTACCGCCGCCAGGTCACCGCGCGTTGGTATGCCGACACCGTCATTTGGCCGCCGGTTTGTGAATCCACGCCGTCTTCATCGTCGCCAAATGTCATTTGCACCACTGCTGGATTATGGCCGCGACCGGATTAGCGGGAGGTAAGGGCCATTGTCCTAACCTTTGAATATTGATCCAAGTCAATGCGCAATCGCGGCTTTTCGATCTGCTTAGGCAGACGAACGCAGGAGGATTTGATGCAAATCCGCAATGCTCCCCCATCCGAAAAGCCCACGGAAAGCGACGGTCTTTTGGATTGCCGCATGGCGATGCTGGGTCTCGACTTCGATGCGCTCAAGCAAAGTGACGGCGAAATACTCGGCCAAATCATGCGAGAGTGCATGCGTTGCGGCTTTCGGGAAGCGTGCGCGGTGGATTTGAAGCGCGATCCCAACAA
>CAYLMY010000153.1:0-7922 GCA_964384635.1 uncultured Undibacter sp.
TTCATCTCCGGCGCCATCTCCAAGACCATCAACATGCCGAACGAGGCGACGGTCGAGGACTGCAAGGCGGCCTATCTGATGTCCTGGAAGCTGGCGCTGAAAGCCAACGCGCTCTACCGCGACGGCTCCAAGCTGTCGCAGCCCTTGAATGCCCAGCTCATCGCCGACGAGGACGAGGAGGACGAGGCGGTGGAAGCCTTCCTCGAGCGGCCCGCCGCCGCGCGCGCGACGGGCCTTGCCGAAAAGGTGGTCGAGAAGATCGTCGAGCGCGTCACCGTGCTGCGCGAGCGCGAGAAGCTGCCCTCCCGCCGCAAGGGCTATACGCAAAAGGCCGTGGTCGGCGGCCACAAGGTCTATCTGCGCACCGGCGAATACGACGACGGCCGGCTCGGCGAGATCTTCGTCGACATGCACAAGGAAGGCGCCGCGCTGCGTTCGCTGTTGAACAATTTCGCGATCGCGATTTCGCTCGGCCTGCAATACGGCGTGCCGCTGGAGGAATATGTCGACGCCTTCACCTTCACCCGCTTCGAGCCGCAGGGCCCGGTGCAGGGCAACGACTCGATCAAATACGCCACCTCCATCCTCGACTACGTGTTCCGCGAGCTGGCGGTGTCGTACCTGGAGCGTTTCGACCTCGCCCATGTCGATCCGAGCGAGGCCGGCGGGTTCGACGCGCTCGGCAAGGGCGTCGAGGAAGGCAAGCCCACGCCCGCTTCGCACTACGTCTCCAAGGGGCTGACCCGCTCGCGCACCGACCGCTTGTCGGTGGTGAGCGATACCACGCCCGCGCCCGCAGGCGGCGGCGCCTCCGGCAAAGTCACCGCGCTGCATGCAAGCGGCGCCACCGCGCTCAAAGCCGAGCCGGAGGCCAAACTCTCGCCGGCGCAACAGCTCGAAGTGCTCAACGAGGTGGACGCCCGGGCGCATGCCAAGCAGGCCGCTTCCGAGAAGCGCGCGGAAGCCCGCGCCAAAGGCTACGAGGGCGAGGCCTGCGGCGAGTGCGGCAACTTCACGCTGGTGCGCAACGGCACCTGCATGAAGTGCGATACGTGTGGAAGCACGACGGGGTGCTCGTAAGACACTGACTTGTCATGGCCGGCATAGGCACCAAGTACATCTTCGAACCGAAGTCGTGGTCCTTTCTTAATGGGCAGCCCGAAAGGCTGCCCTATCTATTTTCGACCGGATATGAAACCACAGCAATCAGTAGATATCCGATTGCGAGTAGTAAAAATAGCGAGCGCTCGGGCGCACCGAAAGCCGCAAGCGCGTAGGCGCACGCTATTCCGACGTATATGACTCGTGTTTGCAGTTTCATTTTGCCTCGCAATTGATTGATTGAGAAATTGTCTTAACTTCTTCTATCGCAGCCGGGCGTCGGAAAGGTGCGTACTGAAGTGCGGAAAAGTGACAAATTGGTACGCCCGATAGACTAATGGAAAGAACCTTTGGAGAGGCGTTCGGACAGATGATCCGCGAGAAACGCGGACAGGAGGGCCTTACCCAAAAAGAGTGGGGACTATATACGTCTTTGACCTTGCGCTAGCGATGGTGTTTCGCTATACCCGATGCCGTTATTGCTCTCGCCGTCATCAGGCGAGCGCCGCTGACGATGCCAACAGAAGGGCAACCTGCTCTTCGGCGTGGCCGACACCGGGACTACGGCCCAGGGGGAGATCGCTCAGCGGAGATGGACCGATGGAAGCTCTGGCCTTCTGGCCGGGGGTTTCGGTTCGTTTCCGCGCGACTCCTGGCAGCCCGCGGAAATGCCCCAAAATCTCCTTCCAACGCCAGATACACGAAAGCTCGACGCTATGACGCGCCGAGCCGTGCAGTCCTGGCGGGGCAAACCCAATCCCGCCTTGTAGTGTCTGAATAGCCCGCGTGCGGGCGTCGGTGTCTGAACAACCCGACAATCGCACAAAAGCCGTTCCGACGCAATGGGAAACCTATGGTCGGAGATTTCAGACAATGTTTGTCTGGGTTTCACCGCACTACCGCGTGCGCCATGGGCGCATTCAGCACGTTCGCGGACATTGGCGTAGGTGGCCGCGTCGTCGGTTATCTACCCATGTTCCGCTTCCGCATCCGTCGCTGGCGTAAGTCAACGACTGAAGCAACTTGAGAACTACCGCCGGACGGTTTGCGCTTGCGTTTTCTGCCCGGCGGCTTCTTTTTCTTGGATTGCTTTTCAACCCGCTCGACCTCACGCGGGTCGGTCACGGCGAATCGCGCGAGCGCTTCTTCGAACGGCATATCTAGGCCAAATGGCGGCAACACTACTTTGCGCCGTTTCATGCGATGAGCGCCTTATAAGAAAGCTTCTCACCTTCGGCGCAAGCCAGCAAATCATTCACGCGATTAGCTACTGTTAAGCCACGTCGGTTCAATCGCCAAGACATTTCCTGAACGTATTTGTTCAAATGTTTAGGCGAAACCCAATGATGAACACCGACGATTTGCCGCTTCAACAATGCCCAAACCGATTCAATGCTGTTTGTATGAGCATCCCCGCGTCGATATTCCCCATGACTATGATTGATAATTTCGTGCTGCGGGAAACTACCAAGTGTTCGGTAGGCAAGGTGAGCGTCAGTCACAAGTAGCTCGGCTTTCGGAGAAACAACGTCGCGAACAAAATTTTGCAATTCAAACTGAGAAGCCGCGCCAAGAACTTTCGCGATAACTTGTCCTTTCCGTTCAACAGCGCCAACGACCGGTGTTTTATCGGCAGAACCGCCGCCCGTTCCGCTACGACGACCGTGCCGATTGATGCTTTTGCCGCCCACATAGGTTTCGTCAATTTCTACCTTTCCGCGCAATCGCAAATGCGCATTAAAAGACTTGGTACGCGCGGCATGACGCAACCTGTGCAAAACGAACCATGCCGATTTTTGCGTTATGTCTAAATCCTTGGCCAACGTTGTGCTCGCAATGCCCTTGGGATGGTTCGTGATAAGCCAGATCGCCATGAACCACTTTTGGAGTGGCAGTTTTGTATCGGCAAAGATGGTGCCCACCTTAATGCTAAAGCGAGCGCGACAATCGGCGCATTTGAACGTCTGATTGTCCGCAAAGGTATAGATACGCTCACCTTCGCAGTGAGGACAGAACGCCCCGTTACGCCAACGGATGGATTTCAGATGATCGATACAAGCCTGTTCATCTGGGAAGGCTTTCATTAGGTCAAAAATGCTATTGAAGTTTTGCAACATGACTCTCTCCCACTATCATATATCAACGTATACTACATTTTGCCGTGGGTCAAGCTCGTATATAGGTCCCAAAAGAGTTGGCAATTAAGGCTTTCGATGACGAAAGCAAAGTTCGCCGAATAATTGAGCTAGAAAACGGAACGGTCCGACGCCCCCAGATAAAGACGGTCGATCCACTTGTTGCCTTTTTTTGGGATTACGAAAGAAGAACTCGAAGCCTGTCGTAAGTATGGGCTGTTTTCCGAAAAAGAGCAGACCAACATTGGGCTGTCCCGAGAATTACTTGAAAATCTTGCCCTTCGCTTTGAGGTCGCCAATCCTGATGCCGCTGATGAAGAACTGATCGAATATCTAAAAGCCAAAGCAGACGAACTACGAAAAATCAAAAAGCGCCTGTCAGAAATCGAGGTTACTAATACCGCCCTTGACAACCAGATTGCCGCGGCAAACGCGGCGCTAGAATCTGGACATTTTGAAGAAGCCGACAAGATTCTTGCTGCGGCGGAAGAGCTTCAGCAAGAAGAGCGGACAATACGAGAAGTTAGGATGCAATCGGACCTCCGCTTAGCGCGAGGCGACGCCGCTCTTTTCAAGGGAGATAGCGCAAATGCTGCTAAACATTATCTCAAAGCAGCCAACTACTTTTCAGGTTTCGACACAGAGGAAGTTGCGACTATCCTCACAAATTCCGCCGGCTACATCTACGAAATTGAACGCAGATCACACAATCCAAACTTCGCTAATGCAATCGAACTGGCCGAACGAGCATTAGAGCTAACAGATAGCCAGAAACAAATCGCGCGTTGGGTTCGTGCAAAATATCGCCTAGCACTCCTGCAACAAGTAATGGCGCGAACTAAAACAACCGAATTTTCTGACCTTTTAGGTGCCGCTATAATAAACATTGACGAGGCACTTGAGCGCGTTGGCAGCGCCACAGCTGAAGACCGCTTCGATTGGGCGAGTCTTATGGTGTTGAAAGGCAATTGTTACCTTGAGCGAAGTCATCACAGAGAGAACCGGAAATGGGAACAAGATGTCACCACCGCGATAGATATATTCGATAGCATCGCAAACGATCCGCGGCTGGAAGAAACTGGCCCACATCGGTTCCATATTTTTAATAACATATCGTCGGCCTACCAGTTTAAGGCCTCACGCTCCGGCGAACGGGGAGATGGTCCGCTCGCAAGAAATGCCAAGCAAGCGGCCATACGCGCGATAGAGATTAGTGCGCAAGAAGGCATGATCGACGAATGGGCGACAGCCCAAATAAATCTTGGCGCAATGCTTGCCGAAGCGGCTACAGCTGCCCCTCCACAGAAGGCCTACTTTCTGCGAATTCAAGCGATTGCTGCTTTTGGTGCCGCGATGGAAGCGTATCCAAAAACCACGTTTAGTTTGCAACTAGCAAGGGCTCAATTTTTACTCGGGCGAGTATGCCTAGATCAAGCAACAGCATCTGACGAGCGAATGCAGGAGGTCTATCTCCTCAGATCTATTGGTGCCTATGAAGCCTCTTCATTGAACTTTGACAAAGATTCTCACCTGGACGAATGGTCTGAGTGTCATTTTTGTATCGGTTTAGCGTTTCTAATCCACTCAGAAACGAGTGACAAAGACGTTGCAATTGATGACCTACAGAAGGCGATCAACCAATTTGAGGTCGCGCTGCCGGGATTTCAGGCAATCAACTCCGAAAATCTAAAAAAACTTGAGAAAGCGCGGCAAAGAGCCATCGAAACTCTTGATAAATTACGACAACCTTGAGTTCACGTCTTGCTCGCTGACGAAAGGACTGCCGCCACGGCTGACGTCCCTCCTCACGCCCTCTGCCGGTCATTATCAATCGGGATCACCTGCCCCGAGATCGCCTTCGCCGCATCGGAAGCCAGGAACACCGCAAGCTGCGCGATGTCCTGCGGATCGACCATCGCCTTGATCGACTGCGCGGCAAAAGCCTCCGCCTCCACCTCCGCAAGCGAAAGCCCGCTGATCTGCGCGCGGCCGGCGAACACGCGCTTGATGCGGTCGCCCGCCACCGCCCCGGGCGCGATCGCATTGGCGCGGATGCCCCATTCGCCGAGCTCCATCGCCAGCGTCTTGGTGAGCCCGATCACGCCCCATTTGGTCGCCGCATAAGGGCTGCGGTTGGGAAAGCCGTGGCGCCCGGCGATCGAGGTCATGTTGATGATGCTCCCCACCTTCGATTGCTTCAGATGCGGGATGGCGAGCCGGCAGACGTCGAACATGGCGGTGAGATTGACCGCCACCACCTTGTCCCAGTCGTCCGGCGGATATTGATCGACCGGCAGCGTGAGCCCGGCGATGCCGGCATTGTTGATCAGCACGTCGAGCCCGCCCAGCGCGGCCACCGCCGCCGGCACCATGTGTTCGATCTCGGCGCGCTGGCTAATGTCGCAGCGCGCGGTGATCAGGCCGGGTATTTCCTTGGCGATCTCGCGAAGCGCCTTGTCGTCGATGTCGCAGACGAACACCTTTGCGCCGGTGGCGGCGAAAGCGCGCGCGAATTCGCGGCCGATGCCGGCGGCCCCGGCGGTGATCAGAACGCGTTGCGGCATGTCGGTTTCGCCCCCTTGTCCGAGCCTATGATTGATCCTCAACTCCTTAGCGCGTGCGACACCCGCTGCTCGGCCGGGCCATGATAGCCTAGCGGGCAACAGGCGCATCCGGCTATGCGCGCTGACATCATCTTCTGGATGGACATCGTCGTGCCGCTGTTTGGCGTCGCCTTCTATATGCCGCGGGCGCGGCGGCAGCGGCTGCGTTGACCCAAGTCAATGCCGCGCCGCCGTTTTTCGGGTTTCATTGTTTTCCGTTCGATGGAGGCCCCCATGGCCATCGCTCACGCGCATCCGCGCCTCAGCATTAGCGGCCTGGGCTTCGGCTTTTCCGCCGCCCTGGTCGTGCTGTTCGTGCTCTGCCTGCTGGCCGCGCTGTTCTTCCCCGTGCGGCTCGCGCACGGCTGGGTCGCCCTGTTCTCGGACGCCCCCGTCGGCTCCACGCGGCTGTGGGTCGAGGGGCTGATCGGGAGCGTGTTCGCCGGCTGGCTGATCGCGCTGGTGTTCGGCACGGTCTACAATTGGATCGTGATGCGCCGCGCGCTGCACGGCTAGCCGCGCCTGGGCCATAGGCTTAACCCCTGCGGCGCGCTACAATTGCATATCATCCCTGATTCCCCGCCGGTCAAATTCGCGCGGCATCAATGGCTCGATCACCGGCTGCTCATGAGCCCGGCGCGCCGCCGATAAACGGAGAGCGTTCTGTCTAAGAACCCGAAGGAAATGCAGGAGCGGGCCGAGGCCAGCTTCAAGCGCAAGGAGGTGCAGGCGCGCGAGGCGACCAAGGCCATGGCCGATTACCAGGCCGCGACCGCCGCGACCCGCGAAAAGACCGCGCGGCTGCGGCAGCTGCGGCTGGCCAAGGAGGCGGCCGACCGCGCGGCAGATGAGCAAGCGCCGGCGAAACCGGCCAAGCCGAAATCTGCCGCCAAACCGAAAGCCGCCAAGAAGCGGCGCTGAACGCGGGAGGCAACCGATGCGCGGGAGGATCGTTGCCCGTTTTGCCGTCGCGGCCGCCGCGGCTTTGTGGCTGACGGCCGCCTCGGCCTCCACCATCGTCAAGCAGGAGCCGTCCGCGGGCGGCCTGCGTTACGGCCAGCGCCTCTTGGTGGACGACGGCTCCTGCCCGGCCGGGCAGATCAAGGAACTGGTCGGCGGCAAGTCGACCAACGGCGTCAAGCGCCTGCGCCGCTGCATCCACCGCTGAGCCGGTTGCCCTCGCCGGCCGAATCGGCCTTGCATCGGCCGCAGCGCGCGGCCGTGAACGGTCACGCCAGCAATTGTGCCACCTGTGGAAGGACCAGCGGCGGCGGCTTTTTAGCCTGCCGCCATCGGGGCCGCCTCACGAGGGCGGCCGCCTGATGCAAAGCGCCGCGACCCCGTGGGGCCCAGGGCCTCGCGGGCCGGTGCGTTGCGGATTTCGAGGGGGACGGCAGCATGGCCAAGAAGCGCAAGACGGCGCGTGCCCGCAAGGCGAGCCGGCCCAAGACGGCGCGGCGCACGAACGCGCGCCGGCACGGCAAGAGCAGTGACGCCGACCCGCTGCACATCGTCGCCGCCCTGCTGGTGCTGGCCATATTCGGGCTCGGCATCTACTTCTATCAGGCCAACCACGAGGAGGTTGGGTCGATGAGCGGCCCGCCGGTGGCGGTGGAGAAGAAGTAAGGGAGCGTACGCGACGCGAGCCGCTCCGCGCCTTGTTGCCTCCTACTCCTCCGGCTCGGTGGTGAAATACAGCGGATAGCCCTTGGCCTTGCCGAGCTCGGTCGCCTCCTTGGCCTTGGTGTCGGCCACGTCCTTGGTGAACACCGCGATCACGCAGGCGCCGCGCCGGTGCGCCGTGATCATGACGTTGTAGGCCTCGTCCTCGTTCATGCGGAACACGGCCTTGAGCACCAGCACGACGAATTCGCGCGGCGTGAAATCGTCGTTGAGCAGGATGACCTTCCACAGCTTCGGCCGCTCGGTCTTCGGCTTGAGCTTGCTGCGCGGTTTGACGAGGGTCTGGGCCATCGACACCCTCCGATGCCGGACGGCGCCGATTATAGGGTAATCGGTTTTTGCTGTCGTCCCCGCGGAAGCGGGGACGTCGTAGGCACCAATCCGCCTCATCCTGAGGAGG
>CAYLMY010000154.1:0-7866 GCA_964384635.1 uncultured Undibacter sp.
GAAGAGATTTTTCGCCTGCGGATTGCCGCGCGGGCCGACCATGCGGATCAGGCTCTTGGCCGGCGCCATTGGGTGCCGACCTTAAGACAGGTATTCGACCTTGCCGGTGTCGAGATCGTAGCGCGCGGCGAGGACTTTCACTTTCCCGGCCGCGACCAGATCGGCCACGATCCTGCTTTGCACGGCGACCTGAGCCGCCGTGCGCCTGGCGTTTTCGCGCACCGCGTTGTCGACGAAATCGCCGGGCTGGTCCTTCACCGCCCGGGCCGCCGGGACGATCGCCTCGACCATCGGCCCGATGGAGCCCGGGAAGGTCGCCTGCTTGCTGACGACGTCGCAGGCCGCCGCCACCGCGCCGCAGCGTTCATGGCCGAGCACGACGATCAGCGGCACGCCGAGCACGGCGGCGCCGTATTCGATCGTGCCCATGGTCGCGGTGTCGGCCGTGTTGCCGGCATTGCGGGCGACGAACAGCTCGCCGACACCGAGGCCCCCGAACAGCAGTTCCGGCGGCACGCGGCTGTCGGCGCAGCCCAAGATGGTCGCCCACGGCGTCTGCGACGTCGTCACCGCCGTGCGGCGCCTGGCAAGATCGGCCGCGCACACTTGCGGCGAATTGACGTATTTGGCGTTGCCGGATTTCAAATTCGCCAGCGCCTGGTCGGCGGTCACCGACGTCGTCGGACCGTGCGCGGCGGCGGCCTGATCAATCCCGAAAAGAGCGCCGCCCGCCGCAAGACCGAAACCCGCCAAAGCGAGAAATCTTCGTCGGCCCATCGTCCGCTGGCTGCAGATCTCACACATTTGGCGCTGTCCCTTTTGCCGGCCTAAATTGTCCGGATGAACTCTGGAATGGCGCGGAAGATAGCACGCGGCGAGATCGGCCGCATGTCGCTTGCGGGTCAGACGCGCGGCAACGGCAACAGGATGCCGCGCCGCTGCAACCCGCATTGCCGCCTGCTGCAGCAACTTTGTTAATGCTGCCGTGCTAGCAAATTCGATCGCCGCAAGGTGCGCGGCGCATGAGCCCGAGCGCTCGCAAACAAACGAGACACCATGAATTGGGAATACCAGATTACCAAAGCGGAAACCGCCGAGGCCTTCCAAGCCTCGCTCAATAAGCTTGGCGCCGAAGGGTGGGAAGCGATCTCCGGCACCTATGCAGTCGGCGAGTCCAAGAAGGTGGTCCTCGGACAAGGCATGGCCCCCTCCTTAGCCGTCGGCGCCCCCAGTTGGGTCGCCGTCATGAAGCGCGCGATCAAGCCCGCAGGGGCGAATTAGCCCTCGGGTCCGCGCTCCGCGCGGCCCAAGGGTAAACTCCGCGCCATCCGCCTACTTTTCCGGCAACGCCACCGGCGTGTAGCTGCGCGCGGCCGCATCGAACACCGCGACCTGGATCACCGGGTAATTTTGCTTGAGTTTCATGCCCGCGGTCATGGCTTCATCGGACGTCTCAAATCGCTGTTTCAACTTGCCGTCGACCGACAGCACGTAGCCGTTGTCCGGCACGGCATCCGCGCGCAGATTTGCAGGCCTTTTAGTTTCGTGAAGTTTTATCTCTTGTTGCTTTGGCGCCTGGACCTTCGACTCTTGGACATTTAGTTCTTCGTTCACTGATCCTTGGTCCAATGCTTCTTCGCTTACTGTGACTTTGCTCGTTTTCTCTTTGCTCATGTGTCTTCCTTTGCTGTGTTCAGGCTTGAACGCCGCCCAGCAATCCTGTCCGCGGTGCGGGCGCACGAACTCGGCATTTAGAAATCGGTGACGTCGAGGCTGTAGACGCTACTTCGGCCGCGGGCATAAACCTTGGCGGCGATCTCATAGATCAATTTACGGTTGCTATCGAAGGCCCATAGCAGACCGGCTTCGTCGGGCTTGAGATTGGGCTGAAGGTGCTGGAGCGCGTCCGAGGTCACAAAGAAGGAATTTTCCATCGAACGGTCGTAACCCCAGAAACGCACCGCGCGCCGCGTGGCATCGTAACTGCGGCTGAGATTAGGAAACGTCACCGCCTGATTGACGGCATTCGACGGGCGCTGACCTGGCCATCTCATTGCGGCACCGCCGCCATTGCATCGCCGATCAAAACCGGAGCGCCTTCGCTGACTGCGTCGGCGCCGGTCGCATGCACGGTCTGGTCACGATGGTCGGCAACCCACTGCTCATTGTCCGCGAGCTCCGTGAAATTGCGTTCGTGGCGCTGGAATTCACGCGCTTCGTCGGGGCCGTTCGCCGTCTTTGCCAATTCACCGTATTCGGCCGCTTTCGCACGATAATGCTCGGGCGTGAACATCGCGGGCCTTTCTGTAGGAGGGCCCCCTCGCTTGCCAGACGCGGCAAGCGAGCGGACACGAGTTATATGGGGATGACGCCCGCCTTTAACGAGAGGGCAGCCTCATATTCGGCGTTTTCCCGCATAGTTCCTCGACTTTGGGCGCATTTGGGCGCAGCGTTCCTCGCGCTGAAGCGCCTGCAAGGCGCTCCGCCCCAAGCCGCAAAACCGACCTTGCCTTGCGCGTTCGCCAAGAACCGCTGGGCACGGCGCCGGCCTATTGCAGGAGGATCAGTTGCGATGACAGTCGTGGGCAATGACGGTCTTTTGCGTGGTCCAGCCGACCCCAAGCGCATCGACATCCACGCGCCCGCCGAAATGCGGCATTGGGTGCGGGAACTCGGCCGGCCCGCCGCCAAACTCAACGAAGCGGTCAACGCGGTCGGACCCTTGGTCTCCGACGTTCGCGACTATTTGCGACAGCATACGCTTTACGGAATACAGCGATGACGCCTCCCGCCGTCGGCGCCTGTTGGATCGAGGAGGCCGCCGTTCCGGCGGCGCTCGCGACGCTCGAAGGCGGCACCACGTTCCCGATCTGGTGCGCCGCGCACGGCACGACGCCGGGCCGTCAAGGGCGCAAAGCGTTCGCCGCCGCGGCGGTCAAGGAAAGATATGGCGTTCAGACCTGAGTGATAGCACCGCCCGGCTCGATCTTGCCCCGATCAGCAATATCGCTGCACCATCCGTGCCATGGCGACCGGCCGACCCAAGCGGAGAATTGCGCTTTACACTCTAGCAATGCTCGCCGTCTATGGCGTTGTCGCCTACGTCGTGCTGCCGCTGGACTGGCGGCACTATGAGCACCAGAAGAAGCTCGCTGGCCTGACCATGGTCACGCGCACGGCGCAAGGCATCCCCGGCGATCCCATCAATGTCGGTTTGGTCGGCGCGCGCGAGGACGTGCTCTGCGCCATGCACGCGGCCCAATGGTATCCGGCCGATCCGATTACGTTCCGGTCGAGCCTGAAGATTGTCGGCAGCATCATCCTGGACAGGCCGTATCGTGACGCGCCGGTCAGCAACCTGTTCTACGAGGGGCGGCGCGAGGACCTGGCGTTCGAAAAGCCCGACGGCCGCAGCGCTGACCGGCGCCACCATGTGCGCTTCTGGGAGGTGCTCAAGCAAGGCGAGGAAGGACGGCCGGTCTGGCTCGGTGCCGTGACTTTCGACCGCGACGTGGGCTTGAGCCGCTACACTGGGCAAGTCACGCACCACATCGCGCCCGACATCGACGTTGAGCGCGACGGCCTCACCGCGGACCTGAAGGCCGCGCGGGTGGTCGAGGCGATTTATGAGGTGACCGGCATCGGACCGACGCTCGCCGGCCGCAACGGTGAAGGCGATTCCTACTACACCGACGGCGAGATAAAGATCTCGCGCCTCGTCGCCGGCTGTAATGCGAAAGCTGTCACCACCGTTGTGCTGGACAATCCGCCGCTGGTGCAGCTCAAGAATGACGCGTGGGCGCCGCTCACCGCCATCCTCAAATCGGGCGGCGTGATAGGCTCAGCGCCATGACGGTTTCGCACGACAAACCCCTCCCCGCCGTCGGCGCCTTTTGGATCGAGGTAGCCGACTATCGTAGCGCTCTGAAACTATTCGACGACGGCGCCACGCTGCCGCGCACCTCTCTGCGGTCGCGCCATCTGCCCGCGCGCCTGCAACCCGGGCCCGTCCGCGGGCGCTAGGCCTTGCCCTCGAATTTGAACGAGACCTTCACCTTGGCGCGATAGGCCTCGAGCTTTCCATTCTTGAGCTGCATGTCCAACTGCACGACCTCCGCGACGCGAAGGTCCCGCAAAGACTTTGCGGCCTTGTCGACCGCGGCTTTGGCGGCCTTCTCCCACGATTCCGTGCTGGTCCCAACCAACTCGATGACTTTGTAAACGGATTCGGCCATGGCTTCCTCCCTTGATCGACTTGTTGTTCGGGCATTGCGCCGGCGACCGTTGCGGCCGCCCGGGCAAGCCGTGCGAGTGGAAGAGGGAAAAGACCGCAAGTCAAGCAGGTGTGGCGGTTTGCCTTCGGCGAACTCACCCGCCGCGCTGTGTTAGGATCAACTCGATGACGGATTCAGACGACAAACCCCTCCCCGCCGTCGGCGTCTTCTGGATCGAGGAGGCCGACTATCCGGCGGCGCTCGCCATGTTCGACGACGGCGACACGTTTCCGCCCACCTGGGCCGAATGGCTGAAGATGGCGCAAGAGATGGAGAAGGGGCTGAAGGCCTACGGCCACCCGGTGATGCGGGTGCGCATCGATCCGGCGACGTTTCCGGCCTGGTGCGCCGCGCACGGCACTACGCCGGGCCGCCAGGGGCGCAAGGCTTTCGTCGCCGCGGCAGTGAAAGAGCGATACGGCAATCAGGACTGAACAAGCCGACGATCCGGCGCGTGCAGTTGATCAATATCGGCAAGCTGCGCGCCAACGCCGAATGCGCCGACCGCCCGCAAGAAGAGATCAAATAGCGGGCGGCCGGCGCCTAGCCTCACCGGCGCACGATCAGTCGACCGACTTGTACAGGCGCTCGTCGTAGAGGCTGCCGGTCAGCGGGTTGAGCAGGACCGTCGGATCACTCGACACGCCGCTGCCCGGCGGGATGCCCGACAGTTCGTCGCGGAAGTCCTTCACCGCCTTGGTCACCGTGTGCGCTTTCTGATCCGAGGCCGATTTCCACACCTCGACCACTTCCATGTGGTTGGGGCGATTGGCTTGCGTCAACGCATCGAAGCGCAGATTGCCGTCACCTTTGCGGCCAGCCGCGACCAGCTGCGCCACCAGATCGTTGCCGCAGGGGCCGGTTTCCTTCACCTGACGCTTGCAGGGCGCAAACTGCTCGGGCGGAATGATGTCGACATGGGTGAGCACATAGACCGCGCCCTTGCCGGGCTTGGGCTCCTTTGCCGGATCGCCGGCGATGAGGCCGACATGGGCGCGCTCGTCGAACGGGCTATAGAGCAGCGGCTGCAGCGCCTTGCGGAAGGCCAGCGTGTGGGCGGCCTTGGCATGGGCGTCGCGGGCGTCCTGATCGGACCAGGCCTCCAGGATGATGAAATGGTTCTTGCGGCCGGTGCGCTGCAGCGCCTCGTAGCGCAGGTTGCCGGCGTCCTTCTTGCTGGCCGCGCTGTGCTTGCTGATCATTTTTCTGGCTTTGGCGGCGGCGCTCGGCGCGGCCTCTACATAAGTGACGATATAGAACGGCTTGGCGGACAGCATGGTGCCGTTGCCGAGCTTCACGTCGGCCGCGGTGGCGGATGTCGCGCCGAAGATCACGAAAAGAAACGCGAGTATGAGATGCAGGTGTCGTGGCATTGTTTCCTCCCTCCCCATGCGGGATACATGTCTGCGCTTTATTTGGACGCCTTGTCCTTTACCAAATGAGCTTCCCGCCAAAATGAAGGTGGCGTCAATCGCCGAGCGCTTGCGCGCGGCCCATCATGCCCATCGGCAGCATCCGCATGGCGGCGTCCGCCGCCGCCATTCGAAAATTCCGTCTGGTCCGCCGGCTGCCAATTGTGGGCGGCACGTGACCCTGGGCCGCAGGGCCGGCAAGCTTTGATCGGCTTATATACGGCCTGTGGTTTGGCGGACGCGGAATGGACGCGTTGAATGGCCACCAAATCCGCGCTAATCGCAGGAAAAATCGAGATATTCGCCGGTGCGGCCGGCTTGCCGGCGCAGGTTTTTCAACGTTAATCAAGCCGCTCTAATTTGGATCGCGCCAAGACAGTCCCTTGCTTGCATATTATACTTGTCTTGCTATGGCGACTGGTTGTTGCGGTGCACAATCGATCTCGCATCGAGGTGACAGGTCAGGATGAAAGCGTTCGGATACGTAGCGGCGAAAGACGTCCCGCACGCCGTGGCCTTGCTTGGCGAGTACGGAGCCAAGGCCAAGGTGCTGGCGGGCGGGACCGATCTTCTGGTCGATCTCAAATTCGCGGCCGACGGCCCGGAGATCATCGTCGACATTTCGCGCCTCGACGAACTCAAAGACATCAGCGTCGTCGACGACGGGCTTCGCATCGGCGCACTGGTCACGCATGCCGACCTCATGCGCTCGCCGATCATCGCCGACATGTTCCCGGCCTTGGCCGATGCCGCCCATTCGATCGGCGCGGTGCAGACGCGCAACCTCGGCACCCTCGCCGGCAATCTGGTGACGTGCGTACCATCGATGGACAGCGGGCCGGCATTGATCGCGCTTGATGCGTCCGTGACCGTGGCCGGACCCTCCGGCCGGCGCCAGATGCCGTTACCCGATCTGTTCGTTGGCCCGCGCAAGACCAGCCTCAAGCCCGGCGAACTGCTCATCGACATCACCATCCCCAAAGAGAATCTAGGCAAGCCGCTCGCGTTCGAGAAATTCGGCCTGCGCAAAGGCCAGGCGCTGGCGCTGGTCAACGCCGCGGCGAGCTTCTGGGTCGATGGCAAAAAGTCGGCTTTCGCGGCGCCGCGCATCGCGCTTGGCGCAGTCGCGCCCACCGTCATTCGCGCGCCGAAGGCGGAAGCCTATCTCGAGGGCCGCAAGATCAGCGCCGAGGCGATGGCCGAAGCCGGCCGCATCGCCGCCACCGAGGCCAAGCCGATCAGCGACTTCCGCGCCAGCGCCGAATACCGTCGCGATCTCATCGCCGTCCTGGTAAAACGCGCGCTCGCCAACGCGCAGGCGCGCGCGGCGACGAAAGAAAAGGAGCTGGTGGCGTGACCGATGTAACCATGATCGTCAACGGCCAGACCCGCAGCGCTTCGGTGCCGCCGGAAACGACCTTGCTCCAGTTGCTGCGCGAGCAATTCAATCTCACCGGCGCCAAGCTCGGCTGCGATGTCGGCGACTGCGGCGCCTGCACCGTGATCGTCGACGGCCAGGCGGTCAATGCATGCCTCATGCTCGCCGGCCAGGCCGATGGCCGCCAAGTGCTCACCATCGAGGGCATGGCCAGCCGCGAGCGGCTGCACCCGATCCAGAAGACTTTCGAGAACAGCGGCGGGCTGCAATGCGGCTTCTGCGGCCCCGGCGTGCTGCTGTCCGCCAAGGCCTTGCTCGACGAAAATCCCGACCCCTCCACGCAGGAAATCCGCGATGCGCTTTCGGGAAATCTCTGCCGCTGCACCGGCTACACCAAGATGATCGAAGCGGTACAGGAGGCGGCCCGCCTGCTGCGTGAGGAATCCCCCGCCCAGCTCACCCACGCGCAAACTTGAAGGGCAATAGCGCCATGGATGACAAGACCAAGGTCCTGGAACGCGAGCAGCTCGATATCGAGTCGCTGCGCGAGTCCGACGTCGATCTGCGGCTGCCGGCGGTGGTGCCGCGCGAGCCTTATCCGATCGAGACGCTGGCACCTGACGCCCGCCAACAGACCCGCGCCGTCGGCCAGCGCGCGACGCGCCCGGACGGCCGCCTGCACGGCCTCGGGCAGACCAGATACATCGACGATCTCAGTTTCCCCGGTATGCTGCATGCCCGCATCAAGCGGGCCGGCATCGCCTCCGCCCGCATCAAGTCGATCGACACCAGCGCGGCCGAG
>CAYLMY010000155.1:0-7827 GCA_964384635.1 uncultured Undibacter sp.
GTCTTAAGACCTTGAGCGGGCAAGCAAACATGATCGTTTTGATCGACAATTACGACAGCTTCACCTTCAACCTGTTCCACTATCTGGGCAGCTTGGGGGCCGACGTCGTCGTGCACCGCAACGACAAGATTTCGGTCGCCGGGGTGATGAAAATAGAGCCGGAGGCGATCGTGCTTTCGCCCGGGCCGGGTACGCCGGACACTGCCGGCATCTGTCTCGATCTCGTCGCCAACGCCGCGCCCACCATTCCGATCCTCGGCGTCTGCCTCGGCCATCAGGCGATCGGGCAGGCCTTCGGTGGCAAAATCGTGCGGGCGACGCCGCGGCACGGCAAATTGTCAGAGATCCGCCACAACGGCACCGGCGTGTTCCGCGGCATCAACGGGCCGCTGCAGGCGACGCGCTATCATTCGCTGGTGGTCGCGCGCGACAGCGTGCCGAAGATACTTGCCGTCAACGCCGAAACCGATGATCACCTGGTGATGGGGCTCGCGCATCAAAAACTTCCCGTCCACGGTGTGCAGTTTCATCCCGAGAGTATCGCCTCCGAGCACGGCCATCTGATGCTGAAGAATTTTCTCGACATCGCCGCTGCCTGGAACAAGCAGACCGGTCGGCGTGCGGTCGCGATGCACGCGGCGGAATAGAGGGCGCCGTGGCCGACGAATTCAAAGCGCTCATCGCCAAGGTCGCGACCGGCGCCAGCCTCACGCGGCAGGAGGCGGCATCCGCCTTCGACCGCATGATGTCGGGCGAGGCCACGCCCTCGCAGATGGGCGCCCTGTTGATGGGCCTGCGGGTGCGCGGGGAAACCGTCGACGAGATCACCGGCGCGGTCACCACCATGCGCGCCAAGATGCTCGGCGTTGAGGCGCCGCCCGACGCGGTCGACGTGGTCGGCACTGGGGGCGACGCCTCCGGCTCGTTCAACATCTCGACTTGCGCGGCCTTCGTCGTGGCGGGCGCCGGCGTGCCGGTCGCCAAGCACGGCAACCGCGCGCTGTCGTCGAAATCGGGCGCCGCCGACGTGCTGGGCGCGCTCGGCGTCAACATCGATCTCACCGCCGACAAGGTCGCCCGCTGCATCCGCGACGCCGGTATCGGCTTCATGTTCGCGCCGGCGCATCATCCGGCCATGAAGAATGTCGGCCCGACGCGGGTCGAGCTCGGCACCCGCACTATCTTCAACCTGCTCGGACCGCTGTCGAACCCGGCCAGCGTCAAGCGGCAGATGATCGGCGCCTTCTCGCGGCAATGGATCGAGCCGATGGCCCAAGTGCTGAAGAATCTTGGCTCGGAAAGCATCTGGGTGGTGCACGGCTCCGACGGGCTCGACGAGATCACCACCTCAGGCGCAACCAGTGTGGCCGCGCTGGAGAACGGCCAGATCCGCACCTTCGAGATCACGCCGGAAGACGCCGGCCTGCCGCGCGCCAAACCCGAGGCGTTGCGTGGCGGGGATGCCGAGCGCAATGCCAAGGCGCTGCTCGACGTGCTCAAAGGCAAGCCTGGCCCGTTCCGCGACGTGGCGATTTTGAATGCCGCGGCCGCGCTGGTGGTGGCCGGCAAGGCCAAGGATTTGAAGGAAGGCGCAGCGCTTGCCGCCAAATCGATCGACAGCGGCGAGGCGGAAGGCAAGCTCGACCGCCTGATTGTCGCGTCCAACGCCGCCGAGGCGTGATCAACGCATGATCCCGAAAAGTGGGAACCGGTTTTCGGATAAGATCATGCGCAGGAAAAAATGATGGATATTCTCAAGAAGATCGAAGCCTACAAGCGCGAGGAGATCGCGGCGGCCAAGCGTGTGCGGCCCTTAAACGCGCTTGAAGGCGACGCAAAAGCCGCTTCGCCGCCGCGCGGGTTTTTGCGCGCGATCGAGCGCAAGGTTTCCGGCGGCGACTATGCGCTGATCGCGGAGATTAAGAAGGCGAGCCCATCGAAGGGGCTGATCCGCGCCGATTTCGATCCGCCGTCACTGGCGAAAGCGTACGAGGCTGGCGGCGCCACCTGCCTCTCGGTGCTGACCGACGGGCCTTCATTCCAGGGCCGGCCGGAATATCTGGCGCAGGCGCGCGGCGCCACCGCGCTGCCGGTGCTGCGCAAGGATTTCATCTACGAGCCCTACCAAGTGGTGGAATCGCGGGCGCTGGGCGCCGATTGCGTGCTGATCATTATGGCGGCGGTCGACGACGCGGCGGCTCAAGAGATCGAAGATGCGGCCTTTGCCAATGGGATGGATGTCCTTGTTGAAGTTCACCAGGAAGATGAGCTTGAGCGTGCTTTGCGCCTGAAATCGCGGCTGATCGGCATCAATAACCGCGATCTGCGCACTTTTAAGACCACTTTGGCGGTAAGCGAGCGGTTGGCGCCGAAAATTCCGCGCGAACGCGTGGTGGTAGCGGAAAGCGGCCTCAATACGCCGGCGGATCTGGCTCGCCTCGCCGGTATCGGCATTTCAGCCTTTCTGATCGGCGAAAGCCTGATGCGCCAGCCGGACGTGACCGCGGCGACGCGGCGCTTGCTGGCGCGAGCCCCGCACCGCGCTGGCGTGGAGTGAGCTGTGGCACGGGGCCGGAAAACGAAGAGAGCCGGGCGCAAGAAGGCGGTGGCGCGAGCCCGCAAAAAGAAAGCGGCGCGGCGCAGCAAGCCGCCCACGCGCCGTAAGAAGGCCGCCGCCCGGCGCCCGGCCCGGAAGACCCGCAGCCCTCGGAAGAAAGCCCGCCGCGCCGCCAAAAAGTCCGTAGGACGCGCGCGTAGATTGGCCACGAAAGCTGGCCTCAGCCATCTCGACCAGCGCGGCCAGGCCCGCATGGTCGACGTCTCCGCCAAGGGCGCCACCGAGCGCCAGGCGATCGCCGAAGGCCGCGTGATCATGTCCAAGGCGACCCTCGACCAAGTGCTGGAAGGCAACGCGCTCAAAGGCGACGTGCTGGGCGTCGCGCGCCTTGCCGGCATCATGGCGGCCAAACGCACCCACGGGCTGATCCCGCTCTGCCACCCGCTGCCGATCACCAAAGTTGCCATCGATATCGATCCGGAGCACGCCCTGCCCGGCTTCCTGGTGCGCGCGACCGTGAAGGTGACCGGGCAGACCGGAGTCGAGATGGAGGCGCTCACAGCGGTGTCGATCGCGTGTCTGACCATCTACGACATGGTCAAGGCGATCGAGAAAGGCATGCGTATCGAGGGCGTGCGGCTGCTGGAGAAGACCGGCGGCAAATCCGGCAACTGGCGCGCGGAGGCTTAGCCCGTGGGCCTCATGCCGGTCGCCGAAGCCTTGGCCCGCGTGCTCGCCGGGGCGAACGCGCTGGCAGTCGAAACGGTCAAGCTCGACGATGCGCTCGGGCGCGTGCTGGCCGAGGATTTGGCCGCGCTGCGCACCCAGCCGCCCGCGGCGGTATCCGCCATGGACGGCTATGCGGTGCAGGCAGCCGATGTGGCGACGGCCCCGGCCACGCTCACTCTGATCGGCGAAGTCGCCGCCGGCCACCCCTTCGAGGGCGAAGTGAAAGCTGGTCAAGCTGCGCGCATTTTCACCGGCGGCGTGATGCCGGCGGGCGCCGATACCGTGGTGATCCAGGAACTCACCACGCGCGAAGGCGATACAGTCACCATTCAGAAGGCCACCGCCAAGGGCCGCAATGTGCGCGGCCAGGGCATCGACTTCAGCCAAGGCAACGTGCTGCTGCGCAAAGGGCGGCGGCTGAGCGAGCGCGACGTGATGCTGGCGGCCGCCATGAACCATGCTCGCCTGCCCGTTTATCGCCGGCCCAAGGTGGCGGTGCTCGGCACCGGCGACGAGCTGGTGGCGCCCGGCAGCCAGCCCGGCCCGGGCGAGATCGTCTATTCCAACGGCTTTGCGATTCTCGCCATGGCCCGCACCGCCGGCGGCGAGGTGAGCGACTATGGCATTGCGCGTGACCGGATCGAGGACATCGCGGCGGCGGTGCGGCGCGCCCGCGACTGGGGCGCCGACGTGCTGGTCACCAGCGGCGGCGCGTCCGTCGGCGAGCACGACCTGGTGCAGCGCGCGCTGGCGTCGGAAGGGCTGGAGCTGTCGTTCTGGCGGGTGGCGTTGCGCCCCGGCCGGCCGATGATGCATGGCCGCCTGGGCGGCATGCACGTGCTGGGCGTGCCCGGAAACCCGGTTTCGGCCTATGTCTGCGCTTTCCTGTTCCTGGTGCCGCTGATCGGGCGGCTGACCGGGCGCAGTGACGCCGAGCACGTTCCGGAGCCCGCGCGCCTGGGCTGCGACCTGCCCGCCAATGACGAGCGCGCCGACTATCTGCGGGCGACCCTGGAGATGGTAGCGGACGGCCTGGTGGCGACCCCGGTGTCGGCCCAGGACAGTTCCCTGATGGCCCCGCTGGCGCGGGCCCACTGCCTGGTGATTCGTGAGCCGCGCGCGCCGGCGGCGGTGGCCGGTTCACCCTGTGTCATCCTTAAGCTAGGCCTTTAGCGGCATTTCGAGTTTTTCACCCCAAATTAAATGGTTGCGGAACACATATCGAACAGATAGTGTCCGTTCATGATTTGTTTCTAGCCGGAGGCCCTTTGGGGCCGGCCGCGACGGGGGGAGAGACTGATGCTGACCCGCAAGCAATTTGAGCTGCTGCGCTTCATTCACGAGCGGCTGACCGAGACCGGGGTTCCGCCCTCCTTCGACGAGATGAAGGATGCCCTCGATCTGCGCTCGAAATCCGGCATCCACCGGCTGATCACGGCGCTGGAGGAGCGCGGCTTCATCCGGCGGCTGGCCAACCGGGCGCGCGCCATCGAGGTAATCAAGCTGCCCGATTCGGTCGCCCACGGCATCAGCGGGGGCCGCTCGCGCGGCTTCACCCCGAGCGTGATCGAGGGCGACCTTGGCCGCGTGCGCGCGGGCGGCGAAGACGGCAGCAACGGCGGGCATCCGATTGCGGTTCCGGTCATGGGCCGCATCGCCGCCGGCACGCCGATCGAGGCGATCCAGACCCGCAGCCATATCATCAACATGCCGCCCGACCTGCTGTCGGCCGGCGAGCATTTCGCGCTGGAAGTGCGCGGCGATTCGATGATCGAGGCCGGCATTCTCGACGGCGACATCGCGCTCATCCGCAAGTCGGAAGCGGCCGAAACCGGCGACATCGTGGTGGCGCTGATCGACGACGAGGAGGCGACGCTCAAGCGCTTCCGCCGGCGCGGCGCCTCGATTGCGCTCGAGCCGGCCAATCCGTCCTACGAAGTGCGCATCCTGCCGCCCAACCGCGTGCGCATTCAGGGCAAGCTGGTGGGGCTGTTCAGGCGGTACTAAGGCGCGCTCCCACACTCCGGTCATTCCCGCGCAAGCGGGAATCCAGAGTTGTTTTGAGACTGAAGTTGCCGCCCCTGGGTCCCCGCTTTCGCGGGGACGAGCGGAGGGGCAAACGCCCTTAATCCCCAGCCTCCAGATCCTCCTGCCGCGGCGTGGCGTCGCGCGAGGCTGCCGGCGTTGACACCGCTTCGCCTGCGTCGCTACTCGCGCGCCCAAGGGCGATCGATGCCGTGCGGGCGGGCAAACGTTTCCTCAAAATGATCACCCGTCCAGCGCAGCGCGGTTGAGCCGTGGGCGCGCCAGGCTTTGCGGTCGATGAGCGTCGCCGCGCATGCGATAGGCGCCTCGCGCGCGCTGATGACCACGGCGGCGCGCGCGCAGTCCTCGGTGAAGGCTTCGGCCTTGAAGGCCATCGATGCCAGTCGCCCGTCCTTGAAGCGGCCGATGCAACCGATGGCGTCGCAGGCAACGCCGTCATGGAGCGATTTGTCTTTCGGGTCGCGGCCGTCGCCGTCGGCAGCGAGCCAGTCCTTGATCACGAAACTGTCGCGGCCGCTGGACAGGAAGGTGAGCCGCCCGTCGGCGCCGCGGATGGCGACGGCGCGCCCGTCGGCGGCCACCAGCACGTCGGGGCGCGGCGCGGCCAGCGCCCACAGGCTGGCGGCCACCGCGAGCACGGCGCCGCTCCAACGCAGCGGCGTGCGCAACAGGCAGATGAGCAGCAGGCCGGCGGTGCCGAGCAGCAGCGGCCCGGTGCCGAAGGCGCGCATATGGCCGACCGCGCCCGGCAGGCTGGTGACCCACAGCGCCACCGCGATCATCCAGTCGATGCCCTGCCCCATCAGCTGCCAGAACGGCGCGTCGAAACCAAGCGGCAAAGTGAGCACGCCGAGAATGCCCATCGGCATCACCCAGGCCGACACCACCGGCATGGCGAGCAGATTGGCGAGCACGCCGTAGGGCGCGACGCGATGGAAGTGGTAGGCGGCATAGGGCGTGGTGGCGAGCCCGGCGACGATCGAGGCCAAGATCAGCGCCGCGATCTCGCGCGTGCCCCACAGCGCGGCGCGCGCGCCGAGCGATGTGTCGGCATCCGCGTGCCACGGCAGTCCATATTGATAGGCCGCAATCAATGCCAGCGCGGCGGCAAACGACATCTGGAAGCTGGGATGCACCACGGCCTGCGGCGACAGCAGAAGCACACCGAAAGCCGCGACCGTGAGGGTGCGGAAGGTGAGCGCAGGGCGATCGAGCATGACACCGATCAGCACGATCGTGACCATGATGAAGGCGCGCTGGGTGGAGACGCCGGCGCCCGACAGCACCAGGTAGCAGGCCGCGGCGACGAGCGCAGCGGCGGCTGCCCATTTCTTGATCGGGCGGCGGTTCGCCAGCGCCGGCATCAGCGCCAGCCCGGCGCGAATGAAAAAGAACGCGATGCCGGCCACCACCGCCATGTGAAAGCCCGAGATCGCCAGCACGTGGGCGAGGCTCGAAATATAGAAAGCGTTGCTGACGGACTCGGAGATGGCGTTGCGTTTGCCCGTGATCAGCGCCGACGCAATGGAGCCGCGGTCGCGCGGCAGCGCGGCGTGAATGCGCTGGTTGATGGTCTCGCGCAGAGTGTCGACGAAGGCGGCGGTGCGCAGCCAGAAGCCTGGAGCGTTCGGCGGCGGCGCCGGGCGGATGGCGCCGAGCACATAGCCAGAGGCGCCGATGCGTTGAAAATACATGCCGCGGGCAAAGTCGTAACCGCCGGGCCTTAAGGGGCTGAGCGGCGGCGACAGATGCGCCTTGAAACCGACGAAGCTGCCGACCGCGGGCGCGGTGCCTTTGTGCACGGCGACGCGCACCCGGTCAGGCTTGACCGCCATGCGGCGGGCGTCGATCGAGCGCACTTGCACCACGATGCGGTCGCTGCGCGCGCGCTCCTCGCGCGTCTCGACGAAGCCGGTGACGGACGCGCTCCAGGCCGGGAACGCCAGCACCGGATGCGCGACACGCAGCGTCGTGAGCGTGGCGGTAGCAAAGCCGGCGGCGATTGTCGCAAGGCCGAGCGCGAGCGGAAATCCGACCGGGCGGCGGCGCGCGAGGATCGCAATCGTGATGCCGGCGAGCGCAAGCGCGCAGGCCGCCCACCAGGCCGGCTCACGCTCGGCGGTGAAATAGACAACGATGCCGAAGCCGAAAGCGACCGACAGCCAAGGCACCAATCGCCCGGGCGCAACTTCCGCCAGCGCCCATTGCGACAACACGCGCCGCAAGCGATCGGCCGGGCCGGAGAGCCAATCCGGCAGCACGAGCCCCGCGCGCCGGCGCGCGGCGTCGATCTCCGCCGCCCAGGCCTTGGCGCGTGTTCGACTGCGTTCGCTGTCTGCCATGGCGCCCCCAGCGCCGGCGCGTATGCGCGAGGGCCATGCTACGTCAGCCAGAAGTTGTGGCTAGGAGAACGGTTGTGAACGCTGGCGGTGGCTGGGCCGTGTCCTAAAAAATTGAATAGGCGCGCAGTGGCTCGTCAATGTCCGCTTTGCTCC
>CAYLMY010000156.1:0-7735 GCA_964384635.1 uncultured Undibacter sp.
AGCCGGCCCTTGGCGCCTTGCAGTTTTTCCAGCGCGGCGAACACGCGCGCGGGATCGCCGCCGGTGGCAATAGCGAGGCCGGCGGCGATGGCGGCGTTCTGCACCTGGAAAGCGCCGACCAGCGGTAATTTGACTTTATATGTCTTGCCACCATGCGCGATGGTCACCGCCTGCGCGAAGCCGTCGATCGCGCCCGCCACCAGCTTGATACCGTCGCCGTGCTCGCCGACCGTCATGATCGTCAGCCCGCGCTTCTCGGCTGCTTCCACCACCTGTCCCGCGTAGCAATCGTCGACGCCGATCACCGCCGCGCCGCCGGGCGCGATCAGCTCGGTAAAAAGCCACAGCTTGGCGGCCAGATAGGCTTCGATAGTCGGGTGGTAATCGAGATGGTCGCGCGACAGATTGGTGAAGGCGCCGGCGGCAATGCGCACGCCGTCGAGCCGGTGCTGGTCGAGGCCGTGCGATGAGGCTTCCAGCGCGAGATGCGTGACGCCCTCGCCCGCCAACGCGTCGAGTGTCTTGTGCAGCTCGACCGGGTCCGGCGTGGTGAGCGAGCCATAAACTTCGCCGCGCGGCGACACCAAGCCTATGGTGCCGATGCTCGCGGCCTTCTCCCCGAGCGCCGTCCAGATCTGGCGCGTGAAGCCCGCGACCGAGGTCTTGCCGCTGGTGCCGGTGACGGCGGCGACTGTTTTCGGCTGGCGCGGAAAGAAAGCGGCGGCAGCCAGCGCCAGCGCGCGCCGGGCATTCGTCACGGTCACGAAGGCGACATTATCCGGCAGGCCATCGAGCAGCTGTTCGGCCGCCACCGCGACCGCGCCGGCTGCGGCCGCCTGCTTGGCGAAATGAGCGCCGTCGGCCTTGGCGCCGGCGATGGCGACGAACAGGTCGCCCGGCTTCACCTTGCGGCTGTCGGCGGCAATGCCGCCGAGCTCGAGCCCAGCAAAACGCGGGTCGAAGCGGGCACCCTCCAGCGGCAGATCGGCGAGCTTCATGGCAGCCTTTTTTACCCGCAATTGCGGCAGGCAAAAGCCGTTAGCGGCTTTCGATCGCTTTGGCCAGGATCAGCGCATCGGCCTTGGGCAAATCGAAACGAGGCTCGATATCGAGCAGCGGCGCGATCCGCGCGATCACCTTGGCCGCCGTCGGACCGGCGTTCCACCCGGCGGTGGCGTAGCCATGGGTTTCCGGTGTCGGCTGCGGCTCGTCAAGCATGACCAGCAGCAGATAGCGCGGCTTGTCGGCCGGCAGCACCGCCATGAAATCGGTGAGCAGCTTGTGCTTGGCATAATGGCCGTTGACCACCTTCTCGGCGGTGCCGGTCTTGCCGCCGATGTAGTAGCCGTCGACATTGGCTTTGGCCGCGGTACCCTTCTCGGCGTTCAGCCGCATCAGATAGCGCATGTCGCGGCTGGTTTCCGGCTTGAGCACGCGCTTGGCGACATGCTTGGCCTGCGCCTCGCTGCGCTTGAGAAAGGTCGGCGGGATGAGCCAGCCGCCGTTGACGGTGGCGGCGACACCCATCGCCGCCTGCAACGGCGCCACTGACAGACCGTGGCCGAAGGCGATGGTGACGGTATTGAGCTCGCCCCAATTCTTCGGCGCTAGCGGCTCGGCGCTTTCGGGCAGCTCGGTGCGCAGGCGGTCGAGCTGGCCCATCTTCTTGAGGAACGCCTTGTGGCGGTCCACACCGACCGCCAGCGCCATGCGCGCCGCGCCGATGTTCGAGGAAAAAGTGAAGATTTCAGGGACGGAAAGGAAGCGGTGCTTGGGCTCGTAGTCGTGGATGACGAAGCGGCCGTATTGCAGCGGACGGGTGGCGTCGAAGCGCGAGTGCAGCGTCGCCTTGCCGGCGTCCAATGCCATCGCGACCGTGAGGACCTTGAAGGTCGAGCCCATTTCATAGACGCCGGTGGTGAGCCGGTTGATGCGGGTCGGATCGTTGGCCTCGCGCGGATTGTTGGGGTCGTAATCGGGCTCCGAAGTGAGCGCGACCACCTCGCCGGTATTGACGTTGAGCACCAGACCGGCGGCGGCCTTGGCTTTGAATTTCTCGCGCGCCTTCACCAGCTCGTCGCGCAAGGCGAATTGCACACGCAGATCGAGCGCGAGCTCAACCGGCCGCTGCAGGCGGTCGGTGGCAAGCCCCGCCATGTGCAGCGCGGCCAGCCCCTGCCGGTCGAGCCACTTTTCCATGCCGGCGATGCCCTGGTTGTCGATGTTCACGAGCCCGATCACGTGCGACACCACCGGGCCGTTGGGATAGACGCGCTTGTTCTCGGTCAGGAAGCCGATGCCGGGAATGCCGAGCCGGTGGATATCCCGCTGCTGCTTGGGCGTGATCTCGCGCTTGAGCCAGACGAAGCCGCGCTTCGACGACAGCCGCTCGCGCAGTTCCTTGACGTCGAAGTCGGGCATTTCCGCGGTCAGCTGTTCCTCCGCCTCGTCGACGTCGATGAGCTTGCGCGGCTCGGCGAACAGCGACGGCGTCTTGACGTCGGTGGCGAGGATCACGCCATTGCGGTCGAGGATGTCGGGGCGCGCGGTGGCGACCGCGTCCTGGGTGACGGTGTGGTGGCCGCCGTGGCCGGCGCTCGCCATGGCGAAAATGACGAGCCGCAGCGCGATGACGCCATAGATAGCGGTGAAGGCGACGATGGCGAGGCCGAGCCGTGCCTTGGCCTTGACCTCGCGGTCGACGTTGCGGCCATAGAGCAGCGCGCGCAAGGCGCGCTGCCAGCGGCTCTCGGGAGATTTCGGCGCGGCGGGTGTAGCCATGCGATTCACCGCGGCGCCGGCGGCGCCGGCACGCTGCCGGTGGTGGCGGGCCCGCCCGGCGCCAGCATGGCACCGATCGGGTCGCTGCCCGGCGGCGGCGTGGGCGGGCGCGCCGGCAGATTATCGAAAGTGTCGAATTGCGTGGGTTTGATCGGCTGCAGCGCCAGATGGCGGTCGGCCAGACTCTGGATGCGCCCAGGCGTGTCGAGCTTGGCCCATTCCGCGCGCAGCGCCGCGATGGCGTCGCGCTCGCGGCGCAATTGGTTATGCACCTTGGCGACGCGCGCGGCCTGCAGCGTGGAATCAAACTTGATCTTGTAGACCAGCGAAGCCGCCAGCACGAGCGCGCAGATCACCAGGATGTTGAGCAGGCGCATGGCTTAGCGCCCCCTCAGCACGTCGGCGAGCGTCGGCAGGCGCGGCAGCAGATCGGAGGACGCGGAGCGCGCCGGCGCCTCAGTGCGCTCGGCGGCGCGCAGCTTGGCCGAGCGGGCACGCGGATTGCGCGCGACTTCGTCAGCGTCGGCGGTGACCGGCCGCCTGGTCAGTATGCGCAAGCTCGGCGCCGGGCGTCTTACTTCCGGCGCATGACGCGAGCCGCCACGCGTCTCGGCGCGTTCGGCGAAAAACGACTTGACGATGCGGTCCTCGAGCGAATGGAACGAGACCGCCACCAGCCGCCCGCCGGCTTTGAGAATGCGCTCGCTCGCGTCGAGCGCCGCCACCAGTTCGCCGAGCTCGTCATTGACGAAGATGCGCAGCGCCTGGAACGTGCGGGTGGCCGGATGGATGTCGCCGGACTTAGCGCGCACCACGGCGGCGACGATGTCGGCGAGCGCGGCAGTCGTTGCGATCGGCGCCTGCTCGCGCGCCTTGACGATGGCGCGGGCGACGGCGCGCGAGCGCCGTTCCTCGCCGAGCGTGAAGATAATGTCGGCGAGGTCACGCTCGTTTGCCGCAGCCACCACATCGGCGGCGCTCGGGCCGGACGCAGCCATGCGCATGTCGAGCGGGCCTGCGAGCCGGAACGAGAAGCCGCGCGCGGGCTCATCGAGCTGCATCGAGGAAACGCCAAGATCGAGAACCACTCCATCCACGACGTCGTGTCCGGCGGCGCGCGCGACGCGTTCTAGATTGGAGAAGCGTTCCTCGATCAGCGTGAGGCGCCCTTGCGCCGCCACCGCCAGCTCGGCGCCCAAAGCGATGGCGCGCGGGTCGCGGTCGATGGCGATGACCTTGCAATTCGCCGCGCCCAGGATTGCGCGGGTGTAACCGCCAGCGCCGAAGGTAGCGTCGATATAGACGCCGCCGTCGCGGACATTGAGAAAGTCGAGCGCGCGGCGACCGAGCACGGGAATGTGGAGGGCTGGTCCGCCAGCGACAGTGGTAAAGCCGTCGCCACCCGCCGTCATTCCCGTGCTCCGAGCGCGTTGCGCGCCGCCGCCTGGGAGCTCAGCTCGGCTTTGAGCGCGCGCACCTTTTGGGTGGCCTCCGCGAGCTCGTTCTGAAACCGGCCAGGCTCCCAGATTTGAAACTTGTGACCGAGGCCGACAAACGCCACCGCCTCGGTGATCCCCGCATGCCGCTTGAGGGCTTCGCTTAAGCTCACGCGGCCCTCGCCGTCGATCTTGAGCGTCTCGCTGGTGCCGTAGAGCGCGAGTGCGAATTGCTCGCGCTCTTCCGAGAACGGGGCATAGCGCGCGATCACCGCCTCGATCTCCGCCATCAGCGCATTCCCGCCGGCGTCGATCGCCGGACGATCCAGCGCCGGATAACAATAGAGCCCGTCGAAACCGTCGCGGGCGAGCACCGAGCGGAAGGAGGCAGGGATGGAAACGCGTCCCTTGGAGTCGAGCCGCAGCGTGACGTTCGACACGAAGCGGTCCATGTCCCGCACCCCATACCGACCGGACGCAACGCCGCAGACGTACGCGGACTCGACCCTGGAGGATTTCGGCGCCGCTCTTGCGCTTGGGGCGGCCCGCCATCCTCGATGAGAAATCGTGGGATATCATGGGATAATATGGGCGTCAATGGAGTGAGCCGGCCCCGACGCCCCGGCCCGGGCTCCGGCGCAACGCAGCGTCCAATGCTCATTAACGACCCTTAAACTTAAGGATTTGTTGCCGCCGACTGGGTTCCCCGGCCGTTTCGGCGGGCGGCGGCCCGATGCTGTCCTGGCGCACGGACAGTTTGCTTTTTCGGTCGCGCGCGGTGAATGATGCAGGGTCTTCGCGCTCGAACGCCCCCGGTGTGGCACCGGCCCATGTCAGTATTATTCCCGCCGGATTCCTTCATTGTCGCCGAAGTTGCGCCCTCGCCCAATCACGACGAGCGCAAGAACGGCCGCGTGCCCGACATGATCCTGCTGCACTACACCGGCATGCCGACCGGCGAGGCGGCGCTGCAACGGCTGTGTGCGCCCGACAGCAAGGTGTCGGCGCATCACGTGGTCTTCGAAAACGGCCGCATCGTGCAATGCGTGCCGGAAGAGCGGCGCGCCTGGCATGCAGGCGTCGCGTCCTGGGCCGGCGAGACCGACATCAATTCGTGCTCGATCGGCATCGAGATCGTCAATCCGGGGCACGAATTCGGCTATCGCGATTTTCCGCTGCGGCAGGTGGCGGCGGTCATCTCGCTGTGCAAATCCATCATCACCCGGCGTGGGCCGATTTCGGCCGACCGCATCCTGGCGCATTCCGACGTGGCGCCGTCGCGCAAGCAGGATCCGGGCGAAAAGTTTCCCTGGGCATTGCTCAGCGAATCCGACGTCGGCCATTGGGTGCGGCCGGCCCCGCTCGACCTCGCGGGGCAAAGCCTCAAACCCGGCGACAGCGGCGATATGGTATCGCGGCTGCAGTATGCCCTCCACGCATACGGCTACGGCATTGAGGAGACCGGCAGCTACGACAAGACCACGCACGACGTGGTCGCCGCCTTCCAGCGCCATTTCCGGCCGGCACGGGTGGACGGCGTTGCCGATGCCTCGACCCTGCTCACGCTGCGCGCGCTGATCGAGACGCGGCCGACGCCGCTGGCCTGAACTCTCACCGGACCGGCTTCTCCTTGGCCGGCACCGGCATGCCCGGCAGCCGCCAGGGCGCGCGCCCGAAACGCTCGACCAGGAATTCGATGAACACCGCGATACGCGGCAGCCGCTGGCGCCCGGCCGGATAGATCGCCGCCAGCGGGAACGGCTCGACGTGATGGGTGTCGGTGAGCAGCGCGACCAGCTGGCCGTCGCGCAAGGGGCCGCCGACGATCACGTCAGACAGGCGGACGATGCCGGCGCCTTCGATCGCAAGCCGCAGGGCGGCCTCCGCGTCATCAGTGGCGACGCGCGGCCGGACCTCGACGACGTCGATGCCGCCACGAGTCTTAAAAGGCCAGCGGTTGAGACCGGGGCCGGAAACGACGATGCAATCATGCTTTTTCAGGTCCGCCGCGATTGACGGTGTTCCCCGCCGCTTCAAATACGAGGGCGCCGCGCAGATCACGCGCTGCAGGTCGGCGATTTTGCGCTGGATGAACGGACCCTCCGGGATATGCCCGGAACGCACGGCGATATCGGCCTGCTCTTCGATCAAATCCACGTAGCGGTCGGTAATCGACAGATCGATGTCGATCTCCGGAAAACGGCCCAAAAAATCGGCCAAAGCCGGCGCGAGCTGATGCAGGCCGAAGGCGGTGCCGGAATTGATGCGTAAACGGCCACGCGGGGCCCCGCGCGCCTGCATAACTTCGGCCTCGGCCTCGTCGATGTCGGCGACGATGCGCCGAGCGCGCGCCAAAAACGTTTCGCCTTCGGGGGTTAGCGCCAGACGGCGGGTGCTGCGCTCGAGCAGGCGCACCCCCAGGCGGTCCTCCAGCCGCGACACCAGCTTGGAGACGGCCGAGGGGGTGACCCCTAAGTCTTTGGCAGCGCTGGAAAAACTTCCGCGGTCCAGAACGCGGACGAAAGCGCGCAACTCGCTGGCGCTATCCATATTTGTGCCTATTCATCACGAATGTATGCGTCTATTAGCAGATTATATTTTGGATGGAAGATAATATTATGCGTATAGCGCATAGGGGCAAACGAACACCCCATGCTTCGGAGAATTTGCCATGAATACCCAAGACCGCTTCTACATCCGGCCGGTCGACGTCCATGCCGCGCTCGCCCGCGCCCATGCCGACCGGGGCGAATATATCCACCTCGCGATTGCCGGAGTGCCGGTGCTGCTGAAGCGCCTGACGGCCAGGTTTCGCCCCAACCGCCAGCGCCTGCCGCAGGCCGGCGCCTGCGCCTAACGGCCTGACTTTCAGAGCCCGGCGGGCCTGAATTTGGGGCCCGCAGCCGGACCAGCGCTTATCGATCCGGCCGAGTTTCATTGCGTGGCCCCCAGCCCGGGCCTGTCCCCCTCCCGACAGGTCCGGGCCTTTTTTAACCGCGGCGGCACGGCCTGCTTGACGCGAGCCCCACCGGACCCCATCCCTATCAGTGTCAGTCGGCCGGACGGCCGCTCCGCGCCAATGCCGAAAGGCGGCCGGGGAGGAAAGTCCGGGCTCCATGGACAAACGGTGCCGGATAACGTCCGGCGGGGAGCGCCCTTCCGGGCGGGCCTCAGGGACAGTGCCACAGAGAACAGACCGCCGCGGCTGCGTAGCGTTATGGCTGCGGTAAGGGTGAAACGGTGCGGTAAGAGCGCACCGCGCTTGCCGGCAACGGCAGCGGCACGGCAAACCCCACCGGGAGCAAGACCGAATAGGAACGGCGCGGGAGAAATCCCAGGTCTGTCCGGACCAGCCGTTCGGGTAGGTTGCTTGACGCGCCGGGCGACCGGCGTGCCAGAGGAATGGTCGTCACGTCCGCGGTTTCCGCCGCGGGCCATACAGAACCCGGCTTACAGGCTGGCTGATGCTTGATAAGGGGCGTCCGGCGGAGCACCCGCCGGGCGCCCCGCCAATTTTG
>CAYLMY010000157.1:0-7700 GCA_964384635.1 uncultured Undibacter sp.
TCGTACATGATTGGGCCGTAGGACGAGGCCGCGGCCTTAAAGCCGCTGGCCAAGACAAGGACTTCTATAATGCGTGGCGCGCTCGGCGGTCCGCGCGTGCTGTTGCGCCGGCTTCGCGAAGTGATGGCGGAGCCGGTCAGCGCGCAGGAACGCCTCGACAAGGTGGTCGTGCTGATCGCCGCCAACATGGTGGCGGAGGTGTGCTCTGTCTACGTCTTGCGCGTGGACGGAACCCTCGAACTATACGCCACCGAGGGCCTTAAGCGCGAAGCCGTCCACAATACCGTGTTGAAATCCGACGAGGGCCTGGTCGGCCTGGTCGCCAGCGAAGCCAAGCCGATCAACCTGTCGGACGCGCAATCCCATCCCGCCTTCTCGTTCCGGCCGGAAACCGGCGAAGAAATCTACCATTCCTTCCTCGGCGTGCCGGTGCTGCGCGCGGGCAACACGCTCGGCGTGCTGGTGGTGCAGAACCGCGCGCGCCGCACCTATACCGAGGAGGAAGAGGAGGCGCTGCAGACCACGGCGATGGTGCTCGCCGAGATGATCGCCTCGGGCGAATTGTCCGCGCTCGCCGGCCCCGGCGCGGAGCCCGCCGCCCGCCATGCGCTGCATATGGTCGGCACGTCGCTGTCCGACGGTATCGCGCTCGGTCACGTGGTGCTGCACGAGCCGCGCGTGGTCATCACCAACGTGATCGCCGATGACGTGCCGCGCGAGCTCAAGCGGCTCGACGCCGCCATCGCGGCGCTACGCGCCGATCTCGACCGGCTGGTCGAGCACCGCGACGTCGCCGACGCCGGCGAGCATCGCGACGTGCTCGAAGCCTATCGCATGTTCGGCTACGACCAGGGCTGGCTGCACAAGATACGCGAGGCGGTGATGACCGGCCTCACCGCCGAAGCCGGCGTCGAGCGCGTGCAGTCCGACACCCGCGCCCGCATGCTGCGCGCCTCCGATCATTACCTGCGCGACCGCCTGCACGATCTCGACGATCTCGCCAACCGGCTGATGCGCGTGTTGATGGGCCAGGACCACGCGCCGAGCAAGGAACGGCTGCCGGAGAACGCCATCGTGGTGGCACGCTCGATGGGGCCGGCAGCGCTGCTCGATTACGACAGGAAAAGGTTGCGCGGCCTGGTGCTGGAGGAAGGCGGGCCGACCTCGCATGTCTCGATCGTGGCGCGCGCCCTCGGCATCCCTGCGGTCGGCGAGATCGCCAATGCCACCGGCCTGGTGGAGCCGGGCGACGCCATCATCGTGGACGGCTCCACCGGCCACGTGCACATGCGCCCGCCGTCCGACATCGAGGCAGCCTATGTCGAGCGGGTCAAGCTGCGGGCGCGGCGACAGGCGCAATACCACGCGCTGCGCGACAAACCTTGCGTGACCAAGGACGGCTGCAAGATTGCGCTGATGATCAATGCCGGCCTTGCCGTCGATCTGCCGCATATCGAGGAGACCGGCGCCGCCGGCATCGGCCTGTTCCGCACCGAATTGCAGTTCATGGTGGCCAACACTTTCCCGCGCACCAACGAGCAGCATGCGCTCTATCGCGCCGTGCTTGATGCCGCCGGCAAGCTGCCGGTGACCTTCCGCACCCTCGATATCGGCGGCGACAAGGTGCTGCCCTATATGCGCAACGTGCAAGAGGAGAACCCGGCGCTCGGCTGGCGCGCCATCCGGCTCGGGCTCGACCGTCCGGGCCTGCTACGCAGTCAGTTGCGCGCGCTGCTGCGCGCCTCCGGCGGGCGCGAATTGCGCCTGATGTTTCCGATGATCGCCATGGTGGAGGAATTCGACCAGGCCAAGGCGCTGGTCGAGCTCGAGCTCACCCACCTGCGCCGGCACGGGCATGCGCTGCCCGAGCGGGTCGAGATCGGCACCATGCTGGAAGTACCCTCGCTGTTGTTCCAGCTCGACGAATTGCTGGCGCGGGTAGATTTCCTCTCGGTCGGCTCCAACGACCTGATGCAATTCCTCTACGCCGCCGACCGCGGCAATACCCGCGTGTCGGAGCGCTTCGACCCGCTGTCGGCGCCGGTCTTGCGCGCGCTCAAAGACATCGCCGACAAGGCGCGCGCGCACAGCAAGCCGGTAGCGCTGTGCGGCGAGCTCGCCTCGCGGCCGATCGGCGCCCTAGCTCTGGCGATCCTCGGCTACCGCTCGCTGTCGCTGTCGCCGTCGGCGGTCGGCCCGGTCAAGGCGCTGCTGCTCGACCTCGATTGCCGCAAGGGCGAAGAGACGATCCTGCCGTTTCTCGCTAAACCGGTCGGCAGCGTATCTATCCGCCACAAACTGGAAAGCTTCGCGGCGGCCGAGGGGCTGCAGCTTTGATCGCGCTGCCGCAAGCAAAGCTCGACGCCCTGCTCGCCCGCCACGCGTTGGTGGAAAGCGAGCTGGCGACCAATTTGACGCCCGACGCCTATGTCAAGCTGTCGCGCGAATTCGCCGAGCTTGCGCCCGTGATCGAGGCGATCAAGGCCTATCGCGCGGTCAAGCAGGAGCTCGCCGATCTCGACGCCATGATCGCGGACGCTTCGACCGACGCCGAGATGCGCAAGCTGGTGGAAGCCGAGAAGCCGGCATTGCAGGCGCGCCGGGACAAGCTCGAGAAGAAGATCGGGCTGGCGCTGATCCCGAAGGACGCCATGGACGAGCGCAACGTCATCGTCGAAATCCGCGCCGGCACCGGCGGCGACGAGGCGGCATTATTCGCCGGCGACCTGTTCCGCATGTATGAGCGCTACGCCGCCACCCAGGGCTGGAAAACCGAAATCCTGTCCATGAGCGAAGGCAGCAAGGGGGGCTTTAAGGAAATCGTCGCCGAGATCCGCGGCCGCGGCGCCTTCGCCAAGCTAAAATTCGAATCGGGCGTGCATCGCGTGCAGCGCGTTCCCGACACCGAAGCCTCCGGCCGCATTCACACCTCGGCCGCCACCGTGGCGGTGCTGCCGGAAGTGGAGGACGTCGACGTCGATATCAATGAGGCCGATTTGAAGATCGACACCATGCGCGCGCAAGGCGCCGGCGGCCAGCATGTCAACAAGACCGAGTCGGCGATCCGCATCACCCACCTCCCGAGCGGCATCGTGGTGCTGGTGCAGGAGGAGCGCTCGCAACACAAGAACCGCGCCAAAGCGATGACCATGCTGCGCGCCAAGCTCTACGACCAGCAGAAGAGCAAGCGCGACTCGGAACGCGCGGCCGAGCGGCGCGGGCAGATCGGCTCGGGCGACCGCTCCGAACGAATCCGTACCTACAATTTCCCGCAAGGGCGCGTCACCGATCACCGCATCAATCTCACGCTCTACAAGCTGCCGCAGGTGATGGAGGGTGAGGCGCTCGACGAATTGATCGACGCCCTGGTGACACAGCATCAGGCCGAATTGCTGGCGGCCGAAGGCGCCAGGCAGTGAGCGCCGTTCCCGGTTTGCAAGCCGGCATTTCGGTCGCCGAGGCAATGCGCTTGATGGCGCAATCGTTCCGCCTCGCCGGCGTGGAGGATGCGACGATCGATGCGCGCGCCCTGCTCTGCCATGCGCTTCGCATCGATCGCGCCCGTTTGATCTCGGATTCAGAACGCATTCTGGAAACGCGCGAGATTGCCGCCATCTCGCCCCTGGCCGCGCGCCGCCTGAAGCGCGAACCGGTGTCGCGCATCCGCGGCCGCAAGGAATTCTGGAATCTCACGTTGAACGTCACTCCGGCCGTGCTGGTGCCGCGGCCGGAAACCGAGACGGTGGTGGAAGCGGCACTCGACGCGTTCGCGCGCGACGGCAGAAAAATTGAGAAGCTATGCGTGCTTGACATCGGCACTGGCTCCGGCGCGTTGCTGCTGGCACTGCTGAGCGAATTGCCCAACGCCTTCGGGCTCGGTACCGATGTCAGCGCTGAGGCACTCGAAGTCGCGCGCGCGAACGCCGAACGCAACGGTCTCGCCGCCCGTTGCAGCTTCGTCGCCTGTAACATTGCCGAAGGCGTGCAGGGCCCGTTCGATCTGATCGTTTCCAACCCGCCCTATGTGGTGCATGACGACCTCGCCACGCTCGCGCCGGAAGTGCGCGACTACGCGCCAGCGCTCGCGCTCGACGGCGGTCCCGACGGCCTCGACGCCTACCGCCACATCGCCGGCGAGGCCCGTCGCCTGCTGGCACCGGCCGGGCGGCTGATCGTGGAACTGGGTGCCGGACAGGAGCCGGCGGTTCGCGTTCTGTTTACCAATGCAGGCTTGCGCGTTAGCGCCGCACGCAAGGATTTGGCCGGAATTCCGCGCGCGTTGAGCGCAACCATTGCGCCATAACAGGGCCATGAGCGTTCTGCAATGCCACCTGGTGAAAAGCGCAGAACCCCATAAGGCCCGAAAAAACCACTTGGAATGTGCCGCGGAAACGACTAGCTTCCCGTCACGGAATCGACCCGTGACTTGCATCGCCAAGAACCCCCGAGCCTGAAGGCTCTGTTGTGGCAGCGGCGCAAACGGCGGATGACGAAGGGCCGGCTTTAAACCGGCAAGACGAAATCGCCAGATACGGGTCCGGATGCTTCACCGGTTGGGCGCATCGAATTTCTGAACTTAGGCGATGCGCGTAACGAGAGCTTGGCAACGCTGCGGGCTAAAGACCGCGGCTATGGGGTTGCTGTTGCAATCGCGATAAGGAATCGCAAAAACGCTCGAGCATTCGTGCGGAAATCCGGCGCGCGCTATGGCCGCGCAGTGGGATTCTGTGTGAGTCGAAAGTGCAATGGAGAAGCCGGCGGCGCGTGCCGCGGGTAAATGCAAAAAGCGAGAAAAGCGAAAGGTCAGCGAACAGGCACATCATGAGAAATGGTCAAAAGCGCATGCGGGGACGCGGCGGTCAACACCGTAAAAGCCAGAATCCGCTGACGCGGGTCTATGAGTCGAACGGACCCGACGTGAAAATCCGCGGCACCGCTTCGCACATCGCGGAGAAATACATCCAGCTCGCGCGCGATTCGCAAAGCTCGGGCGATCCAGTGGCGGCGGAAAATTATTATCAGCACGCCGAGCATTATTTCCGCCTGATCGCCGCCGCGCAGGAACAATTCCGCCAGCAGAATCCGTATTACCAGCAGCAGCCGCAACAGCAGCAGGCGGCCGGCGGACAGCAGGGCGGCGAGGAAAGCTACGACGACGACGGCGACGAAGGTCAGCCCTTCATGGGCCAGAACGAGCCGAGCCTCGTTCAGCAGCCGCAACCTTATCTGCCGCGCGACGCCCAGCCGTTTCCGCCGCGCGATCAGGCCCAGCAAGGCCGCCCGCAGCAAGCCGTGCAGCAGGCGCAGCCCGTCCAAGGCGGGCAACCCGGACAAGAGGTCGGCGGCTTGCCGGCCTTCATCACCGGCGGCGGTCAGCCGCCGCAGCCGAATCCAGGCGGCAACGGCCACGACCAGGGCGACCGCAACCAGGACCGCTACGGCAACTATCGCCGGCGGCGGCGCCATCGCGGCGGCGGCGGCTTCCGGCCGGAGCGTCAGGATTTCAGCGGCGGCAATCCGCAAGGCACTGGACCCCAAGGCGCAGGCCCGCAAGGCGAAGGCGGCGACGAGCCGCAACAGCCCGGCGAGTAAACTCCGTCAATTAACGAGTGAGCGCGCCGTATTGCGCCCGCGCTGATCTTATCCCCCCGGCGAGGGCGCCAGCGCCGGCTCCAGCGCCGGCACCAGTCGGCGCTTGACGCGGCGGGCGGGGATCGCGCGGTAAACCTGTTTGGTCGCTTCCACCAGATGCACGCCGGCGAACGGCGCCGACAGCGTGGCGCCGGTGCGCTCCCAAGCCACCGCCGAGCGCAGAAACCAGCCGCGCGCGACCGGCGGCACATAGAGCGCCTCGCTCCAGCCGGTCGGCGTGAACCAGGTTTCGCGCAACAGCTGATTGATCTGCGAGCGCGAATAGGGCCGGCCGTGACCGAACGGCGTGGTGTCCAGACGCGCCCACACGCCGCGCCGGTTCGGCACCACCACCATAAGGCGCCCGCCCGACGCCAGCACCCGCCACACCTCGCGCAACAGCGCGCCCGGATCGTTGTTCATTTCCAGCGCATGCACCAGCAGGATGCGGTCGACGGCGCTATCGGGCAGCGGCAGCTCGTTCTCGTCCACCAGCGCCGACAGCGCGGGGCGCATGGTCGGCCATTTCACCACCCCCTGCCCGGCCGGCATGAAGGCAAGGCAGCGTTCGGCCTCCTCGCGGAACAGGCCGAGATAGGGCGTGGCATAGCCGATGCCGAGCAGGCGCTGGCCGGCGGTGTCGCGCCAGAGCGCGCGAATACCGCGGCCGATGAAGCGGCGGGCCACCACGCCCAGCCGCTGGCCGTAGAAGTTGCGCAGGTCGACGACGTCGATCGACATGCGGCAAAATTACCATGAATTCGGTTGCAAATCGCTCTCGCTCGGAACCGCCTCCCGTGCCAGACAATTCGTCCGCATGCTACGGTTAATGACGGACTGATGAGGAAAAATGCCATGCCCGCCGAAACCCGCCTGTTTCTCTGCCTGAAGGACAATTACGGGGTGCTGTTGCACGACTCCGAGACCGGGGCGACCGCTTCGATCGACGCGCCGGAGGCGGCGCCGATCGAGGAAGCGCTCAAGGCGACCGGCTGGAAGCTCACTGACATTCTGGTCACCCACCATCACCACGACCACACCGCCGGCATCGTGACGCTCAAGCGGGAATACGGCTGCCGGGTGGTGGCGCCGGCCAAGGAAGCGGGGAAGATTCCGGAGGTCGATCGCACCGTGCACGAGGGCGAAACGGTATCGGTCGGCAATCTCAACGGCAAAGTGATCGAGACGCCGGGCCACACGCTCGGCCATATCGCCTATTGGTTTCCCAAGGACCATCTCGCCTTCGTCGGCGACACGTTGTTCTCGATCGGCTGCGGCCGCGTGCTCGAAGGCAATGCGGAAATGATGTGGCGCTCGCTCGTCAAGCTGCGCGACCTGCCGAACGAGACGCAGATCTATTGCGGGCACGAATATACCGAGGCCAATATCCGCTTCGCGCTGTCGATCGACAAGGAGAACCCGGTGTTGCAGGCGCGCGCCGCGCAGGTCGAGCAGCTGATCGATGAAGGCGAGCCGACCATTCCCGTCAGCATCGGGGACGAGAAACTGGCCAACCCGTTTCTGCGCGCCGACGTTGCCGACCTCGCGGTCGATATCGGCATGGCCGGCAAGCCGCCGGCCGAGGTATTCGCCGAAATTCGCGGACGCAAGGACAGGTTTTGATCGCGCCCATGGCCGCGCCCACCGCCGCCGACATTATCGACAAGTTCGAGCTCACGCCGCATCCGGAAGGCGGGCACTATCGCGAGACCTTCCGCGATGCGCGCCTGGTCGACGGCCGCGCCGCCTCCACCGCTATCCTGTTCCTGCTGGCGCGTGGCGAGCGCTCGCACTGGCACCGCATCGACGCGGTGGAAATCTGGCACTACTACGCCGGCGCCGCGCTCAAGCTGGAAATCGTTGACGGCGCCAAGGAAGAGATCATCCGGCTCGGCGCCGACATCCATGCCGGCGAGGTGCCGCAGGTAACGGTGCCGGCGCGCGCCTGGCAGGCGGCTGAAAGTTTCGGCGACTGGACCTTGGTCGGCTGCACCGTAGCGCCCGGCTTCGCCTTCGAGGGCTTCGAGCTGGCGCCCAAGGATTGGAAGCCGAGCAAGGAACGGCAATGA
>CAYLMY010000158.1:0-6437 GCA_964384635.1 uncultured Undibacter sp.
CGGTCTGCCCTTCCAGGTTGGCGGTGACGCCGCTGGGGATGGCGATGGGTTTGTAGCCAACGCGAGACATTAGAACACCGTACAGATGATTTCGCCGCCGACATTGGCGTCGCGGGCGTCATGGTCGGCCATCACGCCCTTGGGGGTGGACACGATGGCCACCCCGAGGCCGTTATTGATGCGCGGCAGCGCCCTGACCGAGGCGTAGACGCGCCGGCCGGGCTTCGACACGCGCGCGATCTCGCGGATTACCGGCTCGCCGTCGAAATACTTCAATTCGATCTCCAGCTCGCTGCGGCCGCCGGCATGCGCCACGCTGGCATAGCCGCGGATGAAGCCTTCCGCCTTGAGCACCTCGGCCACGCGCTCGCGCTGCTTGGAGCCGGGCATCGAGACCTTGGACTTGTTGCGCATCTGCGCGTTACGGATACGCGCGATCATGTCGCCGATCGGATCGTTCACTGCCATTCGATCCTCCTTACCAGCTCGACTTCACGAGGCCGGGAATCAGCCCCTTGGAACCGAGCTCGCGCAGCGCGATGCGGGAAAGGCGATGCTTGCGGTAATAGGCGCGCGGCCGGCCCGACAGCGCGCAGCGATTGCGGATGCGGGTGGCAGACGAATTGCGCGGCAATTCGGCAAGCTTGAGGGTGGCGGCAAAACGCTCCTCGGTCGGCAGTTTCTTGTCGTGCGCGATCGCCTTGAGCCTGGCGCGCCGGCCGGCGAATTTCTTCGTCATCTTGCGCCGTCGGTTGTTCTTCTCAATCGAACTCTTCTTCGCCATTCTTGTCTCTCCTTACGGTCCCGCGTCTGGGGGCGTCGCCCTCACTGCCGGAACGGGAAGTTGAATGCAGTCAAAAGCGCGCGCGCCTCATTGTCGGAACGTGCGCTGGTGCAAACGGTGATATCGAGGCCCCAGATATCGACGGCCTTGTCGAAATCGATCTCGGGGAACACGATATGTTCCTTGATGCCCAAGCTGAAGTTGCCGCGGCCGTCGAAGCTCTTGGGATTGAGCCCGCGGAAATCGCGAATGCGCGGCAACGCGATGTTGATCAGCCGGTCAATGAAGTCGTACATGCGCGCTTTGCGCAGGGTGACCTTGCAGCCGATGGCCTGGCCATCGCGCAGCTTGTAGGTGGCGATCGACTTGCGCGATTTGGTAATCACCGCCTTCTGGCCGGCGATCAGCGACAGGTCGGCGGCGGCATTGTCCACCTTCTTGCGGTCGGCAACCCCCTCGCCGATGCCCATGTTAAGCACCACCTTGGTGATCACCGGCACCTGCATCTTGTTTTTGTAGCCGAACTGCTTGATGAGCTCGCCGCGGATGGCCTGGTCGAATTGGGTCTTGAGCCGCGCCACGTAATCGGAGCGCTCGCGCGGCTGTTTGGCCTTCGGCGCGTCGGCTTTTTTGGCGCTCTCGGGCGCGCGGCCCTGGGGCGCGCCGCCTTGCGGCTTATTGGCGTCCGTTTGTGTATCAGCCATCGATCTCGACTCCGGAACGCTTGGCAACGCGTACTTTCCTGCGGTCTTGGCCCACGCCGACGAACTTGAAACCGACGCGTGTCGGCTTGCCGTCCTTGGGATCGGCGAGCGCCAGGTTCGACAGGTGCACCGGGCTCTCCTTGGAAATGATGCCGCCTTCCTGCTGCGGGGTCTGGCGTTGGTGGCGCTTGACCACGTTGACGCCGCGCACCAGCGCGCGCGCCTCGGCCGGGCGCACCTCGATCACCTCGCCGGTGCGGCCCTTGTCGCGGCCGGTGAGCACGATCACCTTGTCGCCCTTGCGGATCTTGGCCGCCATCACAGCACCTCCGGGGCGAGCGAGATGATCTTCATGTGGTTCTTGGCGCGCAATTCGCGCGGCACCGGCCCGAAGATGCGGGTTCCCACCGGCTCCATCTGCGGGGTGATCAGCACCGCCGCGTTGCGGTCGAAACGGATCACCGAACCGTCCGGCCGCTTGATGTCCTTGCGGATGCGCACCACCACGGCCTTCATCACGTCGCCTTTCTTGACGCGGCCGCGCGGGATCGCCTCCTTTACCGAAACGACAATGATGTCGCCGATGGTGGCGTATTTGCGTTTTGAGCCGCCCAGCACCTTGATGCACATGACGCGGCGCGCGCCGGAATTGTCCGCCACGTCGAGATTGGTCTGCATCTGGATCATGATGCGGCTCTCATTGTCTTAGACTGCATGGCGCCTACTGAACTTTCTCTCGCTTCTCGCCGCGGATCACTTCCCAGCACTTGAGCTTGGACAGCGGGCGGCGCTCCTCGATCCACACCACGTCGCCGACCCCGAACTCGTTCTTCTCGTCGTGCGCATGGTACTTCTTGGAACGGCGCACGGTCTTCTTCATCGTCGGATGGGTGAAGCGCCGATCGACGCGCACGATCACCGTCTTGTCCTGCTTGTCGCTGACGACGACGCCAGACAGCGTACGTTTCGGCATTTCGAACCCCTTACTTCTTCGTCTTCGCTTTGGCGGGCGCCTTCGGCTTGGCGGCGGCCTTGGTGCGTGTGCGTGTGGTCTTAGCTTTCTTTTCGACGGGCGCTCCCGCTTCGGTCTTGGGCGCCGGTGCGCCGACGCGCTTTTGCGCGCCGATGGTCTTCAGCCGCGCGATGTCGCGGCGGATCACGCGCACCCGCGCGGTATTCTCGAGCTGGCCGGTGGCGCGCTGGAAGCGCAGGTTGAACTGCTCCTTCTTCAGCTTGAGCACCTCGTCCTCGATCTGGTCGGTCGTCATCGCTCTTACGTCGGCGGCTTTCATGACACTCACTCGGCGATGCGTTCGATGAAACGGGTCTTGACCGGCAGCTTGGCGGCGGCCAGCGCCAGTGCTTCCTTGGCGACGCCGACCGGAATGCCGTCGACCTCGAACAGGATGCGGCCCGGCTTGACGCGGCAGACCCAGAATTCGGGCGTGCCCTTGCCCTTGCCCATGCGCACCTCGATCGGCTTCTTCGACACCGGCACGTCCGGGAAGACGCGGATCCACACCCGCCCCGACCGCTTCATGAAGCGGGTAAGCGCGCGGCGCGCGGCCTCGATCTGGCGTGCGGTGACGCGCTCGGGCTCCAGCGCCTTGAGGCCGTATTGACCGAAGGCGAGCTTGGCGCCGCTGCTGGCCACGCCGTGGATGCGGCCCTTGTGCGCCTTGCGGAACTTGGTGCGGATCGGTTGCAGCATGACTTAACTCTTATTCCTCTCAGGCCGCGCTCTCGCGGCGCGGACGACCCTGGTCGCCCTCGGCCATCTTCTTGTCCTGCGCCATCGGATCGTGCTCGAGGATTTCGCCCTTGAAGATCCAGACCTTGACACCGCAGGTGCCGTAAGTTGTGAAGGCGGTGGCGACGCCGTAGTCGACGTCGGCGCGCAACGTGTGCAGCGGCACACGGCCTTCGCGGTACCACTCCATGCGCGCGATTTCGGCGCCGCCCAGGCGGCCCGAGCAGTTGATGCGGATGCCTTCGGCGCCAAGCCGCATGGCCGACTGCACCGCGCGCTTCATGGCGCGGCGGAAGGCGACGCGGCGTTCGAGTTGCTGGGCAATCGATTCGGCCACCAGCTGGGCGTCGAGCTCGGGCTTGCGGATCTCGACGATGTTGATGACCACGTCGCTGTCGGTGAGCTTGGCAACAACGCGGCGCAGCTTCTCGATGTCGGCGCCTTTCTTGCCGATCACCACGCCCGGACGCGCCGAGTGGATGGTGACGCGGCACTTCTTGTGCGGGCGCTCGATCACGATATGCGACACCGCCGCCTGCTTGAGCTGCTTCATCAGCTCTTCGCGGATCTTGATGTCCTCATGCAACAGCGTGCCGTATTCGCTCTTGCCGGCGTACCAGCGCGAATCCCAGGTGCGGTTGATGCCGAGCCGAAGCCCGATTGGATTGACCTTCTGACCCACTCTCGCTCTCCCTTAAGCTTTGGCTTCGGCCGGCGTCTCGACCTCACGCACCACGATGGTGAGGTTGGCGAAGGGCTTGAAAATGCTTCCCACCCGGCCGCGGCCGCGCGGGGTGAAGCGCTTGATCACCAGCGCCTTGCCGACATGGGCCTCGGCGACGACGAGATCGTCGACGTCAAGGTCGTGATTGTTCTCGGCGTTGGCGATCGCCGACTCCAGGCACTTGCGCACGTCCTTGGCGATGCGCTTGCGCGAAAATTGCAGATCGGCGAGCGCGCTCGCGACCTTCTTGCCGCGGATCATCTGCGCGACCAGATTGAGCTTCTGTGGCGACACCCGGATCATCCGGGCCACCGCCTTGGCTTCGTTGTCGGCGAGGTCTCGCCCGCGTGAGCTCTTGCCCATGACGTCTCTCTATCTATCCCTTACGTGGCCGCCGGCGCCGCTGCCTCGGGCGCCGCTCCCGGCGCCGCTGCTGCTCCCGGCATTGCCGCGCGCTTGGCTTTGCGGTCGGAGGTGTGGCCGTAGAACATCCGCGTCGGCGCGAACTCGCCGAACTTGTGGCCGACCATTTCCTCGGTGACCAGCACCGGGATGTGCTTCTGCCCGTTATAGACACCGAAATTCAGGCCGACGAACTGCGGCAGAATGGTCGAGCGCCGGCTCCAGATCCGGATCATCTCGTGACGGCCCGACGAGCGCACGGCCTCCGCCTTGCGCAGCAAATAGCCGTCGACGAACGGACCCTTCCATAATGAACGCGACATGATGTTGGTCCTTAGCTCTTCTTGCGGTTATGGCGGCTGAGCACGATGAACTTGCCGGTGCGCTTGTTCTTGCGCGTCTTCTTGCCTTTGGTCGGGAAGCCCCAGGGGGTCACCCAGTTGCCGCCGCCATTGGTGCGGCCGCCGTGCGGGTGATCGACCGGGTTCATGGAGATGCCGCGGTTGTGCGGACGCCAGCCCATCCAGCGCTTGCGGCCGGCCTTGCCAATGACGGTGTTCATGTTGTCGGGGTTCGACACCGCCCCGATGCTGGCCATGCAACGGCCATGCACCAGGCGCTGCTCGGCGGAACTCAGCCGCAGGATGACGTAATCCTGGTCGCGCCCGACGATCTGGGCGTAAGAGCCGGCCGAGCGCGCGATCTGGCCGCCCTTGCCGATCTTTATTTCAATGTTGTGCACGATGGTGCCGACCGGAATATTGCCGATCGGCATGGCGTTGCCCGGCTTCACATCGGCTTGCTCGGCGGCGATCACGCTATCGCCGGGGCTGAGCCGCTGCGGCGCCAGGATATAGGCGAGCTCGCCGTCCTGGTACTTGATGAGCGCGATGAAGGCGGTGCGGTTGGGATCGTATTCCAACCGCTCGACGGTGGCCGGCATGTCGAACTTGGTGCGCTTGAAGTCGACCTTGCGGTAGGCTTGTTTGTGGCCGCCGCCGCGGAAACGGACCGTGGTGCGGCCGTTGTTGTTGCGGCCGCCGCTGGCGCTCTGGCCTTCGGTCAATGACTTGACCGGCGGACCCTTGTGCAGGCTCGAGCGGTCGATATTGACCAGCTGACGCTGGCTCGGAGTGGTCGGATTGTAATTTTTCAATGCCATCGGACTTATTCCTTACAATCCCGTCGTCACGTCGATGCGGTGACCCTCTTCCAGCGTCACGATCGCGCGCTTCACGTCGGACTGCTGGCCGACTTTGTTCTTGAACGTCTTGATCTTGCCGCGGCGGATCAGCGTGTTGACGTTCTTCACCTTGACGTCGAACAGCTTCTCGACCGCTTCCTTGATCTGCGGCTTGGTGGCGTCTTTGCGTACCTTGAACACGACCTTGTTGTGCTCGGACGCCATGGTCGCCTTCTCGGTGATCACCGGGGCGACGATGACATCGTAATGGCGCGGATCGCTGGTGCTCATTTGAAGCGCGCCTCCAGCGCATCGAGCGCGGCCTTGGTCAGCACCAGGGTCCTGCGCCGCATGATGTCGTAGACGTTGATGCCCTGTACCGGCAGCACGTCGATGTTCGGAATGTTGCGCGCGGCGGCGCGGAAGCCGTCTTCGATCTGCGCGCCGTCGATGATCAGCGCGTTTTCGAGCCCGAGCTTGCCGAACTGCTTGGCGAGCAGTTTCGTCTTCGCCTCCTTAATGGAGGCCTTGTCGAGCACCACGATGCCGCCATCCTTGGCCTTGGCGGACAGCGCGTGCTTGAGCGCGAGCGCGCGCACTTTCTTGGGCAGGTCGATGGCGTGGCTGCGCACCACCGGGCCGAAGACGCGGCCGCCGCCGCGGAATTGCGACACGCTGGCCGGACCGTGCCGGGCCTGGCCGGTGCCCTTTTGCGCATAGACTTTCTTGCCGGTGCGGTTGATCTCGCCGCGCTGCTTGGTCTTGTGGGTGCCGCGCTGGCGCTTGGCGAGCTGCCAGTTGACGCAACGCTGCAAGATGTCGGTGCGGGGCTCGAGCCCGAAGATGGCGTCGGAAAGCTGTACCGAGCCCGCCTCTTTGCCTTCGAGGGT
>CAYLMY010000158.1:6537-7665 GCA_964384635.1 uncultured Undibacter sp.
TTCGCTCAGGCGGAACTTGCCGGGCTTGGGCGCATCCTTGGGCAGCGCTTTCTTGACGGCGTCGCGCACGGTGATCCAGCCGCCCTTGGCACCCGGCACCGCGCCCTCGACCAGGATGAGGCCGCGTTCGACGTCGGTCGAAACGACTTTGAGATTGAGGGTGGTGACCCGCTCGCTGCCGAGATGGCCGGCCATCTTCTTGTTCTTGAACACCTTGCCCGGGTCCTGGCGGCCGCCGGTGGAGCCGTGCGAGCGGTGCGAGACCGACACGCCGTGCGAGGCGCGCAAGCCGCCGAAATTCCAGCGCTTCATCGCGCCGGCAAAGCCCTTGCCGATCGAGGTGCCGCAGACGTCGACGAACTGGCCGGGGATGAAATGATCGGCGGTGATCTCGGCGCCGACCGGGATCAGCGCGTCCTCGCTGACGCGGAACTCGGCCAGTTTGCGCTTGGGCTCGACCTTGGCCTTGGCGAAATAGCCGCGGTCGGCCTTGATCATGTTGTTGGTGCGGCGTTCGCCGGCGCCAAGCTGGAGCGCGACATAGCCGTTCTTGTCCTTGCTGCGATGGGCGATCACCTGGCACTGCGCCAAGCGCAGCACGGTGACCGGCACGTGCTCACCGGCCTCGGTGAACAACCGGGTCATCCCCATTTTCTGCGCAACCACCCCGGAACGCATTTTAAGTCCCCACCCGGCCTTTACAGCTTGATCTCGACGTCGACGCCGGCGGCAAGATCGAGCTTCATCAGCGCGTCCACCGTCTGCGGCGTCGGATCGACGATGTCCAAGAGGCGCTTGTGCGTGCGCATCTCGAACTGCTCGCGGCTCTTCTTGTCGACATGCGGCGAGCGGTTCACCGTGAACTTCTCGATGCGCGTCGGCAGCGGGATCGGCCCACGGACCTGCGCGCCGGTGCGCTTGGCCGTGGCAACGATCTCGCGCGTCGACGCATCGAGGATGCGGTGATCGAACGCCTTGAGCCGGATCCGGATATTCTGGCCGTTCATTTTCTCTTCTCTTTCGACCGTGTGGCCCGCTTGCGCGGGCCACGACAGCTCAGACTTACTCGATAATGCTCGCCACCACGCCGGCGCCGACGGTGCGGCCGCCCTCGCGAATGGCGAAGCG
>CAYLMY010000159.1:0-7621 GCA_964384635.1 uncultured Undibacter sp.
GCGCATCCGCAACGCGATCCATGAGATCGCCGGCTCCGGGCTGACGCTGTCGAAGCTGTCGGTGGCGGCGAGCTTGCTGGGGGATTTGGCAAGGCAGTAGTCGTCAATCGCCGCCTCTCATCACGGTCATTGCCGGGCTTGACCCGGCAATCCATGATGCTTTGCAGCGATGACAGGCTATTTTGTCTACATTCTTACTAACAAGCCGCGTGGGACACTCTACGTTGGCATAACCAATGATTTGGTTCGACGCATCTGCGAGCACCGCGAAGGGTTGGTGCCGGGCTTCACGAAACGCTACGGGCTAAAGCAACTCGTCTATTTCGAGCGCTATGACGACCCGAACAGTGCAATCCAGAGTGAGAAAAACATCAAGCATTGGTCGCGGGCTTGGAAGCTCGACTTGATAACAGGAGCCAATCCGCAGTGGCGCGATCTCTATGCCGACATCACACGTTGACGCGCCTCATGGATGCCCGGGTCAAGCCCGGGCATGACATGGAGAGTGTAGCGCGCTGAGTGGCTAATGCCTGAAATTCCTCGTCCCGGTGAACACCATCGCCACATTATGTTCGTCGGCAGCCGCGATCACCTTGTCGTCGTTGACCGAGCCGCCGGGCTGGATCACCGCGGTGGCGCCAGCCTCGATTGCCACCAAGAGCCCGTCGGGAAACGGAAAGAAGGCGTCGGATGCCACCACCGAGCCTTTGGTGCGCGGCTCCGGCAATTTCTCGGCTTCCGCGGCGTCCTGCGCCTTGCGGGCCGCGATGCGGGCTGAATCCACCCGGCTCATTTGGCCGGCGCCGATGCCGACGGTCGCGCGGTCCTTGGCATAGACGATGGTGTTAGACTTGACGTGCTTGGCGACGCGGAAGGCGAACGCTAAGTCGGCAAGCTCGGCCTCGCTCGGCGCCCGTTTTGTGACGGCCTTGAGCTGCATCTCGTCCACCACCGCGTTGTCGCGCGATTGCACGAGAAGGCCGCCGGCCACCGATTTTACCGTCAGCCCGGATGCGCGCGGATCGGGCAGCCCGCCGGTCAGCAGCAGCCGCAGGTTCTTTTTCGCCGCGACGATCTTGATCGCCTCGTCGCTCGCTTCCGGCGCGATTATCACCTCGGTGAAAATCTCGGTGATCGCCTTGGCCGCCTCGGCGTCGAGCTTGCCGTTGAGCGCGACAATGCCGCCGAAGGCCGACACCGGGTCGCAGGCCAGTGCCTTCCTGTAAGCGTCAAGCAGGTGCTCGCCCTCCGCCACGCCGCAAGGATTGGCATGCTTGACGATGACGCAGGCGGCGGTGCGGCGCGGATCGAACTCGGCGACGCATTCATAAGCCGCGTCGGTGTCGTTGATGTTGTTGTAGGAAAGCTGCTTGCCCTGCAGTTGCTTGGCGGTGGCAACGCCGAAGCGTTCGCCGGGCGCGCGATAGAACGCCGCGCTTTGATGCGGGTTTTCACCATAGCGCAGCGCCTCCAGCAATTTGCCGCCGAAGGCGCGATAGTCGGGCGCGGCGTCATGCAGCGTGTCGGCGAACCAGTTGGAGATGGCGGCATCATAGGCCGCCGTGCGCGCGTAAGCCTTGGCCGCCAGCTTCTGGCGCAGTTCGAGAGTGGTCATGACATTGTGCAGGGCAAGCTCGCTCAACAGCCTTTCATAGTCGGCGGGCTCGACCACGACGGTGACGTCGGCATGATTCTTGGCGGCGGCACGGATCATGGCTGGCCCACCAATATCGATGTTCTCGATGCAGTCGTCGAACGACGCGCCTTTCGCCACCGTCGCCTCGAACGGGTAGAGATTGACCACTAGGAGATCGATCGGCTTGATGCCGTGTTTCTCCATCGCCGCCGCGTGCTCTTTGTTCCCGCGAATGCCGAGCAAGCCGCCATGCACCTTCGGATGCAGCGTCTTCACCCGGCCGTCCATCATCTCGGGGAAGCCAGTGAGCGCGGCGACGTCGGTCACTTTCAGGCCGGCGTCCTGCAGCGACTTGGCGGTGCCGCCGGTGGAGATGAGCTCGACGCCGTAGCCGGCGAGCGCGCACGCGAAATCGGCAAGGCCGGTCTTGTCGGACACCGACAGCAAAGCGCGGGAGATGCGGCGCGGGTGGCTGGCCATGGCTCATGGAGCTAGCACACCCAGTGGGCGGAAGTGTATTCGGCCGGGCGCGCTTTATACAGGTTTCGCACTAGCCCGATCAGAGTGGCAATTCCGGCTCCTCCACCGTCGCCGCCTGCTGGCCCGGCGGCGCTGGCGGGGTGTGCCGGAAAACCCAGCGCACCGTCGGCTGCTGGCGGGCATGGCCGTAGATCACGATCTGCACGGTGCGGCGCGGGCCATCCGGTCCGGCCAGGTACACGCTCTCCTCGATCTCCACCGTCTCACCATAGGTGCTGAACGACCACAGCTCGCGGTCTGGCAGCAGTAGGATGACGCCGCGGCCGTCGGCCAGGCGGTTGGCCTTGATCGCCGGATGCAGGTGGAAACGGATGGCGAATTCGTCGGCGCCGCTTACCGGCCGCGCGGAGCCCTTGGCCGCCGCGAAGCTGTCCTCGCCTTCGAGTATGCGGCCGTCCGGGCTCATATTTATATGGCGGCTATGGACCACGCCGAAGGCGCGCGCGTAGCCGTCATGCGATGCGCGCAAGGCGAGCCCGCCGGTTTCGTGCCCGCGCTCGACGTTAATATGACGCGGGCCGCCGATAATCGGGACGCCGAACAGCAGGCGGCGCAACCAGCGCGATTCGAAAAACTGGCATGACGAGGCGTCGTTGAACGTGACTGTCGAATGCGCCACGGTGGCGCGCGCCACCTGCCGCCAGTTCTCCTTGTTCACCGCCGGCAAGCCGCAATTGATCACCAGCCGATGCTGCCGCCACGACAATTCGAACGACAGGCAGCCGGCATGCGCTTCCTGGCTCATCGCGATCGGCGGCGGCCGCCCGCTGTCCATCAGCAGCGCGCTCTGGCCGGCGTCGATCCGCTGATAGCCGGAATGCGGTGCGTTCGACACCGGCGTGCCGCGGGCGTCGTCATAGGCCAGCACGGTGGCGAGCAGATCGACCGGCGTCGGACCCATGCCGTTGAATTGCGCGAAGTTGCCGTCGGCGTGGCGGAAGAAGCGCAGCATCGGCATCATGCGGTCGATGGCGTTGTTGAGCGCGGCCGGCGGCTGCAGATGGCGCGCCGAGAACAGCTGGCGCAACGGCAATAGATCGACCAAGAGTTCGATCAGCGCGCCGGGATTGCGGCTGATGTGGCCGCCGTCCGGCAGGATCTGCGAACCGAGCTCGTCGCTGAGACGGCGCACATTGGCGCGCAGGTAACCGGACTGGCCCTGCAGGCAGAGCGCCGCGTAGGTGAGCGCGATCATCGCCTGCAGCCGCGGCAGCCCGTCGCGCGAAGCTTTGAGCGAGCGGCGCAAGTATCGCACCTGTCGCGACAGGCTGCGGATGAAGCGGCGGTAGAAGCGCGCATCGGCGTCCTGCAGGACGAAGGGTGCCTGGCTGAGCCAGCAGACGAGCCGGCGCGACAAAATGTCGAGCCGCCAGCCGAGCGGATGCCATGAGCCTTGCAGGTTGATCCATTCGTCGATCAGCGAGCGGGCATTGGCGCGGGTGATGGCGGAATCGGCCGCGCGCAGGTGGCGCAGCCAGGCGAAGCTCAACAGCACCACCGCCCATTCGTCGGACGGCGGCGTCAATTCAAATGCCGAACGTCGGTCGCAGATCACCACCTTGCCGGCGAAGGCGAAACGGCCAGCATAGATTTCAGCGGCACGGGTGGCGTCGGCGGTGCGCAGGTCCTGCGGCGCGATCAGCAGGCGGTCGGCTGAGGTCGAGCCGTAGCGCCAGCGCGTGAACGGATGTGCGTTGAAGCGGGCAATGAGGCTGCGGAATGCGCGGCGCCCCACGAACACGGAGAGCCTGGCCCGATCCGCGACCGAAACCCGCATCATCAAGGCGCTCGTCCCCTGCCGCGCGTCTTATTCTTGCGCGCGATTCCCCACGATAGCGAAGGGCCGGTCCAGGGCCAATATGCCTTTACGGCCCGAGGATTAGGGCGTTTGGCGGACAAGGCGGGCGGCATAGAAGCCATCGAGCCCGCCCCAGCGCGGATCCGGATCGGGCAGATGCTGCGGCAGCGTGCGCAGGTCGCCGTCGCCGGTGACAAATTCGGCGTGGCCAGCAAGCTCGCAGGTAGCAATCGGCTTGCGGGCAAAGCATGCATCACGGGCCAGCAGCCTTGCGATCTGCTCGCCCCCTTCCTCCGGCTCCAGCGAGCAGACGCAATAGATGAGGACGCCACCCGGCTTCACCAGCTCCAAGGCGCGGTCGAGCAGGCGCTGCTGCGATGCGGTGAGCATGGCGATATCGGCTTCGGCCTTGAGCCAGGGCACGTCCGGATGGCGGCGGACGGTACCGGTCGAGGAGCAAGGCGCATCGAGCAGCACGGCGTCGAACGGGCCTGCTTGCCAATCCAATACGTCGGCGGCGACGGTCTCGGCGTCGAGCGCGAGCCGCGCGAGATTGTCACGCAGACGCTCGAGGCGCGCGGGCGACCGATCGACTGCGGTGACGCGGGCGCCGCCAAAGCTGAGCTGCGCAGTCTTGCCGCCGGGCGCCGCGCACAGATCGGCGACGCTAAGCCCGCGCACGTCACCGAGCAGGCGGGCGGGAAGCGATGCGGCGGCGTCCTGCACCCACCAGGCGCCTTCATTGAATCCGGGCAGCAGCGAGATCGCGCCTTGCGCCAGCGTGCGTACGCTGCCGGTCGGCAGCACGCGCCCGCGCAGCCGCTCGGCCCAACCTTCGGGATCCTGCTTGACGGTGAGATCGAGCGCCGGCTCGTGGCCATTGGCGACTGCGATCGCGCGGGCGGTCTCGGTGCCGTAGGTTTTGCGCCAGCGCGCCAGCAGCCAGTCCGGTGTGTCGCGGGTGGTGTTGCCGAGGCTGAGCGCCTCGCGGTTCTGCGCCACGCGGCGCAGCACGGCGTTGACCAGGCCGCCATAGCGCGCCGCGCGCCGGTCGGCCTGGGCGAGGCGCACCGAGAGATCGACCGCGGCGTGGTCGGGCACCTCGAGCCACAGAATCTGCACCGCGCCGATCAGCAGGATGGCTTCCGTGCGCGGCGCGTCGGCGGGGAATCCCTTCTCGAGAAATCCGCCCAGCAGGTGGCGCAAGGTCCCAAGCCGCCGCAGCGCAGTGGCGGCGAGCCGGCGCATCAGCGCACGATCGCGGTCGGCGAGCGAAGCGATGCCGGGATGGGCGCCTTTGCCGGTGAGCTGCTCGTCGAGCGCGATGCGCCGCCGCAGCACGCCGTCAAGAAGGTCGACGGCAATCCTGCGGGCGGCGAGGCCGGGGACTTCCGGCTGAGGGGAGGTGCGCGGACGCGCCATGGCCCCGATCATTGCCACGAATTGTGTCCGGGTCGCGAAGTGGCTCGCGAAAAGTGCCATTAACTCACAGCTTTACGGGCAAGTGGGCGCCAGTGACGGGCTGCGAATTTGAATGATGCTACTTCAGATTGTCCTTGCGCGAATCGCCCTTGGGATGTAATGCCTAGGATCGTGTTCGCATTTATATACTTGACAATTGCCAGACTAAAGTCCTAGGTTCGGGACGACAGGGCAGCAAGTGTATGGGTGCGCTCTCCGGCGCGAAAAGGAGAGCGCGATGAGTGCAAAGGAAACTGCATCGAAAGATGATCGCATTCAAAAAGTTGCCGACCTGCTTTATGAAGAAGTCGGATGTGGTATTTCGCAAGACGATAGCGGGGAGACGTTCCGCCGCCTCGCTAGGAAATGTCTAGCGGTTTTGGAGGAACATAAGGTTTCAGCGAAATAGTTTTTGCAAAAGCTGAAATTTGTCGCGCGAGTGTCCTCGTTGATTTAGTTATATTAATAATTTGCTGCACATTCAATTCGTGTTCCTTCCGGGCTTCTTTGTCACCAAACACTTCCGTCATGTCGGCGGGCCAATCGGCACGAACCCATTTTCCTGTTATGGCTCGAATCTTTTTTTCGTCATCCCTGTGAACATTTATAATAACTGTCCATTTTCCATGAATTATGCTATTGCGTCGCGTGTTGGCCTTATGTAGTTGCTCAGTAAGGTCACATAATGTCTGGTAGTCCGCTCCTTTAAGTCTCTCATGCCCCAATGCTTCGATTATTGTTCTTTGAGTTCGCCAATCCCAGATTGATTCTGCTAGGATAGAGCCGCCTGTCGGGTTTGATTCAGTCAGCCGCGTAAGCAATTCACCAATCGAGTGCTGGATTTGATCCCATGCTCGCAGAAACGCGCCCAATGCTTTGTCGCATTCTTCTTCGTGTGGTTCCGGCGGGGCGGTTAGTTTTATTGGCGGGGCTGTCACCATGACAAAACAATCCGAAATCGAAAAAACCAAACGCCTTATGGCCGCGCTTGGACGTATGCTACCCAGGCTCCACGAGGATATGAAACTTGGCGATCCTAGAGGAAGGAAGTCTAAAAGTCCTCGGGGAAAACGCGCTTCCGCCAAGCCAAAAAGCGCCTAGTGGCGTGTTTTTTGAACTTGGGGTTTAGCTTAGTTAACCGGCCGATACGTCAGGCGCTTGCCTTCGCTACCCTTCATCGCAAGCGCCGTCCGTTCCCCATCAGAAACTCCGAGGCCGGAGCGGTTGTTATAACGAAACTGAAATTCATTGAGGTAGCGCTGTAGATGTTGCTGGCCACAGTGAATGTAAGTGCCGCGCATACCGCGCTTGAAAGTGCCGAAAAAGCTCTCGACTTGGTTCGTAGTGTAGCCTCGCTCATTCACGTATTGCTCGCCCGCCCAATGTACAACGGTTTCGTGTTTGGCAAATTCCTTACCGAGCTTCGTGTAGAGTTTGCTTTCGTCGCTAACGAGCGTGGACTTGCGACTGGCGTTAGCGACGATGATCTTGCGAACAGCGTCCTTGCCCACGCCTAATTTCATGTGGAAGGCGCGCGCCTGTCCCTTGGCGGGATCGACAAGCGCCAGCACGGCTTCCTTGCGCTTCAAGCCCTTGCGATATGACTTGGAACGCTTCGACGTATTGCCATAATACGTTTCATCGGCTTGCACTTGGCCACCTCTGCCGCCCATAGGAGCGGGGGCAATGTCGGCCATCGCTTCGCGCAAGCGATGCATCATGAACCATGCCGTCTTGTAAGTAACGCCGATGGTCCGGTGAATTTCGTGGGCGCTTACGCCGTTCTTGCCAGAGTTCATCAGGTGAGCCGCCATCCACCACTTAGTCAAAGGAACCTTGCTGCGTTCAAATACGGTGCCAACGGTCACGGTGAATTCACGCTTGCACTCGTTGCAGTAGTGCAGGCCGGGGCGCGCGGACTTGCCCTGCATCTTGGCGATCTTGTCGGGATCGGAATTGCCGCAATGGCGGCAAAAAGGCCCATCAGACCAAAGCACGGCCTCTAAGGCTTCGCGGGCCTTGGTCTCGTCCTGAAAGATGGGGTTCTGAAACGCGGCGATCTTGGCCATGGGATGCTCCCTATGACCAAAAGCCTACTCTCTCAGCGTACAATTGTCAAGTATATAAATGCGATCGTGTTCCTTACACCGAAAGTCTTGACCCTGCCCGCGCGCGGCGGCGCCTGG
>CAYLMY010000160.1:0-7620 GCA_964384635.1 uncultured Undibacter sp.
GCGGCGAGATTGCCGTAGAGCCCGCCGATCACATAGAGCGTGTCGGCGGTAAAATCGTCCACGCGCGCGAACACCGAGGGTGCGTAAGCGTAGTCGCGCGGACAGATGCGGCCGGCGGATGTTTCCGCCGCCAACGGCGAAAAGGCTACGACGTTCATTCCGCCGCCTCTTTCAGCGCGCCGCCGCAGCTCGAGCCTTGCCCGGCAGTGCAGCCGTAGCAATGGCCGGCGACGCGCACCGGATGGCCCTCGAGATCGTTGTCAATGAGGTCGGCGAGATGCACGCGTTCGCGCGCGCCCTGCGTCAACGGCAGGTCGAGCATCTGGTTGAAGTCGCAATCGTAGACGAAGCCGCGCCAGTCCACCGAGATGAGATTGCGGCACATCACGGTGTCGAGATTGGCGTCGAGATGGGCGTCCTGCAAAAGCTCGAGATAGCCGTCGAACTCGCCCTTGCTCACCAGCATGGAGCCGAAGCGCTGGATCGGCATGTTGGCGAGAACGAACAGGTTGTTGAACACGATGCCGTATTGTTCGCCCAGCACGCGCTTGTAGTCCGATTCGAGCGAAGCCTGCGCCGGCGGCAGCGCCGGGCCTTGCGGGTTATAGACCAGATTGAGCACTAGGCCCGCGTCGCGCCCGTAGCCGCGCGCGTTTAGCATCTTCAGCCCGCGGATCGAGCCCTCGAACACGCCCTTGCCACGCTGACGCTCGACATTGTCCTGCAGATAGCACGGCATCGACGCCACCACCTCGACCTCATGGGCGGCGAGAAATTCGGCGAGATCCTCCTGGCCTGGTTGCTGCAGAATGGTGAGGTTGCAGCGGTCCATCACCTTGACACCGAGCATGCGCGCGCGCGTCACCAGCCGGCGGAAATGCGCGTTGAGCTCAGGCGCACCGCCGGTGATATCGAGCGTGGCGATGCCGCGGCGCGCGATGAATTCGAGCACGGTGTCGGCGACGTCGCCCGCCATTTCCTCGGTGCGGTTGGGGCCGGCATTGACGTGGCAGTGAAAGCAGGACTGGTTGCAGCGATAGCCGACATTGATCTGCAGCGTGTCGAGCTTGCCGCGGCGGAGCGCCGGAAAGGGAATCTTGTCGAGCAGCGGCAGCGTGTCGCGCATGGGGCGGGCATCCTCGGTTGCTTGGGGGCAAATTGCCACGAGCCGGCCACCCGCGTCTCTCGGTGCGCGATGACATGGGGACAAAAGGCCGTGAGAGGATTGTGAGTTAGCGCGCCAGCGCGGTGGCGACCGGCGATTCAAGCCCAATGCGGCCGTAGCCTGGCAACTTCAAGCCGGGATGGCGCAAATCGAGCCCGGCCACCAGCCCAAACAGGTCGAGCTCGATGCCCTCCACCCAGCCCACTTTCAGCGCCGCCAGCCCGTGCAGATTGAGCTCGAGCCCGGTGCCGCTGTCGGTCAAGCCGGCATAGAGCCGATCACGGTAGTCGCGGCCGACGGCATTGGGCGGCAGGCTGACGCCCAGTTCGGGAACCGCGCGCAAAACCGCCGCGGTAAAGCTGTTGCTGTTGGGCCCCGGCCAGATGCGGTAGTCGCCGGCCTGCGCGAAGCGATAGGCATTCACCGCCGCCTCGATCTTCGGAATCAGCTCCTCGGCTTGCGGACCGGAAATATCGGCGATCGGCACCGGCCTGTTGCCGTACCAGAGCCCGTCCGGCGGCCAGCCGTTGGTGCGCACCGGGCTACCCCAGCCGACCACGTCGTAGCGGGTCCATTCGGTGGCGTTCGCGCCCTTGAGCACGATCCAGCTATGGATCGAAAAAATGCCTTTCCAGGCGCCGGTGGTGCCGGTGAATACCAGCACCCGCGCGGGCTTGTATTGGCTCGCTGCCGGCAGCAGGCGGGTGCTCGACCAGTCGGCGTCGCGCCACGAGCGCGGAGCGTTGCCGACGGCATAGAGCGCGGCGCGCGCGAGGATAGGGGCAAGGAACAGCGCGACAACAATGAGCATGATGATCTTGCGGCGGGTTGGACGGGCGGGCGGCATGGCCCGGCTATTATAGCGGCATTCGGACGGAAAGGTGGCGGCTAGCGCGTCCGGTTGTTGGCGATTGTCAGTTGCGGATAGCGCGCGGCGCCGTCTTTGGCGAGGTCGCCGGTCACCGGCTTGGCCCACTCCATGCCGACGATGGCGCCAAGGCGGGCGCCGGAAATGAGATTGCCGGAAATGGCGGCATCGCCGGCTCCGGCCGCAACCGACACCTGGATGCCGTAGCCGGCATGGCGCACCACATTGCCGCTGACGGTCACGTTGCGCAGATAGGGGCCCCAGCCGGCGCGGATGCCGGCGGTCGGCGCATCCTCGATCACGTTGCCGATGACCGCGGTTTCGGCCTCGATGCCGATACCGATGCCGGCATCGTCCGGCCGCGTGCCGGGCCGGCGGGCCCCAAGATTGCGCACGAGGTTGCCGTGCACGGTGGCCATTCGTCCGCCGTCGTTGAAATTGGTGACGGAAATGCCGTTCTCGGCGCCGTCGATCACATTGTCGGCGATCACGGCGCCCTCGAAGCCGAACTCCGAATAGATGGCGACTTCGTCGAGCGCGGCGCAATTATTGCCGATGATCTGGATGTTGGACGCGGCATTGCCGCGGATCGCGGTGAACGCCGCCTTGCGGATCGCGTTGTTGCGCACGATCACGTTGGCGGCGTGAAACACGTTGATGGCGTTGCCGTTCTCGCCGGTGCCGCCGCTGCGCGCGCCGGTGTCCTCGATGCGGTTGTCGGCGATCAGGCTGCCGTCGTCGCGCTTCTCGCTCTGCCAGACCCTTATGCCCCCGTTGCCGGAGCCGCGGATGGTGTTGGCGGTGAGGATCAGGCCGCGCGAGTCGATGCAGAACAGCGCGTTGTCGGCGGCATCGATGATGGTCGTGCCCGTCACCGCGCCGTCGCATTGCGCCAGCGCGATGGCGTTGCCGCCGGCGCGCAGGACCTCGCAATCACTGATGCGCAGGGACTGGGCGTCGATCAGATGCGCGAGGCCGCGCCCTTGCGGCAGCGGCTTGCCGCCGCCGTCGAGCACCAAGCCGGTAAGCGAGATGATGTCGGCGTGCTCGGCGGCGATCAGCGAGGGTCCTTGCGTCAAGGTCAGGCGGGTGGCGCCGCGTACGCCGACGAGCTGTGCGCCCGTCGGCAGCTTGAGATTGCCGGCGCGGTAGCGGCCGGGCGCCAGCATCAGCGGCGCGCGCGCCTGCGCGGCCTGGTTGATGGCGCGCTGCAGCTTGGCGGTCTGGTCGTCGGGCGCACCCGCGTGCACGCCGAATTGCGCGGCGTCGAGACCGTAACGCGACAGCGGCGCGGCCAGCGCCGGTGTGGCGATAGCGGCGGCGCCGGACAGGGAGCCGAGCAGCAGGCGGCGGCGGTCGATAATCATTGGTCCATATTGCGCTGGCGGAGGTTAACGCCGTGCTGCCGCGGCCAGCGCCACCAGCAGGCGCTCTCCGGCGCGGGTGAGATCGTCGAGCGTGCGGCGTCTTTTTGCTGCGCCCGGCCGGGCGTGACGGCGGATATTGGGCACATGGATGAAACCGGCAAGCCGGGGCCCACGTGGCCGGCGCGCCGCTTCCGCCGCCTGCCAGGCCAAATAATTGCAGAGATAGCCGCCGGCATCGTGCGAGAGCGTGGCTGGCACCCGCGCGGCACGGACGGCGCCAAGCAGGCGTCGCACCGGCGCCGGCAGCGCCCGCGCGGGTGGCGCGCCGGCTTCGACGCTATGGCGGCGCGGTGAGGCTCCGCCCACGTCCGGCAAGATTGACGCGGCATTGCGCGCGCGGGTCTCGACGCGGATGGTCTTTGCCCGCGGCGCCAGGCCGAACATCAGCAGCGCGTCGGGATGGTAGCGAGCGATCAGCTTGGGCAGATCGCGGTCGACCGCCGCGTAGCTGGTGGAGAAGACGTGCGGAACGAGCGTCACCTCCGCCAAAGCCGGCCGCCGCAAGCGCGCCAGCCTTCGCACCAGCGGCATGGTCGGATTGAACGGCGCGCCGGGAAATGGGCCGAAGCCGGTGACGAGAATGGTGGTCATGCTTCGTTGGCCATTGGGCGCGCATCAATCTCGGCGTCATGCCCGAGCTCGACCCGGGCATCCACGATGAGCTTCAGCAAGCAACAGTCCTACGTAAAGCAGTCATCGCTGCCAGCCATTTTGGATTGCCGGGTCAAGCCCGGCAATGACGGCGGAAAGGCAAGCGCGACTTTCACACCCCCAGCAGCTTTGCAATCTCTTCCACCGCCAGCGTCGGCGTCAATTTCCCGGCGGCGACCGCGGCCTCCGCCTGGCGCAGCTTGGCGCGCACGGCCGGATCGCTGCGCAGCCGCGCGGTCAGCCGCTCCTCCAGCATGGTCCACATCCATTTCACCTGCTGGGCGCGCCGGCGTGCGTCGCGCTCGCCGGAGGCGGCCATCTTGTCTTTGTGCGCCAGCACTTGTTTCCACAACTCGGGGATGCCATTGCCGGTGAGCGCCGAAAAAGTGACGACCGGCGGCGACCAGGTCGCCGACTGCGGGGTGAGGATGTTGAGTGCCGCGCGGTACTCGGCCGCCGCCTGCTGGGCGCGCTGGATGTTGTCGCCGTCGGCCTTGTTGACCGCGACCATGTCGGCAAGCTCGACGATACCTTTCTTGAGGCCCTGCAGTTCGTCGCCGGCGCCCGGCAGCATCAGAACCATAAAGAAATCGGTCATGTCGGCGACTGCGGTCTCCGACTGGCCGATGCCGACCGTCTCCACGATCACCACGTCGTAGGAGGCCGCCTCGCACACCAGCATGGTTTCGCGCGTCTTGGCGGCGACGCCGCCGAGCGTGCCCGAGGCGGGCGAGGGCCGGATGAACGCCTGCGGATCGCCGGCAAGCTTCGGCATGCGCGTCTTGTCGCCGAGGATCGAGCCGCCGGTGCGGCTGGAGGACGGATCGACCGCCAGCACCGCCACCTTGTGGCCCTGGCCGGTAAGAAAAGTGCCGAGCGCGTCGATGGTGGTGGACTTGCCGGCGCCGGGCGCGCCGGTGATGCCGAGCCGCACCGCCTTGCCGGTCACCGGCAGCAATTTCTGCACCAGCCGGTGCGCTTGCGCCCGGTGATCGGCGCGTTTGCTCTCGATCAGCGTGATGGCGCGCGCCAGCACGGCGCGGTCGCCGGCGCGGATGCCGGCGGCGAGCTTGGCGATCGGTTCGGACGATTCGCGGGCGGATGCGGCCATTCCGCCCATTTACACCGAACGTGCCGTTTCCGCGAGGGCTGACGGGGTCTCAAGCCGTCGGCTTGCCCGCCGCGCTTGCCTCCTTCACCTCGTTGATGCGGCCCGTGCCGCAGTCATAGATGAAGCCATAGATCGGGATCGCGCCCGGCACCAGCGGATGGGTGCGGATGCGCTTGACGTCCTCGACCACGCTCTTGGGCAGATCGCTGATCGTGTGCCAGTTGATGAAATGGCCGCAGACCGAGCCGCCGCCGTGCTTGGAATTTGACCATTTCTTGCCGTCGAAGCCGGCGGTCTCGAGATTGTCGTCGAGCAGATCGCTCATGACCTCGTTGGTGAAGGTGAGCATGCCGCAATCGGTGTGATGGATGACGAACCATTCGTTGGTGGCGAGCAGCTTGTGCGAGATCACCAGCGAGCGGATGGCGTCGTCGCTGGCGCGGCCGCCGGCATTGCGGATGACGTGGGCGTCGCCTTCGGCGAGGCCGGCATATTTGGCCGGATCGAGCCGCGCGTCCATGCAGGTGAGAATGGCAAAGCGCCGCGCCGGCGGCATGGCGAGCTTGCCTTTGTCGCCAAAACTTGCGGCATATTGGCCGTTGGCTTTCAGGACGGCATCATAGGTTGCTGTCATTATTTCCTCCCGGCGCTGTCTAAAACCGCAGCGCGTGGACGATAGATCGCAGCGACAACGCGGTAAAGTCAACGAAATGAGATTTTTTTGTCGCTTAAGCGCCAAGGCAAAAATGCCATGGTAGTGTCGGCGCGGAAAATATTGTGGTGCGTCAGTTGGCCAGCCGGATCGCCAGTCCGCCTTCGTCTCTATGGCGGGCGGCGGTGGCGCGCGCGAATGCGAAGAGCGCGTCACGCGTCGCGATGCGGCAGGCGATGTTTGGAAGCTTGGTGCAATGCGTGGCGCGGGTGGCCGCGTCGGCGTCGGCCTCGTCGATGACGACCACATGGTAGACGCCGTCTGCGAGCGGCCGCATCAGCGCGTATTCGGCCATCTGCGGCCGCTTCACCGGCACCGACTGGATGATGTAGTTGCCGCCCGCGAAGGGATGCAGCGAGAAGCCGCGCACGTCCGCCAGGCCGCCGCCGCTATGGGCATAAAGCTTGCCGTTCCAGGCGAAACTCGCCTGCTCGGGGTCCTCCGCATATCCCTTGCGCATGGAATAGAGCTGCAATTTCAATCGCGCGCCCAGAACCGGCTGCGAGTCCGCCAGGATCGGGCCTTTGGAGTCGACGCAGCCGGCGAGCAAAACCGCGCAAAGCGCCGCCAAGCCCGCGCGCACCAAAGCTCTCTTCACTCGGCCGCCTCTTTGCCGTGCCCCAACCGCTTGTTGAGCGTTTTGAGCAATTTCTCGGCCGCGTCCGCGATCACCGTGCCGGGCGGGAAGATCGCCTCGCAGCCTGCCTTCCTCAGCGCGTCGTAATCCTGCGGCGGCACCACGCCGCCGACCACGATCATGATGTCGTCGCGGCCCTGTTTGGCGAGCTCCGCCTTCAGCTCCGGCACAAGCGTCAGATGCGCGGCGGCGAGCGACGACACGCCGAGGATATGCACGTCGTTTTCCACCGCCTGGCGCGCGGCTTCCGCCGGCGTTGCGAACAGTGGCCCGATATCGACGTCGAAGCCGAGATCGGCAAAGGCCGAAGCGATCACCTTCTGGCCGCGGTCGTGGCCGTCCTGACCGATCTTGGCAACCAGCAGGCGCGGGCGGCGGCCCTCCGCCTGTTCGAACGCTTCGACCGCCTTGCGCACCCGTTCGACCGCGCCGGTCATGCCGACCTCCCGCTTGTAGACGCCGGTGATCGCCTTGATCGAGGCCACGTGGCGTCCATAGACCTGCTCCAGCGCCGCGGAAATCTCCCCGACCGTAGCCTTGGCACGGGCCGCGTCAATCGCCAGCGCCAGCAGATTGCCGTTGCCGCGGTCGGCGGCGCGAGTGAGCGCGTCGAGCGCCTCCTTCAGCGCGGCCGGGTCGCGCTCGGCCTTCAGGCGCTTGAGCTTGTCGATTTGCGCCGCGCGCACCGCGGAATTGTCGATCTTCAGCACCTCGATCGGGGCATCCTCGGCGGGCGGAAATTTGTTGACGCCGATCACCGACTGCACGCCGGCATCGATGCGGGCTTGCGTCTTGGCGGCGGCTTCCTCGATACGCAGCTTGGGGATGCCGGCCTCGATCGCCTTGGTCATGCCGCCGAGCGCTTCGACTTCCTCGATATGGCCCCAAGATTTGCGGGCGAGCTCGTAGGTGAGACGCTCGACATAATAAGAGCCGCCCCAGGGATCGACCGTGCGCCGTGCGCCGGCTTCCTGCAGCAGCAGGATCTGGGTGTTGCGGGCGATGCGGGCGGAAAAATCGGTCGGCAGCGCGAGGGCCTCGTCGAGCGC
>CAYLMY010000161.1:0-4174 GCA_964384635.1 uncultured Undibacter sp.
CGCATTTCGCGCACGCCCGGGCGCACGCAGGAACTGATTTTCTTCACCGGCGCCGGCGCCTTGCGCATCGTCGACATGCCCGGCTACGGCTATGCCGCCGCCGCCAAGTCCAAGATCGCGGCCTGGACCGAGTTGATCCACGCCTATTTGCGCGGGCGCGCCAACCTCGCCCGCGTCTATGTGCTGGTGGACGCGCGCCACGGCCTCAAACCGACCGATGCGCCCGTGCTCGATGCGCTCGGCCAGGTCGCGGTCAGCCACCAGATCGTGCTGACCAAGGCAGACGCGGTGAAGGCGCCGGAGCTTGCCGCCCGCATCGCGGAAGTCGAGGCGGCGCTGGCCAAGCGCCCGGCCGCCTTTCCCGGCGTGCTGGCAACCTCCGCCCGCGAGGGCACCGGTATCCCCGCGCTGCGCGCGGCGATTGCCCGGCTGCTGGCGGAGCGCGGCGTCGCCTAAGGCCGTAAGCGGTCTTGCGCTAGCGGAATGCCGCCTCACTCGTCGTCGGCGCGGCACCGCCAGAGCCGCTATCGTTGCTGTTTCCAAAGATTGCATCCAAGGCAGCCTGGAGCGGAAACTTCTTGATGGGCTGAGCCGCGTTTGTCTGGGTCTCCGCCGGCGCCGCCGCTTGCTTTGCCAGCTGCGGTTTTGCCGCGGCGGATTGCGCCTGTTGCGGCCGCGCCCGACGCCTGCTGTTGTGCCGAACATGTTTGGTGGCTTTTGCCTGACGGTGCGGAACACTGGCCGCCTGCTCCGGCGCATCTTTCACATTATTGACGTCCGCCGGCTCGGTCGCAGCGCTCCATGGCCCCGAAGCAGGCACGGCGGGAAACATGGCCCACGTCGCCAGCGGCGCCGTGAGCGCGCGTTCGGCTTCGGGACGCGGCTGCGCCGGCTTCATGCCGACTGCTTCGATTCGATCGGCAACGCTGGCGCCGGATTGCGCCGGCGGCGGCGCTGGCTGCTTCGCGACGGTGGCAGATTGCGCTTCGGCCGCCATCGTTGTTTCCGGCCGCAACGTCACGGTGTGCACCTTCTTAGGTCTGTCCGCGAGGTCGGACGTTTCCGCTGTCTTGGACGTGCCAGCCGAGGCAGCGGACGCTGGATGCTCGGCCTTCGATTGGAGGAAGGTGACGGACACCGTCGCCAGCACGGCGGCGAGACCCATGGCGACGGCAAGCCGCCCGGTCGTCGAAAGCGGAATCTTCGGCGGCGGACACGCATCGTATACGTGGATCGGCTCGGCTGGTGGCACGCTCAGCGCGGACGCTGAATTCGGATCGTCCCGGGAAATGCCGCGGCTCAGCCGTTCCAGGATCGGCCGAATTGTCGCCTCGCCGGCCGGGACACGATATTGCGGCGGTGCATACCGCGAAACGTCGAGGTGATATTTCCGCTCAACAAAATCTGAAGCACGCATACTAACCTCCCTGCGCCGTAGCCACGCCGGCAAGCTGAAGGGAGCGGGCTGGCTTTAGTTGGCCGTAAGCTGGCCGAAAATGTGGAAATGCCGAGAAGCAGGAACCCGGCAGGGCACCGCCGCTCGGCCGCCTTCCCCGGCGTGCTGGCTACCTCGGCCCGCGAGGGCACCGGTATCGCCGAGCTGCGCACGGCGATTGGCCGGCTGCTGGCGGAACGCGGCTTGCGCTGAAAGCTCGCGGTCGAACACCGCATTTAAGTTTTCGGCAGCGCCTTCTCGATCCGGCGGTCGGGAACGATCCACATGACCGCAACCAGCACATAGATGGCGATCGATGCCCAGGGCATATAGAAAGCCAACACGATCGCGGCGAGATAAAGCAGCGGCGACAGCTTTCCCTTGAGATCGCTGCCGAGCGCGTGCGCGAGCACGGATCGCCGCCCGTGCCGGTGCAGGATCGCCAGCTGCAACAAAAGATAGGCGATCGCCGGCATCAGCAGCACGGCGCCGTAGACCGCCGTCGGAACCGGGGCCAGCAGGTTTTCACCGAGCCAGCCGGTGGCCGCCGGAATGAGCGACAGCCAGAACAGCAAATTGGCATTGGCCCACATGATGAGGCCGTCGATGTGCGTGACGGTGTGCAGCAGATGATGATGGTTGTTCCAGTAGATCGCGAGATAAACAAAGCTCAGCACGTAGATCACGAAATGCGGCGCCACCTCTCTGAGCGACGTCCAGTCCGCGCCGTGCGGGATCTTCAATTCCAGCACCATGATCGTGATGACGATCGCGATCACGCCGTCGCTGAAGGCCGCAATCCGCTCTTTTCCCATGCTGCTTACCCAGTCGATTCTCCGAAACTCCAAACTTAGCACAATCGTTTGCCGCCGCCCGATACGGCCGTGTCCTGTGGGGCCACGATAGACTTCGGCTTCTGCACTGGCGCAAGCTGGGCTATGGTCGTCGCATGGACCAGATCCTGATCGCGCTGGCCGGCGTCATGGGCGCTGCCGGCATCATGCTCACCGCCGCCGGCGCCCACGGCAAGCCGGGCGTAGGGCTCGACAGCGCCGGCTATCTGCTACTCATCCACGCCGTGGCGGTGATCGCCGGCATAGTTGCTGCCCGCTCCGGAATCATTCTGCGCCCGCTTGGCATTATCGTGATCTGCGGCTTTGTGCTCGGGGCCGCCTTGTTCGCCGCCGACGTTGCGGCGCGGGCTTATCTCGGCGGCCGCCTGTTTCCGTTTGCCGCGCCCACGGGCGGCGTCATCCTGATCATCAGCTGGCTTGCCCTGACTGCGGCGGCGCTCGCCGGCTTGCGCGCGGGATAGTGCCTCTTTCGCCGAACGGCGGCGGCCGCTAAAAGAGCGCCACCACCACGCAAAGGCCGAGGCGATGAGCAAAGCCCCCAAAATCGATCCGCAGACGCAGGCGCGCATCCTGTCCGAAGCGCTGCCGCACATGCAGCGCTACGATGAGGAGATCGTCGTGGTGAAATACGGCGGCCACGCCATGGGACAGGAGCAGACCGCGCGCGATTTCGCCCGCGACGTGGTGCTGCTGGAGCAGACCGCGATCAATCCGGTGGTCGTGCACGGCGGCGGGCCGCAGATCGAGGCCATGCTCAAGAAGCTCGGCATCAAGTCGGAATTCGCCGCCGGCCTGCGTATCACCGATGAAAAGACCGTCGAGATCGTCGAGATGGTGCTGGCCGGCTCGATCAACAAGCAGATCGTCGGCTACATCAACGCCGCCGGCGGCAAGGCCATCGGGCTGTGCGGCAAGGACGGCAACATGGTGCAGGCGCGCAAGGTGACGCGCACCGTAGTCGACCCCGATTCCAACATCGAGAAGGTGGTCGATCTCGGCTTCGTCGGCGAGCCGGAAAAGGTCGACGTCACCATGCTCAGCGAGGTGATCGGCCGCGAGCTGATCCCGGTGCTGGCGCCGGTGGCAACCTCGGCGACCGGCGGCACCTTCAACGTCAACGCCGACACCTTCGCCGGCGCCGTCGCCGGCGCGCTCAAGGCCAAGCGCCTGCTGCTGCTCACCGACGTGCCGGGCGTGCTCGACAAGTCGAAAAAGCTGATCGAGGCATTGTCGGTGGCCGACGCCCGCAAGTTGATCGCCGACGGCACCATCTCCGGCGGCATGATCCCTAAGGTGGAGACCTGTATCTACGCGCTCGACCAGGGCGTCGAGGGCGTGGTCATCATGGACGGCAAGGTGCCGCACGCCGTGCTGCTCGAGCTGTTGACCGATCACGGCGTCGGCACGCTGATGCATCGTTGATTCGCAAGCCGGTTCCATCCTTTCAGCCGAATGCCCTAGCATGGCGCATGATTCGCGCGACCCATCGCATTGCATGGCTCAGCGGCTTGGTTCTGCTGCTCGCGGCCGCACCGGCGCATGCCGAGCTCATGCTGTGCAACCGCACCAGCTACCGGGTGCAGGCCGCGATCGGACTGGAAAAACGCGCCAACGTCTCGACGCGCGGCTGGTTTCGCGTCGATCCAGGGGCATGCAAGCCGGTATTGGACGGCGCGATCGATGCCGACATGGTCTACCTGCATGCGCGCACCCTGCCGGTCTACGGCACCGCGCCCATCCCGCAGACCGGCAACGCCGAGTTATGCGTTCGCGACGGCGACTTCGCCATTGCCAACGCGCGCAGCTGCCCGGTGACCCAGCAGATGCGCTTTACCGCCGCACGGTCGTCCGATACGCCGCAGGGGCCGACGGTCTACCTCGCCGA
>CAYLMY010000161.1:4274-7586 GCA_964384635.1 uncultured Undibacter sp.
TTTTCCTGGTGCAACGACACCAAATACACGGTGATGGCCGCGCTCGGCGTCGTCGAGATGGGCGCCGTCGTCACCCGCGGCTGGTATCGCGTCGGCGCCGGCAAATGCCTGCGGCCCGACCTGCGCGGCGCGCCGCACCGGCTTTACAGTTATGCCGAGGCGGTCGACGGTAATGGGCGCACGATCAAGCTGGGCGATGCGCCGCTTTCCTGGGGCGGCAAGGTCGCGCTATGCACGCGCGACGGCAAGTTCGAGCTAAGCAATCACAAGGACTGCTTGAGCCGCGGCCTGAATTCCGCCGGCTTTGCTGTCATCGATGCCGGCGTCAATCCGTCGACCACCGTGCGCTTCAAGGAACCGTAAACCGTGCCGACCCGGTCCCGCCCCATGCCGCGCGGCTTCGGCAGCGTCGAGACTTGGGTGTTCGATCTCGACAACACGCTCTATCCGCATCACCTGCTCTGGCAGCAGGTCGACGACCGTATCCGCAGCTTCGTCGCCGAATTCCTCAAAGTGCCGAAGGATGAGGCGTTCCGAGTGCAGAAGGATTATTACAAGCGCTACGGCACCACCATGCGCGGGCTGATGACCGAGCACGGATTGGATGCCGACGACTATCTCGACTATGTCCACCAGATCGACCATTCGCCGCTCATGCCAAACCCTAAACTCGGCGCGGCGATTGAGCAGTTGCCGGGGCGCAAGCTCATCCTCACCAATGGCACGCGCAAGCACGCCGACGCCGTGATGCGAAGGCTCGAAATCGGCCAGCATTTCGAGGACGTGTTCGACATCATCGCCGCCGAACTCGAGCCGAAGCCGTCGCCGAAAACCTATGAGCGGTTCCTTACGCGCCATGACGTCGACCCGAGCAAGGCCGCCATGTTCGAGGATTTGGCGCGCAACCTGGAGACGCCGCACGCGCTCGGCATGACCACGGTGCTAGTGGTGCCGCAAGGCCAGCGCGAAGTGTTCCGCGAGGATTGGGAACTGGAGGGGCGCGACGCCGCCCATGTCGATTATTTGACCGACGAACTCGCTGGATTTCTCGGAGCAATCACGGCGCGACGCTAGCGGCGCCTTGACATCCCCTGCCCCGCCCCCGACAACCCGCTCCCGAATGAGCAGGAATCCCATGTCCAACGACAAGCTGGCCAGAACAATCGACGACGCTTTCGAAACGCGCGATACCATCGGCCCCAAGACCAAGGGCGCGGTGCGTAAGGCGGTAAACGACGCGCTCGAACTGCTCGACGCCGGCAAGGCGCGCGTCGCCGAGCGCCGCGCGGATGGCTCATGGCAGGTCAATCAATGGCTGAAAAAGGCCGTGCTGCTGTCTTTCCGCCTTAACGACATGCGCGTGATCCCGGGCGGGCCAGGAAAGGCGGTGTGGTGGGACAAGGTCGATTCCAAGTTCAAGGGCTGGACGGCGGCGCGCTTCCGTAAAGCCGGCTTCCGCGCCGTGCCGCCTTGCGTGGTGCGCCGCTCGGCCTATATCGCACCAGGCGTCGTGCTGATGCCAAGCTTCGTCAATCTTGGCGCTTATGTCGACAGCGGCACCATGATCGACACCTGGGCGACGGTCGGCAGTTGCGCGCAGATCGGAAAAGATTGTCACATCTCCGGCGGCGCCGGCATCGGCGGCGTGCTGGAGCCGCTGCAAGCAGGTCCGGTGATCATCGAGGACAATTGCTTCGTCGGCGCGCGCTCGGAAGTGGCTGAAGGCGTCATCGTGCGCGAAGGCTCGGTGCTGTCCATGGGCGTCTATCTCGGCGCCTCGACGCGGATCGTCGACCGCGCCAACGGCCAGGTGACCCAAGGCGAGGTGCCGCCTTACTCGGTCGTGGTACCCGGCACGCTGCCGGGAACGAGTGGCGGGCCGGGCCTTTATTGCGCAGTCATCGTCAAGCGCGTGGACGAGCGCACCCGCGCCAAGACGAGCATCAATGAATTGCTCAGGGATTAAGATGCGCACTAAGTCAACGAACTTTCGCTATGTAGATCGCAACTACAGAATTCAGGCGAAAAGGGATGCGAGAGCGAAAGTTTGGACTGCCACAAGCGTTGATCTTCCCGGCCTCGTGATTGAAGCTGACTCGTGGCAAACAATGCTGAAAGAAATCGGGCTCGTCGTGCCTGACCTCGTAGAATTTTCGGCAACCCCATGAGCGCCGATCCCTTGACAATCGCCCGCGACCTGTTGCGCTGCCGCTCGGTGACGCCGGCGGAAGGCGGCGCGCTCAAGTTTCTCGAAACCGTGCTCAAGGGCGCCGGCTTCGCCGTGCATCACCTGGCCTTCAGCGAGCCGGGCGCCGACGACGTCGAAAACCTCTACGCCCGCATCGGCACGGCAAAGCCCAACTTGGTCTTCGCCGGCCACAGCGACGTGGTGCCGCCGGGCGACGAGAAGGCGTGGTCCCATCCGCCCTTCGCCGGCGAAATGGATGGCGCGGAGCTCTTTGGCCGCGGCGCGGTCGACATGAAGGGCGGCATCGCCTGCGCGGTGGCCGCCGTGCTCAACCATCTCGCCGACCAGCGCGGCAAGCTGAAAGGCTCGATCTCGTTCCTGATCAGCGGCGACGAGGAAGGCATCGCCGTCAACGGCACGCCCAAGCTCTTAAAATGGGCCGCCGAGCAGGGCGAGAAATTCGACCACTGCGTACTCGGCGAGCCCAGCAACGTTGAAGTTCTTGGCGACACTATCAAGATCGGCCGGCGCGGCTCGCTCAACGGCCACCTCATCGTGAGCGGCCGGCAGGGTCATGTCGCCTATCCGGAGCGCGCCGAAAACCCGATTCGTGGTCTGGTGACGCTCATCGCGGCATTGCAAGCGGAGCCGCTGGATCAAGGCAGCAAACATTTTCCGCCCTCGCACCTGGAGTTCACCTCGGTCGACGTCGGCAACAAGACGGTCAATCTCATTCCCGGCGAGGCGCGGGCGCGCTTCAACATCCGCTTCAACGACCGGCACACGCTCGACTCGCTCAAAAGCCTGATCGCGCAGCGCGCCGAAAAGGCGGCCGGCGGCAAGATCAAATATGCCTTCGAATGGGAGCCGTCGAACGCCGGCGTGTTCGTCACCGAGCCGGGGCCGTTCACCGAGCTGGTGGCGAAGGCGGTCGAAGAGGTCACCGGCCGCAGGCCGCATTTGTCCACCAGCGGCGGCACCTCCGACGCGCGCTTCATCACGGCCTATTGCCCGGTGGTGGAATTCGGACTGGTCGGCCAGACCATGCACCAAGTGGACGAGCGCGTGCCGATCGCCGACCTGCGCGCGCTGACGACGATCTATCGGAAGATTATCGACCGGTA
>CAYLMY010000162.1:0-6355 GCA_964384635.1 uncultured Undibacter sp.
TCGGAAGGCAGCATTTTCGGCCGCATGCTGCACGCGCTGATCGGCTACACCGAGCGGCCGACCGAAATGCAGCTCATCGTTTATATCGGCATACTATTGGCGATGTACGTACTGATGCGGATCGCGCGCTACCGGCCGCCGAAGCACGTGCCCGCAGCCGCCGAGTAACTGAAAAGCCTAGCGCCGTCTGCCGCCGAGCGCCGCGAAGGCCGCATCGGGCGCGCTTTCGATCAGCTTGAGCAGCGCACGCGCCGGCCCGCGCGGATGGCGCTTGCCCTGCTCCCAATTGCGCACGGTTTCGATCGGCACCTCGATGCGCTCGGCGAAGGCCGCCTGCGTGAGCCCGCAACGCGCGCGCACCTGGCGCACGAATTCCGCCGGATCGCTGTGATCGAGGGTCTTCTCGCTGCCGTCGGGCAGGATCTCGACAATCCGCCCGTCGGCCTTCAGCCGCACCCGCATCATGGCCGTCTCCCCATCGCTGGCGATGTCGGCCAATGCCCTACCTGATTCGCGGGCGGCAAAAGTTAATGCGCGGGGCTACCGCGTCTTCTCGAAAATCTCCCGGCCGATCAGCATGCGGCGGATTTCCGAGGTTCCGGCACCGATCTCGTAAAGCTTGGCGTCGCGCAGTAGGCGCCCCGTCGGGAAATCGTTGATATAGCCGTTGCCGCCCAGGCACTGGATCGCCTCCAGCGCCATCCATGTGGCGCGCTCGGCGGCATAGAGGATGGCGCCGGCGGCGTCCTCGCGGGTGGTGCGGCCCTCGTCGCAGGCGCGCGCCACCGCGTAGACATAAGACTTGGCCGCGTTCATCGTCACGTACATGTCGGCGAGCTTGGCCTGCACCAACTGGAAGCGGCCGATCGGCTGGCCGAACTGCTGGCGGTCGTGCACGTAAGGGATCACCACATCCATGCAGGCCTGCATGATGCCGAGCGGGCCGGCCGCCAGCACCACCCGCTCGTAATCGAGGCCGCTCATCAGCACGTTGACGCCGTTGCCGACCGCGCCCAGCACGTTCTCCTCTGGCACCTCGCAATCGGTGAACACCAGCTCCGAGGTGTCGGAGCCGCGCATGCCGAGCTTGTCGAGCTTCTGCGCCGGCGCAAAACCCTTCATGCCCTTTTCGACGATGAAGGCAGTGATGCCGCGGGCGCCGGCGGTGCGGTCGGTTTTGGCATAGACCACCAGCGTGTCGGCGATGGGGCCGTTGGTGATCCACATTTTCGAGCCATTGAGAATATAGCGGTCGCCGCGTTTAACCGCGGTGGTGCGCATCGACACTACGTCGGAGCCGGCGCCCGGCTCCGACATGGCGAGCGCGCCGACATGCTCGCCGGCAATCAGCTTGGGCAGATATTTGCGCTTCTGCGCCTCGCTGCCGTTGCGCCGGATTTGGTTGACGCAGAGATTGGAATGGGCGCCGTAGGAAAGCCCCACCGCCGCGCTCGCGCGCGAGACCTCCTCCATGGCGACGCAATGGGCGAGATAGCCGAGCCCTGCGCCGCCATACTTCTCCTCCACCGTGATGCCGTGCAGGCCGAGCGCGCCCATCTCCGGCCATAGCTCGCGCGGAAAGGCATTGGCGCGGTCGATCTCGTCGGCGCGCGGGGCGATGCGGTCAGCTGCAAAATCGCCGACCGACTTGCGCAACATGTCGACATCCGGCCCAAGGCCGAAATCGAAGCCCGACCAGGCATTAGGGATCATCGCATTCTCCGGCACGCGCCAGCTTGGCGCGATCGAACTCTATCGCCTGGGAAGCGCGCTGTCAGCGGCTCACGCGGCGCTGCCCGCGCGCGCCGGGCTCGGCTTGCCCTGCGCCAACAGCCGGTCGATCGCCTGCGGCGGCGCCGGCTTGGCGAACAGGAAGCCCTGCATTTCATCGCAGCCGGCGAGCCGCAGCAACACCCGCTGCTGCTCGGTCTCCACGCCTTCGGCCAGCACCGAAAGCCCGAGCGCGCGGCCGAGCGCCACGATCGCCTGGATGATCACCCCGCCATTGGCGGACTTGCCCAACGCGTTGACGAAGCTGCGGTCGATCTTGAGCTTGTCGAGCGGGAAACGCTGCAAATAGCCGAGATTGGAATAGCCAGAGCCGAAATCGTCGAGCGCGATGCGCACACCAAGGGCATGCAGGTCCTCGATGCGCTTGAGCATTTCCTCGGGGTTGTCGATCAGCACCCCTTCGGTGATCTCCAGCATCAGCCGCGCCGGCGCAACACCGCTCTCAGCCAGCGCCGAGCGCACCAGATCGACGATTGAAGCGTCGCGCACCTGCAGCGGCGACAGGTTGACCGCGACATAGAGGTCGGGCCAGCGCTTGGCGTCGTCGAGCGCGCGGCGCAACACGAAGGCGCCGAGCGTATCCATCAGACCCATTTGTTCGGCCACCGGAATGAAAATCGCCGGCCCGATGGCCCCGCGCTCGCGATGCGTCCAGCGCAGCAACGCCTCGACGCCGACTATGCGCGCGCCTTGCGCGGCAACGATCGGCTGGTAGTGCAGCTCCAGCTCGCCGGCGCTGAGCGCGCGCGGTAATTCGCGCTGGATGAATTTCTGGTCGCTCGACACCGTATCGATGGCGCGCTCGAAGGCGATGATTGATCCGGGGCCTTTCTTGGCCGCCGCGCGCAGCGCCAGCTCGGCCTGGCGCGTCAGCTCGCCGCGGGTCGTGGCATGGCGTGGCGCCTGCGCGAAGCCGGCGTGGGCGCTCACCCGCACCACCCGGTCGATCCAATACGGGCGTGCCACCGCCTCGATTGCGCCGCGGATAGTGGCGTGCATTTCGGTATCGCGCGCAGTGGTGCGCAACACCGCGAACTCGTCGCCACCACTGCGGCCGCAAACGGCGTCCGCCGGCAGCACCTCCTTCAGCCGCCCGGCAACCGCGACAATGAGCTCGTCGGCGCCGAGCACGCCAAGCTGGGCGTTGACGTCGGCCATGCCGTCGAGCTCGATCAGCGCGAAACTCGTGACCTCCTCGCCGGCGCGCTCGGCCAAAGCGAAATCCAACAATTCGAGCGTCTTGGCGTGATTGGGCAACCCGGTGAGCTTGTCGGCGTCGGCGGCGCGGCGGGCCAGCTCCTCGCTCACCGCCAGATCGCGGCGCGTGCGCTTGAGCTGGCGCAGCGAGAAGCCGGCGAAGCCCACCAGCACGACCGCAATGGCGCCGATCACCGGCAGCAGCCGGTTCATCGCCAGCGTCATCGGATGCGCCTTGTCCCAGGTGAAGAAGCCGGCGATGCGCCCCTGCCCATCCAACACCGGCTGTATCTCGCGCTCGCCCGGCGCCGGCTCGGTCTCGAACTTGAGGCCGTTCAGGCGCGCGCTTTGCTCGACCATGTGGACAAAACGCGGATCAATCGTGCCGGGCTTGCCGAACAACACGCGAAATTCGGCGATGGCGTTGCGCAAGGCGGCGCGTTGCTCGGACCACAGCTTCTCGTCGCTGCGCTGCGCCAGGCCATAGCCGATCACCGCGCAGCTAAGCGTCGCGCTTGTGGCGATGGCGGCGAGCAGCATGATCAGCCGCGAGGCCGAAAACAGTTTCAGCGCACGCGCCCGCGGGGTGCCGATGCGGCCGGCGGCCGCGCCCCACCGCCTTGCCAAAGCAAGCAGCGAGCGCCGGGGTTTCGCGCCCGTCGCTTGCGATATGACGTCGCCGTCCACCGGAAAACCCCTGAGGCCCGCGGTCCTTGAGGCGATCAGGCTTACGAATTCAGCGTTAATGGTCGGTCAGCAAACAAGGTGAATGAAAATATAAGCGGCCCCAATGCACGCTCAACGGAGGCCGAACCAGATGGTGGCGATGGAAAGAAACGAGAAAAATCCGACCACGTCGGTCACCGTGGTGACGAACGGGCTCGAGGCCACCGCCGGATCGAATTTGAGCCGGTGCAGCGCCAGCGGGATGAGGATGCCGCCGAGAGCGGCGGCGGTGAGGTTGCAGATCATCGCCAGCCCGATCACGAAACCCAAGCCCGGCACCTTGAACCAGATATAGGCCGCAATGCCGGTTATGACGGCGAAGGCTGCGCCGTTGAGCAGCCCGACCAGCAGTTCGCGCACGATCACCCGCCAGGCATTGGCGTCGCTGAGATCGCGGGTGGCGAGCGCGCGCACCGCGACCGTCATGGTTTGCGTCGTGGCATTGCCGCCCTGGCTCGCCACGATCGGCGCCAGCACCGCCAGCGCCACCATCTTCTGCAATTGCTCCGCGAACAGGCCGAGCACCAGCGAGGCGATAAAGGCGGTGCCGAGATTGACCAGCAGCCAGTTGAAGCGGCCGCGGGCGATCGTCCACACCGTGTCGGACAGTTCTTCGTCATGGGTGACGCCGCCGAGCGCCTTGATGTCTTCTTCCGCTTCTTCCTCGATGACGTCGGCGACGTCGTCGAAGGTGATGACGCCGACCAGCCGGTCGTTGGCATCGACCACCGGCGCCGCGACCAGATCGTAGCGCTGGAACAGCCGCGCCACGTCTTCCTTGTCCTCGTTGGCGCGCACGCGCCACCGCTCCTCCTCCATCAGTTCGGTGACCGGCACCGGGCGCTTTGAGCGCAGCAGCCGATCGAGCGGCACGGCGCCAAGAAAACGTCCGGCCTCGTCCACCACATAGAGCTCGTAAAATCGCTCCGGCAACTCGACGGTCTCGCGCATGTAGTCGATCGCCTGGCCGACCGTCCACGCCGGCGGCACGGCGATATATTCGGTCTGCATCCGCCGGCCGGCGGCGTCTTCCGGGTATTCCAAACTGCGCGCGAGCGCGACACGCTCGGGCGGCGGCAGCTGCTTAAGGATCTCGGCTTGCTCTTCCTTGCTGAGGTCGCCGAGGATCGCCACCGCGTCGTCGGATTCGAGATCGCGCACGCCTTCGGCAACCGCCTGCGGCGGCAGCTCTTCGAGGATGTCGTCGCGCACCGCGTCGTCCACCTCGGTGAGCGCGGTGAAGTCGAAGTCGATGCCGAGCAGTTCGATCAGCCGCGGGCGCTGTTCCGGCTCCAGCGCCTCCAGCACCGCGCCGAGATCAGCCTCGTGCAGATCGCCGACCAGCGCGCGCAAGGCTGCGGTATCGTCGGCGTCGACCGCATGGCCGACGCGCGCGACAAACTCGGCGCGGATAGCACCGTCCTCCCCGCGCAGCGGCTCAGCCTTGGTCTTTTCATCGAGCATCGCGGGCCTCGACGGCGGAAGAATAAGGAGCGCGCCGCTTGTACGCCCGGCCCTCAGGGCGGGCAAACGTTTAACGCATGATAGACTCGATCAGGACACCCTTGCCGCCCGCCGGCACTTGCGCTCAATTGCCCGGTTCCCGAGGCCCACCCATGATTCGCTTTATCGCCATCGTCGCTGCCGCGGTCCTCTTGCCATTGGCCACCGCGGCGCAGCCGTGCCCGGGCAATCCACAAGCACTCGGGACCGCGCGGGTGCTCGAGGTCGACGCCATCGCCACGCCGCGGGTCGGCCGCAAGCAATTCCCGAGCACCCTGCCGCTCAACGACAAGGAACTGGTGCTGACCTTCGACGACGGACCCTGGCCGACCACCACGCCGAAAGTGCTGGACGCACTCAAGCACGAATGCGTGCAGGCTACGTTCTTCCTGCTCGGCCGCAACGTCGAGGCGCATCCCGCGGTCGCCCGGCGTGAGCTGGCCGAGGGTCACAGCCTCGGCCATCACACATTCTCGCACCCGCTGCTCAGCCACATGCCGCTCGCCAAGGCGGAGGCCGAGATCAACCGCGGCATCGCGGCCGACGAATATGCGCTCTATGGCCAGCGGCGCAGCGATCCGGCGACGCCGTTTTTCCGCTTTCCAGGTTTCGTCTCCAGCCCCGCTTTGCTCGCCTACTTGCAAGACCGCGGCATCGTGGTGTTCGGCGCCGACGTCTGGGCCAGCGACTGGCTGCCCATGATGCCGGACCAGGAACTGCACCTGATCCTGTCCCGCATCGACAAGGTCGGCCGCGGCATCGTGCTGCTGCACGACACCAAGGCGCAGACCGCCCGCATGCTGCCTGCCTTCCTGCGCGAGCTGAAACGGCGGGGCTACCACATCGTCCACGTGGTGCCGCCCGGCAGCCGGCGCATCTTGAACTGAAGATGTCCCCGCTTTTCCGCCACCGGGCCGAAAACGTCACAAAAGACAGTGCCCTAGGCCATTTACCTCGATTAGATTTTGGTTAAGCTTTAGCTCGTTAGGTTCAATAGGCTCGCCATTCAGGTTAGCGCGATAGGGCGCGAATTTGCGCGCGGGGGAAGAAATGCGTTTTGTTGTGTTTGTTGTGTTGTGTCTGGTTGGCGGTCTCGCTTCGAGTTCCGCTCAATCGGTTTCTCAATCCAATTCAACGC
>CAYLMY010000162.1:6455-7522 GCA_964384635.1 uncultured Undibacter sp.
CAACTGAACAGCCCATTGAACAACCAGCCGCCAAACCGGCGGAACGGCCAATCGCCAAGAAGACTGCTGAGGCGGCCGAGCCGGCCTGCCCCGGCCATCCGGATGCGCTCGGCACCAGCCGGGTGATCACTATCAGCCCCAGCGAATACCAACTGCTCGGCACCATCCAGTACAAGCACACGCTGCCGCTCAAAGACCACGAAGTGGTACTCACCTTCGACGACGGCCCGATCCCGCCTTATACCAACTCCATTCTTGATACTCTGGCGGCGAATTGCGTGAAGGCCACCTATTTCCTGGTCGGCGAGATGGCGCACGCCCGTCCCTATCTGGTCCGGCGCATCTACAACGAGGGCCACAGCATCGGCACCCACACGCAGCACCATCCTTTCGCGATGCAGCGCCTGTCGATGCAACGGGTGGCGAGCGAGGTGAATGGCGGCATCGCTTCAGTTGATGCCGCGCTCGGCGATCCCAAGGCGGTTTCGCCGTTCTTCCGCATCCCCGGTCTCGGCCGTACCAATGCCATCGAGCACTTTCTCGAACACAAAGGGCTGGTGACATGGAGCGCCGACATCGACACCAATGACTGGTGGCGCGGCACCACCCCGAGCGCACTCATCCGGCGCACCATGCGCCGGCTGAATTCCAAAGGACGCGGCATCCTGTTGATGCACGATATCCATCCCGCCACGGCGCTGGCGCTGCCGGCGCTGCTCAAGGCGCTCAAAGCGGGTGGCTATCACGTGGTGCAGGTGATCGCCGCCGGCGAGCGGCCGAAGGCGCTTCCCGAAGTGGTGGCCACGCCTGCGGAAAAGGCGATATGGCCGCGCGTGCTCCATGCTAAGGCCGAAAAGGACAACGCGGCCATATCGGCACTACGCCACCACGTCAAAACGGTGATCGCCGGCCGGCATTATCGTCGCGCGGCGAGACACAAGACCATTGCAAAGATCGATTTCACGGCCAACGCCACGTATGACCGGAACAAGCCGTTCTAGCCTCCGCGTTGTCCGGCCGATTTCATCGGGTTGGTGCGGCCAAGAAGACCCGCCTTCGTTCCTACG
>CAYLMY010000163.1:0-7474 GCA_964384635.1 uncultured Undibacter sp.
GATGCTTGATAAGGGGCGTCCGGCGGAGCACCCGCCGGGCGCCCCGCCAATTTTGTATTCTCGTTTTGCATGGCGCACGAGCGAAGCGCATGCGTCCAGCGCATAATGCGCCATGCTCGTAGAAGTGCGGTCGCTCGGCGCCGAACAGCGCATTGCTCGCGTGATCATTGGCTTGCTCGCCAAGACGCCGCTGTGGCGCCGACATGATCGGCGCCACAGTCCGATTAAAGCGCCCAGAGCAGCGCGCATGATGCTAGTCGCGGTCCTGCTCCCGGTGCTCGCCCGACTCGCGATGGCCGTCGCGGTGCTCGCGCGACTCGTCGCGCTCGCGCGATTCCTTGTGCTCGCCTGCCTCCTGGTCGTCGCGCGCCAGTTTGGCATCGACGAGCTCACCGGTCTCCTTGTCGAACGCCGCCGTCACGCCGGCGCCGCTCTCGCGGTCGATGAGACGCGCATGGTAGTGCTCATCGTCTTTCTTCAGATGCTCGACGTCGTAACCCATCTTGTCGGCCTTCGCCTTCATGTCGTCGGCCGAGAGCGAGCGCCCTTGCGCGGCGCGCTCGTCGCTACGCCCGTGGTCGCTTGCGAAAGCCACGCCGAAGCCGCCGAGAACGGCGATCATGGCCAGAGCAAAAAGTGTCCGCATGTGATCTCTCCCTTGGTTCGCAAACGGCGGTTGCCGTTCCGATGCCCGACCTAGCAGGGTGCCGACGTCGGGCGCCTGACGGCGCCTGTCAGCAATCGGTCAGCCATCACGGGATGCGGGCTGATCGTTCAAGTCGCTGGGGACGCGGCCGCGGGTGCGGCCGGCGCGATCGTCACTTTGAGGCCGCCGAGCCGGTCAGAGTCGCCGAGCGCGATCTGCCAGCCATAGGCCTCCAGCACGTCCTGCACGATCGCGAGGCCAAGGCCGGCGCCACCTTCGCGCTGGTCGAGCCGGGTACCGCGCTCGACCACGCTGGGATGGGCGTCGGCTGCGATGCCCGGCCCGTCGTCCTCGATAATGACCGCGGGACCGGACGGCTCCGCAGCAATGCGCACGCGCTGAGCCGCGTGGCGCGCGGCATTGTCGAGGATGTTGCCGAGCACCTCGGCGAGGTCGGTGCGATCCATGGGCACGGTGAGGCCATCAGCGATCAGCTGGTCGAATGACACCTGCGCGCCGGCCGGCGTGCGCGCCAGCGTGCCGAGAATGGAGCGCACGAGCGGCGCAAGCTCGGTCGACAGGCCGGCCTTGCGGCGCACGGTGCCGCGGGCGCGGGCGCGCGCCAGTTCGCGGTCGACGTGGCGGCTCATGGCGCCGGCCACGCTTTCGATGTCGCGCGCAATATCTTCCTGGCCGCGCTCGCGCAGACGCTTGGCGTCGCCGGCCAGCGCCGCCAGCGGCGTCTTCAGCCCGTGCGCAAGGTCGGCGGCGCGCCCGCGCGAGCGCTCGATCTCGCGTTCCTGCGCGTCGAGCAGCGCGTTGACCTCCTCGACCAGTGGCTGCACCTCGACCGGCGCGGCCGGCGCCAGATGATCGCTGCGACCGGCGCGGATGTCGGCGATGCCGCGGCGCAGCGCGCCCAAGGGCTGCAAGCCGAGGCTGACCTGGATGGCGGTGGCGACCGCCAGCACCAAGCCCAGAACACCCAGCGCCAAAGCGAGATCGCGCGAGAATGCGCTGGCCGCCGCCGACACGCGCGCGAGATCGGCGGCGACCGCGACCCGCACCGGCACGCGCTCGCCGGCGATGGTCAGGCTGACCACGCGTTCCGCCACCAGCACTTGGGCATGCGAGGGCCCGGTCATGACATGATGATGGACTTCTCCAGGCGCCGGCTTGTCGGCTTCCAGCGTCAGCGCGGTGTCCCATAGCGAGCGCGAGCGCAGCAACTGGCCGCGGTCGTCGGCGATCTGCCAATAGAGGCCCGACAGCGGCTCGGCAAAGCGCGGGTCGGATGGCGGGCGCATGACCATGAGCTTGCCTTGCGCGTCGACATCGACTCCGGCGATCAGCTGCTTGAGATAGACGTTGAGGTCATCGCCAATGGTGCGCGTGACATGGCGCTCGAACAACACGACCAGACCGGCGCCGGCAACGGTCAGCGCAATCAGGATCGCGACGATACCGCCGGCGATCAGGCGCAGCCGAAGCGAGCGCGCGCTCATACGGGCGGGTCCGGCACGATGTAGCCGAAGCCGCGCTTGGTCTCGATCAGATCGACGCCGAGCTTGCGGCGCACGCGGCCAACCAGCACTTCCAGCGCATTGGAACCGTGGTCCTCGCCGTGGCCGTAAACGTTCTCGTCGAGCTCGGCTTGCGAGACCACACGCCCGCGCCGCATCATCAGATAGGCGACCACGCGATATTCCAGCGGCGATAGCGCGACCGGCACGCCGCGCACGCTCACTTTCATCTGCCGCTCGTCCAGCGTCACGTCCCCCGCGCTAATGACGGACGACGCCTGGCCTGACGCGCGGCGCACGATCGCGCGCAGGCGCGACAGTAATTCTTCCATTTGGAACGGCTTCGGCAGGTAATCGTCGGCGCCGGCGTCGATGCCGTCGACCCGCTCGGCCCAGCTGCCGCGCGCGGTCAGGATCAGCACCGGCACGCGCCGCCCGCTCGCGCGCCAGCGCTTGAGCACCGAGAGCCCGTCCATCTTCGGCAGGCCGAGATCGAGGATGATGGCACCGTAGTCTTCGGTGTCGCCGCGGAACCAGGCCTCCTCGCCGTCGCCGATGCTCTCGACCACGTAGCCGCCGGCTTGAAGCGCGCGCGCGATGTCGGCGGCAATGCGGCGGTCGTCTTCGACCAGGAGAATGCGCATTACTTCCCCTTGATTTGCTCAATGGCCGCGCTGCGGGCATCGACATAGACTTCGAACAGCCGTCCTTTGCTGTCGACCACGCGGAACTCGTAAACCCAGCGGCCGTCCTTGTGCTCGACCTCGACGCCGGCGACTTCGCCCGGCAGCTTGTCCCGGATGGCAGCGAGGATATCCGCCAGCGGACGAATCTCGCCGCGCTCGACTGAGTGGCGCACCTCGTCCTGCTCGCCCTCATCGGCATGGGCAGCGAGCGGCGCCATCGCCGCCAAGGCAAGCATGGCCGCCAGCGCGGCTGAATGAAGACGCAACGTCATGGGTTTCCGGCCGTTTTCAGCCGCGCATCATGCCGCAATCAGCCTGACAACTCGCTGACATAGATCAACAGCACCCGGTCAGCGCGGTTCCGGCAGTTTGCGGCTATCGCTCGTCGTGTCCCGCGGCCGAGCAGGGAACAGAAGGAAACCGACGATGTCCGCCACCAATGAAATCGCGTTAAACGAAGCCGGCGGCGCGACGCTGCCGGCGACGGTCAAGGTGTGGGACCCGCTCGTGCGCCTATTCCATTGGTCGCTGGTCACGCTGTTCGTGATCGCTTACGTGGCGGGTGACGAGGCCGAGCGGCTGCACCTCGCCGCCGGTTATGCGATCACCGGCTTGCTGGCGTTGCGGATCGTGTGGGGCTTCATCGGCCCGCGTCATGCGCGATTTACCGATTTCGTGCGTTCGCCGCGCGAAGCGATAACCTATCTGCGCGACGCACTGCGACTGCGGGCGCGCCGCACGATCGGGCACAACCCGGCCGGCGGGCTCATGATCATCGCGCTCATCGTCATGCTGGCCGGCGCCTGCGTGACCGGCACCCTGATGACGACCGACGCCACTTCGGGTTCGAAAGCGATGGAGGATGCTCACGAGCTGCTGGCCAACGCGACCGTCGGCCTGGTCGCGCTGCACCTGCTGGGCGTGCTCGTCGCCAGCTTCGAGCACCGCGAAAATCTCGTCAAAGCGATGATCACCGGCCGCAAGCGGATCAACTGAAATTGTTCTCAGGCTGCGCCTTTTTTGCCAGCTGAGTTTCGTGTGAAAAATTGCCTGATCTCGTTGGCCGGCCGCGCGCGGCTGAACAGATAGCCCTGCATCTCGGTGCAACCGACCGACTGCAGCGCTTCCAGCTGCGCCTGGGTTTCCACGCCTTCCGCGGTCGATGTCATGTTGAGGCATTTGGCAAGCCCCGCGACCGCGTTGACGATCGCCAGCGGTTCGGCGCCATTGGAGAGATCCTGGATGAACGAGCGGTCGATCTTGATCTTGTCGAACGGGAAGCTGCGCAGATAGCTGAGCGAGGAGTAGCCGGTGCCGAAATCGTCGAGCGCGATCTGCACGCCCATGCGGCGCAATTCGTGCAGCGTCGTCAAAGTCGCGAACGTGTTCTGGAGCAGGACGGTTTCGGTGATCTCTAGCTGCAGCTTGTCCGCCGACATGCCGGACGAGGCCAACGCCTCCGTGACCATGGTCAGCAGATTGCGGTTGTTGAGCTGGGCGGGCGAGAGGTTGACCGCGACCTTGATGTGATCGGGCCAATTGACCGCCTCCTGGCAGGCCGTGTTGAGCACCCATTCGCCGAGCGGCACGATCAGTCCGGTCTCTTCGGCGATGGGGATGAACTCGGCCGGCGAGACCATCCCGCGCTTTGCATGATCCCAGCGCAGCAACGCCTCGAACGCATTGACGTCATTGGTTTGAAGACTGACGAGCGGCTGATAATGCAGCTCGAATTCCTTGCCGAGCAGCGCCTTGCGCAGGTCCATCTCCAGCTCGCGCCGCGCCTTCATGCGCGTATTCATCTCCTGCTCGAAAAATCGATAGGTGCCGCGCCCGTCGGCCTTGGCGCCGTACAGCGCCATGTCCGCGTTGCGCAAAAGCGGATCCGGCGCCATCGCGTCGATCGGCGCCACGGAAATGCCGATGCTGATGTCGGTGACGATCTGGTGGCCGTCGATCTGGTAGGGCCTGTTGACCGAATCGCGGATTCGCTTCGACAGCGAAGCGGCGTCGGTCGGCTGTTGCATCTGCGTCATGATGATGGCGAACTCGTCGCCGCCCAAGCGGGCGACGGTATCGATCTCGCGGGTACAGCCGCGCAACCGCACGCTGACCAGTTTCAAGAGTTCGTCGCCGACCGGATGGCCGAGCGCGTCGTTGACGCCTTTGAATTGATCGAGATCGAGGCACAGGACCGCCAGACACTCGCCGCGTTTGACGCGCTTGAGCTCGTGATCCAGCCGCTCGCGCAACAACACGCGATTGGGCAGGTCGGTCAGCGCGTCGTGACGCGCCATATGCGCGATGCGCTCGGCCGAGCGCTGGCGTTCGGTGATGTCTTCATGGGTCGCCAGCCAGCCGCCGCCGGCGATCGGTTTGCTCAGCACCGAAAAGGCCCGCCCATCGGGCAAATTTACAGTGCGATTAAAAGTCTTTCCTTCGGCGATACCTTCGGTAAGCCGTTCGATGTAGTCATCGGGATCATCGGAAAAGGACCCGATCTCGATGCGATGGTTCAGCAGGTCGCGCAGGCGGCAGCCGGGCGTCGCCACATCCGGCGACAATCCATACATTTCGGTGTAGCGCTGATTGCAAAATATTAATCGCATGTCGGAATCGAACATCAACACGCCTTGCGTCATGTTGTTCAATACCGTTCGCAGCAGCTGTTCTTCCTTCCGCGATATTTGCGGAAATGACAAGATGTCCGCAGGCGAAGATTGCTCGCTGATCAGTTCCATCGTGAGCCCCTTGCGCAAAGGTATTCCGTTCAGGAGGCTCATGCTTACGGACGGTATGTTTGTAAGGCATCAATGAATCGGCGGCGGTTTAAATAAAACGAGACACAATGGACCGGCGGCCGCGCGCGTCGATCTCGCGGCGAAAACGGGGCGGTCCGGCGGCGGCGCCAGGACGGCGTAAGTCTATCAAGCAGGTTCTATCCCCGACCCGGGCAGAGCGCCGGTGGATCGAGCCAGGCCATTTTTCGGCCGGCCATGTCCGTCATCGGCCGCTAGCGCTTGTTGCAAAAGTGCTCACGAACGCGCGGAAGAGTCGTTCGCTTTATCCGCGGTCATCGCGTCCAATCGTTCTTGAATGTTTTTCAAGCGTCGCTCGGTCATAAAGCCATACCAGACGACGCAGAGCAGCACGTACCACACCATCTCGTAGGTTCCGGGATGAAATATCCAATTCGAAATTGTTTCCATGCCAGGCAGCGACATCACAGGCTCCTCTCAATCCGCTTGGAACGTCGCATGGTGCGCGGGACTAGAGCAAAAAAGCCAGCGTTAAGGTAAAGCCGGCCGCGTTAATAACCGGGTTGCAAGCGAGCCGGCCTGTCCGCGTGAGCTACGCCGGCCTCAATACAAGCGCGGCAGGCCGGGGGTCTTCTCGGCCACGAAATTGAGGATCATGTGCGGCGAGACCGGCGCGATGCGCGGGACGAAGGCTTCGCGCATGCGCGCATGACCATGCCTAACGAAAGCTAAACGCGCGCGGCGCAATTCGCGCTTGTTCCGCAACGGGACAGCACGGAATTTGTGAGACGATGTTCCATCGCCAAAAAAGTGCCGGGGGGCGCTTTCGTGATGGAAATTCGCCGCAAGCTGGCATTGCTGTTGGCGGTCGCCGTGTGGACCGTCGCACTGATGATTCCGGCGCTGATGCTGGCGCCGGATAGCGACGATCCGCTGGCGCCGATCGGGCCGCTGGCGAGCCTGGGCGCTTCGCTGCCGGCCGACGAAGCCGTGATGCAGCCGTTGCGCCACGAGGCGAGCGCCGCGCTGAGCGAACTGCAGGCCGCCGCCGCAAGTCACCCCTAGCGCCATCCGCGCCGCTTGCTAGCCTTCGCGGATCGCAACCGCTAGCGTGCGCGCGCCTCGCATGCCCAGCTCACATAAAAAATTCGGCCTCTCCCTCGGCCTCGCCGGCATGGGCCTGTTCGCCGGCACGCTGCCGGCGACACGGCTGGCAGTCGCGACAATCGATCCGCTGTTTCTGACGGCGGCGCGCGCCTCGATCGCCGGCGGCGCCGGGCTCGCGCTGCTGATCGCCACGCGCCGGGCCTGGCCGACGCGCGTGCAATGGGGCGAGCTGGCGGTGGCCGGGCTGTGCACCATCGTCGGCTTTCCGGTGCTGATGGCGCTCGCCATGGTGAGTGTGCCGGCCGCCCATGGCGGCGTGGTGCTCGGCATATTGCCGCTGGCGACCGCGGCGGCGGCGGCCCTGATCGCGCACGAGCGGCCGAGCGCGGGCTTCTGGCTGGCGAGCGCGGCCGGCGCCGGCATGGTCGTGCTGTTCGTGCTGAGCCGCGGCGAGGCGCGCGGCTTCGCGCTCGGCGATTTGTTCCTCGTCGGCACCGTCATCGCCGGCGCCGTCGGCTACACGCTGTCGGGACGACTGAGCCTCCACATGCCGGGCTGGGAGGTAATCTCCTGGCAGGTGGCGCTGTTCCTGCCGCTGTCGGTGTTGGCGACGCTGGCGCTGTGGCCGCGCGGATTGGCGAACGTGCCGTGGCCGGCCTGGGCCGGGCTCGCCTATGTCGCGCTGATCAGCCAGTTCCTGGCGTTCTTCGTGTTCAACGCGGCGATGGCGTTGGGCGGCGTCGCCCGCGTCGG
>CAYLMY010000164.1:0-7451 GCA_964384635.1 uncultured Undibacter sp.
TGACGCTGCAGCATAGGGAGCGCGTGCGCCGGCAAGTGATTGCCGAACAGGTCGGGCGCAGCAGGGCGGCGTCGATTGAGATCCGCCACGTGCGGCCGGGGCAGGGGCTGGGAGGGGCGCCATGACCATCGGGCTCGGCCATTATCTCTCGGTTGCCGCCATCCTGTTCACGCTCGGGATTTTCGGCATATTCCTCAACCGCAAGAACGTGATCGTCATCCTGATGTCGATCGAGCTGATCCTGTTGGCGGTCAACATCAACCTCGTCGCCTTCTCCAGTCATCTCGGCGACATCGTCGGCCAGATCTACGCGCTGATCGTGCTCACCGTCGCCGCCGCCGAATCCGCCATCGGGCTTGCAATTATCGTCGTCTTCTATCGCAACAAAGGCTCGATCGCGGTTGAAGATATCAATCTGATGAAAGGCTGACGGGGCGGAAATGTATCAGGCCATCGTCTTCCTGCCCCTTCTCGGCGCTATCCTGGCGGCGCTCATCGCCATTGCCGGCGCGCGCGCCCGCTGCCCGGGCGAGGGTCCGCCGCCCGGCGCTGAAGAAACCGCGACCGATCACGCGCCGCACCAACAGGCCCCGGCGGCGCATGATGCGGGCGGCGCCGTTCCTCACGTCCATCACGCGCCGGAAGCACACGAGCCCGCCGCCGTCGGTTCGCGCACGACCGAACTGATCACCACCACGCTACTGATGATCTCCATGATCCTGTCGTGGATCGCCTTCGTGCAGGTCGGCTTCGGCCATCACGACATGCGCGTCCCGGTCTTCACCTGGATCGCCTCCGGCAACTTGAACGTCGAATGGTCTCTGCGCATCGACACGCTGACTGCGGTCATGCTGGTGGTGGTGACGTCGGTGTCGGCCTTCGTGCACCTTTATTCCATCGGCTACATGGCGGAAGACCCCTACCGGCCGCGCTTCTTCGCTTACCTGTCGCTCTTCACCTTCTTCATGCTGATGCTGGTGACGGCCGACAATCTGGTGCAGCTGTTCTTCGGCTGGGAGGGCGTCGGTCTTTCGAGCTATCTCTTGATCGGCTTCTGGTATCACAAGCCGGAAGCCAACGCCGCCGCGATCAAGGCCTTCGTCGTCAACCGCGTCGGCGATTTCGGCTTCGCGCTCGGCATTTTCGCCCTCTTCATGATGGTGGGCGCGGTCGATCTCGACACCGTGTTCGCGCAGGCGCCGGCACTCATTGGAAAAACCATTCCGCTGTTCGTCTGGCACGTCGATGCGCTCACGCTGATCTGCCTGCTGCTGTTCATGGGCGCCATGGGCAAATCGGCCCAGTTCCTGCTGCACACTTGGCTGCCCGACGCCATGGAGGGCCCGACGCCAGTTTCCGCGCTGATCCACGCCGCCACCATGGTGACCGCGGGCGTGTTCATGGTGGCGCGGCTGTCGCCGCTATTCGAATTGGCGCCGCACGCGCAGGCTTTCGTCACCTTCATCGGTGCCACCACCGCCGTATTCGCCGCAACCATCGGCCTGGTGCAGAACGACATCAAGCGCGTGATCGCTTATTCGACCTGCTCGCAGCTCGGCTACATGTTCGTGGCCATGGGCGTCGGCGCCTATTCGGTCGGCATGTTCCATCTGTTCACCCATGCGTTCTTCAAGGGTTTGCTGTTCCTCGGGGCCGGCTCCGTCATTACCGCCATGCATCACGAACAGGACATGCGCCACATGGGGGGCCTGAAGGACCGCATTCCCTTCACTTACATTACGATGATCGTCGGCACGCTGGCGCTCACCGGCTTTCCGCTCACCGCCGGTTATTTCTCCAAGGACGCCATCATCGAGGCGGCTTTCGTCGGGCAAAACCCGATGGCGCTCTACGCCTTTATCTGCACGGTCGGGGCGGCGCTGCTCACCTCGTTCTATTCGTGGCGGCTTATCTTCAAGACCTTCCATGGCGAGCCGCACGACCGCCAGCACTGGCGCGACGCTCACGAGAGCCCGATGGTGATGCTGATCCCGCTCGGCTTTCTTGCCTTCGGCTCGATATTCGCCGGCCTGCCGTTCAAGGAAATCTTCGCCGGCCACGGCGTTGAGGGCTTCTTCGGCTCCTCGCTCACCTTCGCCAAGGGCAACACGGTGCTCGAGGACATGCATCATGTGCCGCTGGAGTTCAGCGTGTTGCCGACCGTGATGATGGCGCTCGGCTTCCTGGTTGCCTGGCACTTCTACATCCGCCGGCCCGACATCCCGGTCGAGCTCGCGCGCCAGCACGAGGTGCTCTACAAGTTCCTGCTCAACAAATGGTACTTCGACGAGATCTACGAGGCGCTGCTGGTCAACCCTGTCAAGCGGCTCGGCTATCTGTTGTGGAAGGGCGGCGACGGCTGGCTGATCGACGGCTTCGGGCCGGACGGCGTTTCCGCCCGTGTGCTTGACGTCACCCGTAACGTCATCCGTCTGCAGAGCGGCTATCTCTACCACTACGCGTTCGCCATGCTGATCGGCGCGGCGCTTTTCATCACCTGGTTCACGTTCGCGCTTCGTTAGGGCAGGCGGAAAATACTATGAATTGGCCGATCCTCTCCGTTGTCACTTTCCTGCCGCTACTGGGCGCGCTGTTCATCATGTTGGTGCGCGGCGACGGCCGGCTGGCGCGCGGCACCGCGCGCTGGGTGGCCTTATGGACCACGCTCGTCACCTTTGCGATCTCGCTGGTGATGGTGTGGCGCTTCGATCCCGCCTCGCCGGAATTCCAGTTCGTGGAGAAACATCCCTGGCTAGGCTTTGCCTCCTACCACATGGGGGTGGACGGCATTTCGCTGCCCTTCGTGATCCTTACCACCGCGCTGATGCCGATCTGCATTCTGGCGAGCTGGACGGTCATCCAGAAACGCGTGAAGGAATACATGATCGCGTTTCTGGTGCTGGAAACGCTGATGGTCGGCACCTTCTCGGCGCTCGATCTGGTGCTGTTCTACCTGTTCTTCGAAGGCGGCCTGATCCCGATGTTCCTGATCATCGGGGTGTGGGGCGGCCCGCGCCGGGTCTATGCCAGCTTCAAGTTCTTCCTCTACACGCTGCTCGGCTCGGTGCTGATGCTGCTCGCCATCATGGCGATGTATTGGGAGGCCGGCACCACCGACATCCCGACGCTGCTGCGCCATGGCTTCCCTCTGGCCTTGCAGAAATGGGCCTGGCTCGCGTTCTTTGCTTCCTTTGCGGTCAAGCTGCCGATGTGGCCAGTGCACACCTGGTTGCCGGACGCGCATGTCGAGGCGCCGACCGCCGGCTCGGTGATCCTGGCCGCCATCTTGCTGAAGATGGGCGGCTACGGTTTCCTGCGCTTTTCGCTGCCGATGTTTCCGTCGGCCAGCCACGACTTCGCGCCGCTGATCTTTGCTCTGTCAGTCGTCGCCATCATCTACACCTCCCTGGTGGCGCTGATGCAGGAGGACGTGAAGAAGCTGATCGCCTATTCCTCGGTCGCCCATATGGGCTTTGTCACCATGGGCATTTTCGCCGCCACTGCGCAGGGCGTGGCCGGCGGCATCTTCCAGATGATCTCGCACGGCATCGTTTCGGGCGCACTGTTCCTCTGCGTCGGCGTCGTCTACGACCGCATGCACACCCGCGAGATCAAGTTCTATGGCGGGCTGGTCAACCGCATGCCGCTCTATGCCGCGGTGTTCATGGTATTCACGCTCGCCAATGTCGGGCTGCCCGGCACCTCCGGCTTCGTTGGTGAGTTCCTGTCCCTGATTGGCACCTTCAAGATCAACACCTCGGTGGCGTTCCTTGCCACCATCGGCGTCATTCTGTCGGCGGCCTATGCGCTGTGGCTCTACCGCAAGATGATCTTCGGCGACTTGAAGCCGGCGGTCGCGGGCATCAAGGACATCGGCTGGCGCGAGTGCATCATCTTCGCGCCGCTGGTGGCGCTCACCATCCTGCTCGGCGTCGCGCCCAAGCCCGTGCTCGACATCTCGGCGGCCTCCGTTACCCAATTGCTCGACCGCTACGACCACGCGCTGGCCGCCGTGAAAGCCGCCGAGCTGGCACGCGACCATCCCAAGCTGGAACTGGTTTCCGCCAAGGATCGGATGCCGGTGGGGGCGACCCGATGAGTGCCTTCAGCTACCTGCAAGACTACCTGCCGGTGCTGCCGGAAATCGTGCTGGCGCTCGGCGCCATGCTGCTGCTCATGGCCGGCGTGGCGCTGGGTGAGCGCAGCGCCACCCTGGTCAACAGTACCTCGGTCATCCTGTTGATCGGCGTCGCGGTTCTTATCGTCTGGGTCCCGGGCGGGCGTCACGTGCTGTTCAATGGCAGCTTTGTCGTCGACGATTTCGCGCGCTTCCTCAAGCTCTTGGCGTTGACCGGCTCGGCCGGCGCGCTGCTCTTGTCGCTCGATTACCTGCACGCCGAGCGGCAGGAAAAGTTCGAATACGGTGTGCTGTTCCTGCTGTCGACGCTGGGCATGCTGATGTTGATCTCGGCTGCCGACCTGATCGCGCTTTATCTCGGGCTCGAGCTGATGAGCCTATCGCTCTACGTGATCGCGGCCTACGAGCGTGACAATGCGCGCTCGACCGAGGCCGGCTTGAAATATTTCGTGCTCGGTGCGCTGTCGTCCGGCATGTTGCTGTACGGCGCCTCCTTGATCTACGGCTTCACCGGCACGGTGAATTTCGCCGGCATCGCCAAGGCCACCAATTCGGGCGCCAGCATTGGGCTAATCTTCGGCCTGGTGTTCCTGTTCGTCGGCTTCTGCTTCAAGATTTCCGCGGTGCCGTTCCACATGTGGACGCCCGACGTCTATGAGGGCGCACCGACGCCGGTTACGGCTTTCTTCGCCGCCGCGCCGAAAGTCGCAGGCATTGCCATTTTCGTGCGCGCCACCATGACGGCCTTTCCCGGCATCGCGCACGAATGGCAGCAGATCCTGACGTTCGTCTCCATCGCCTCCATGGTGCTTGGCGCCTTCGCGGCCATCGGCCAGCGCAACATCAAGCGACTGATGGCCTATTCGTCCATCGGCCACATGGGTTACGCGCTGGTCGGGCTTGACGCCGATAGCGCGCAAGGCGTGCAGGGCGTGCTGATCTATATGAGCATCTACGTGACGATGACGCTCGGCACCTTCGCCGTCATCCTCGCCATGCGGCGCGACGGCAAACTGGTCGAGAATATCGGCGATCTCGCCGGCCTTTCGCGCACCCAACCGACCATGGCGTTCTTCCTGGCGATTCTGTTGTTCTCGCTCGCCGGCATTCCGCCGCTCGCCGGTTTCTTCGCCAAGTTCTACGTGTTCCTCGCCGCCATAAACGCTGGACTCTATGTCCTGGCGGTGATCGGCGTACTTACCAGCGTGGTGGGCGCCTATTACTATCTGGCGATCGTCAAGATCATGTACATGGATGAGCCGGTGCGAGGCTTCCAGAAGATGCCAGGCCTGCTCGGCTTCGTGCTCGGCATCGCCGGCCTGGTCAACCTCCTGTTCTTTGCTTATCCGGCGCCGCTACTCGGTGCTGCCACTGCGGCTGCGAAATCATTGTTCTGATGCGCGCGATCCCGAAAAGCATGTCCTCGACCCCGATCGGGGATGGCCACCGGTTTTTTGGTCAAGATCGCGCGCCACTGAAATGAACCGCGAAGCCACGGGCCTGGCGGGGGTCCGAACCGTAACTTACGAGACGCTCGGCTCCACCAATGCCGAGGCGCTGGCGCTTGCGCGCGCCCGCGAGCGCGGGCCATTGTGGATCACCGCCAAGAGCCAAAGCGCCGGCCGCGGTCGCCGCGGCAATGCCTGGGTCTCAACCCCGGGCAATCTCTACGCCTCGCTGCTGCTCACCGAGCCGTCGGCGCCGCGGGACGCGCCGCAATTGTCGTTCGTTGCCGCCTTGGCCGTCCATGACGCGCTCAGTCGCGCGGCGCCGCCGCTTGCACCCGCGCTGAAAGTGAAGTGGCCGAACGATCTCTTGCTGGGTGGCGACAAGCTCGCCGGCATTTTGATCGAGGGTGAAAGCCAGCCGGTATTCACGGTGGCCATCGGCATCGGCGTCAATTGCGTCTCGCATCCGAGCAATACGAACCACCCCGCCACCGACCTTGCCGCCGCCGGCGCCGCGCTCACGCCCGAGCATGTGTTGGCCGCGCTGGCGCCCGCCATGAGCGAGCGTCTGGCGCAATGGCGGAGCGGGCAGGGCTTTGGGTCGATCCGCGCCGATTGGCTCAAGTGTGCCGCCGGCATCGGCGAGGCCATCCGCGTGCGCTTGCCGGAACGTGAGCTGGCCGGCCGCTTCCGGGGTCTCGACGAGGCCGGCCGCCTGCTGCTCGAGGGGCCGGACGGCACCGAAACCGTGATCGCCGGCGACGTCTTCGCGCTGGGGCCGCGCTGATGGCGCAGAACCAACAGGAACTGGTGTTTGCGCCGCTCGGCGGGGTCGGCGAGATCGGCATGAACCTGTCGATCTACGGGCTCGGGCCGGAGCGCCGGCGCCAATGGCTGGTGGTCGATCTCGGCGTCTCCTTTGCGAGCGAAGAGCATCTGCCCGGCGTCGATCTGCTGCTGCCCGACATCCGCTATCTGGTGGAGGAGCGCAAAAATCTTGCCGGCATCGTGCTCACCCATGCCCATGAGGATCATTTTGGCGCGCTGCTCGATTTGTGGCCGCAACTCGAGGTGCCGGTGTACGCCACGCCGTTCTCTGCCGCGCTCATCGCCGCCAAATGCGCGAGCGAACCGGGCGCGCCCAAAATCCCGGTCACCGTCGTGAAGCTCGGCAGCCGCTTCGATGTCGGCCCCTTCGACATCGAGCTGGTCACCATGGCGCATTCGATTCCGGAATCGAACGCGCTTATCATCCGCACGCCCTGCGGCGCCGTGTTGCATACCGGCGACTGGAAGCTCGACCCGACGCCGATCCTGGGCGACGCCACCGACGAAAAGAAGCTGCGCGCGCTGGGCGAGGCGGGTTGCCTGGCGCTGGTCGGAGATTCCACCAACGCCGTGCGCGAGGGTCGCTCGCCCTCAGAGGCTGACGTCGCCAAGGCGATCGCCGAACTGATCAAAACCGCGCCCGGCCGGGTGGCGGTCACCACCTTCGCCTCCAATGCCGCGCGCCTGCGCAGCGTCGCCGAAGGCGCCCGCGCCGCCGGTCGCGAGGTGATCGTGGTCGGCCGCGCCATGCAGCGCATCGTGCAGATTGCGCGCGAGACCGGCTATTTCGACGGCGTGCAGGAGTTTCGCGACATCGACGCCTACGCCGCGCTGCCGTCGAATAAAGTGGTGGCGTTGTGCACCGGCAGTCAGGGCGAGCCGCGCGCCGCACTTGCGCGCATCGCCGAGGACCAGCATCCGGACATCACCTTCTCGCGCGGCGACCGCTTGATCTATTCCGCCCGCATGATCCCCGGCAACGAGAAGGCGATCGGCCGCGTGCTCAACGGGCTGATCGACCAGGGCGTCGAGGTGAT
>CAYLMY010000165.1:0-1388 GCA_964384635.1 uncultured Undibacter sp.
TTCATCAAGCAAAAGCCGGACGGTTCGGTCGACATCCTGCAGGACCCCGAGGTGGAGGTGCGCATCGTCGAGGCCTTCGAGGCTGAAGGCGCCGACGCCTGGTATGCCGCCGGGGCTGCTAAGCGCTTCCTTGGGCCAAAGCGCGCCGCCGAAGGCTGGCAGAAGGTCGACGACATTCTCGACGTCTGGTTCGATTCCGGCTCGACCCATGCCTTCGTGCTGGAAGACCCTGTGCATTTCCCGCAGCTCGCCGGCATCAAGCGCAAGGTCGATGGCGGCAAGGATACCGTGATGTATCTGGAAGGCTCTGACCAACACCGCGGCTGGTTCCACTCTTCGCTGCTGGAATCTTGCGGCACGCGCGGCCGCGCCCCGTTCGACGTGGTCGTCACGCACGGCTTCACGCTGGCCGAAGACGGCCGCAAGATGTCGAAGTCGCTCGGCAACACCATCGCCCCGCAGGACGTGATCAAGCAGTCCGGCGCCGACATCCTGCGGCTGTGGGTTGCCTCGGGCGACTACTGGGACGACCAGCGCATCGGTCCGGAAATCCTCAAGACCACCACCGACACCTACCGCAAGCTGCGCAACACGCTGCGCTGGATGCTCGGCAATCTCGCGCATTTTCATGAGGACGAGCGCGTCAAGCCCGCGCAGATGCCGGAGCTGGAGCGGCTGATGCTGCATCGGCTGGCCGAGCTCGACGTGGCCGTGCGCAGGGCCTACGCCGAGTTCGACTACAAGCGCATCTTTGCAGCGTTGAACGGCTTCATGACCTCGGACCTCTCGGCGTTCTATTTCGACATCCGCAAGGATGCGCTCTATTGCGATCCTTATTCGTCGATGACGCGCAAGGCCTGCCTCACGGTGCTCGATCATCTGTTCCGCTGCACGGTGGTGTGGTTTGCGCCCATGCTGTGCTTCACCGCCGAAGAAGCCTGGGCCTCACGCTATGGCGCCGACGCCAAATCCGTGCATCTCGAACTGTTCCCCGACGTGCCCGCCGCCTGGCGCGACGACGCGCTGGCGGAGAAATGGCGTAAAGTTCGTACCGTGCGCCGCGTGGTCACCGGCGCGCTGGAGATCGAGCGCGCGCAAAAGCGCATCGGCTCTTCGCTGGAGGCGCATCCGATCGTGCACGTGTCGAACGCGGAGCTTTACGAAGCCGTGGTCGATTGCGATCTCGCCGAGGTCTGCATCACTTCCGCGGCGACGCTGGTGGAGGACGAGGGTCCGGCCGACGCGTTTCGCCTGCCCGACGTTACGGGCGTTGCCGTGATGCCCAATCTGGCCGAGGGGAGCAAATGCGCGCGCTCGTGGAAGATTCTCACCAGCATCGGCGCGGACCCTGAATTTCCCGAGGTCTCGCCGCGCGACGCCAAGGCGCT
>CAYLMY010000165.1:1488-7409 GCA_964384635.1 uncultured Undibacter sp.
CGTCGCGGCTCTCGCCTGCGCGCTCGACCAGGCCAGCAAGCTCTATCTGCTGTTCGTGTTCGATCTCGCCGCCCACGGCCCGGTGCGGCTGGGCCCGTTCTTCGATCTCGTCCTCACCCGCAACACCGGCATCAGCTACGGCCTGTTCCAGACGCAAGGCGCGCTTGGCCAGGGGGTGCTGCTGGCGGTCAAGCTGCTCGCCGTGGTGCTGCTGTGGATATGGCTTTCGCACGCGCGCGGCCGGCTGGCCGCCTTGTCCCTCGGCCTCATCATCGGCGGCGCGGTCGGCAACGCCATCGACCGGCTGGCCTATGGCTGGGTCGCGGATTTCGTGTTTTTTCACGTTTCCACCGCAACTTGGCGGTTCGAATGGTACGTTTTTAACCTGGCGGATGTAGCCATCGTTGCCGGGGTCATCGGCCTGCTGTATGAATCCCTGGTAGGGGACCGCGCCGCAAAAGCGCCCTGATCCGCCGATAGCTCAGGGCAAGCGACATCGAATCCCACGAGGATTTGAGGGCAAGAGGCCACGACCGGATGAAGGCCATGGGTCCGATACGTCTGACGACGAAATCTTGCGTGAGCGCCGCCCTTGGCTTCGCCCTCGGCGTGAGCCTGCTGGGGATTTCGTCGCCGGCGCGCGCCGCCGACGACGATGTCCCGCTCGACACCAAGATCTTCCGCAGCATCATGTCGAGTCTCGGCCTCAAGCGCGCCGACGAGTCGGGCATCACCTACGAGGAACGTCCGCCGCTGGTCATCCCGTCCGACCAAAGTTTGCCGCCGCCGCAGAAAACCGATGCGGCGATCAACAATCCGGCTTGGCCAAAAGACCCGGATGTTGCGCGTGCCAAGCTGCAGGCGGCGCACGAGCGCAACCGGGACATCACCGCAGAGATGGAGCACGACGCTACTGCGTTGCGGCCTGATGAGTTAACCCCCGGCCGCAAGAATATCCCGCGTGTGCGTCACGCGGGTGCGGCGAATCCCAGCATCGGCAGCGACGGCACCGAGCGTCTGAGCCCGTCGGAGCTCGGCTACAAAGGTGGGCTGTTCGGCCTCATGTTCGGCAAGAAGGACGAGGACAACGTCAAGTTCACCGGCGAGCCGCCGCGTGCCTCACTGACCGAGCCGCCGCCCGGCTATCAGACACCGTCGCCGGATCAGCCCTACGGCAACGCCAAGGCCGCGCCTCCAAAGGCGGATAACTCTTACGTCACCCGCGGCGAGGTTGACCCCGGCCGCTGAACGCGCGGGCTCCGCCGATCCGATTCAATTTGTTGATGCATGCCGGCAGCGTAACCACTCGTGGGGCGCAACAACCAAGGCTACAAGGTTCCCAACGTGACTTTCAGACAAAACGTTTTCCTCACCGCTGCGGCGATGCTCGCAGCGGCGCTCGCCGCGCCCGCGCTTGCCGCCGGCGAGTCGGACAGCAAGGTCGCCGACTTCACGCTTCCCAACGGTCTTGAGCTGGTCGTCATCCCCGACCACCGCGCGCCGGTTGTCACCCACATGATCTGGTACAAGGTCGGCGCCGCCGACGAGACGCCGGGCAAGTCGGGGCTGGCGCATTTCCTCGAGCACCTGATGTTCAAGGGCACCGCCAAGCATCCGGCCGGTCAGTTCTCGCAAGTTGTCTCCCACGTCGGCGGGCGGGAGAACGCATTCACCTCTTATGACTACACCGGCTTTTTCCAGCGCGTGCCGAGCGAGAAGCTTAAAGTCGTTATGGAATTCGAAGCCGACCGCATGACCGGCTTGCAACTGACCGACCAGGTCGTGCTGCCCGAACGCGACGTCATCCTCGAGGAGCAGAACCAGCGCGTCCGCAACAATCCGCGCGCGCGGCTCTCCGAGCAGATCGACGCCGCGCTTTTTCTCAACAGTCCCTACGGCAAGCCGGTGATCGGCTGGCGCCACGAGATGGAGCAGCTCAGCCGCGACGACGCCATCGGCTTCTACCGCCGCTTCTACGGTCCCAACGGTGCGGTGGTGGTGATCGCCGGTGACGTCGAGCCGCAAGCGGCGCTCAAGCTCGCGCAGGAGACCTACGGCAAGCTCAAGCGCCGCAGCACTATCCTGCCGCGCCATCGGCCGCAGGAGCCGCCGCCGGTGGCGGTGCGCTCGCTCACGCTCGCCGATGCGCGCGTCGAGCAGCCAATCATGCAGCGCTCATATTTGGTGCCTTCGGCCAACACCGCCAAGCAAGGCCAGTGGGAAGCGCTCGAGGTGCTCGCGCATATCCTAGGCTCCGGCAATAACAGCCGGCTCTATCGCGGCCTGGTCGTAGACAAGCACGTCGCGGTCAGCGCCGGCGCCTGGTACGACAGCTCGGCCCTCGACATGGCTCGGTTCGGCCTCTACGGCGCGCCGCGCCAGGACGTCACGCTGCCGCAGCTCGAAGCCGCTGTCGACGCGGTGATCGCGCAAGTGATCAGCAAGGGCGTCACGCCCGAGGAATTGGAGCGCAGCAAGACCCGGCTGATCGCCGACGCGGTCTATGCCCATGACAGCCAGGCCAGCATGGCGCGCTGGTACGGCGAGGCGCTCACCACCGGTTCGACCGTCAACGACATCGAGCATTGGCCGGACCGCATCCGCGCTGTCACCGCCGAACAGGTACAGGACGCCGCCCGCCAGTGGCTCGACAAGCGGCGCTCGGTCACCGGCTACCTGATCAAGGACACCAGCCCACAGGCGGAAAAACGGTCATGACGCGTCTTGTTGCTTGCCTCGCGCTCGCTCTGCTGGCGCTTTTTGCCGTCGCGCCCGCCGCTTCGGCGATGACGATCGAGAAGATCGTCAGCCCGTCTGGCATCCCGGCCTGGCTGGTGCGCGAGCACGCGGTGCCGCTGGTCGCGCTCAGCTACGCTTTCCACGGCGGCTCCAGCCAGGACGACGCCGACAAGACCGGCGCCGCCAATCTCGCCGCCGACATGCTCGACGAGGGCGCCGGCGATCTCGACAGCAAGACCTATCACGAACGGCTGGAGAACCGTGCCATCGACCTCCGCTTCCGGGTCGGCCGCGACTATTTCCGCGGCTCGCTGCGCACCCTCAACGAGCACCGCGACGAGGCCTTCGAGCTTCTGGGTCTGGCGCTGACCAAGCCGCGCTTCGAAGCCGACGCGGTCGAGCGGGTACGCGGGCAGGAGTTGGCGGGCTTGCGGCGCGAAACCACCAACCCCAACAATCTCGCCAGCCGCAGCTGGTGGCGCACCGCTTTTCCCGGCCACCCCTACGGCCGCGAAAGCAAGGGCACGCTGGAAACCGTGCCGCGCATCACCGCCGGCGACCTGCGCGACTACGTGCGCCGCACGTTCGCGCGCAACGAACTCACCATTTCGATCGTCGGCGACATCGACGCCGAGACCGCCGGCAAGCTGATCGACCGCGCCTTCGCCGGCTTGCCGAAGAGCAACGATCTCAAGCCGGTGGCGGCCGCCTCACCGAGCAATCTCGGCCGCCGTATCGTCATCGACATCAACGTACCGCAGGCGGTGGTCAATTTCGGCGGCCAGGGCATCGCCCGCCACGACCCGGATTTCATGGCCGCCTACATCGTCAATCACATCCTGGGCGGCGGCAGCTTTTCCTCGCGCCTGTACAGGGAAGTGCGCGAGAAGCGCGGGCTCGCCTACGGCGTATCGGATAGCCTGGTCTGGTTCCGCCGCGCCGCGGTCGTGATCGGCGGCACCGCCACCCGCGGCGACCGCACCGCCGACGCACTCAAGGTGATCGAGCACGAGATCAAGCGCATGGCTGAGAGCGGCCCGACCGCCGACGAGCTCAACGAGGCCAAGGCCTACATCAAGGGCTCCTACGCGCTCTCGCTTGACACCTCGAGCAAGATCGCCGCGCAGCTCACCCAGATCCAGATCGACGACCTCGGCATCGATTATATCCAGCGCCGCAACGGCCTCATCGACGGCGTCGGCATCGCCGACGCCAAGCTGGTGGCCAAACGTCTCTATAGTGGCGGCCTGCTGGTGACGGTCGCCGGCCGGCCCAAGGGCTTGACCTCGGGCGCCGTGCACGAGTGAGATCGTCTGCTTGCGTGGACGATGACAGCCGGTAAGGTTCTCCGATGCCGGTGATTCAATCCATCGACAGCGCGCTTGAGAAGAACGTCGGTCCGCACGGCGTCGCCGACGGCGCCTTGAACGCGATGCTCAAGCGCGCGCAGGGCGCGCTCGACGGCTTGCGCGCCCGCCATGCCGACGGCGCGTTGCCGCTGCTGCGGCTGCCGGAAAAACAGGATGACCTCGCGCAAATCCGCGCCGCCGCACGCACGCTCTGCGCGGGCGCCAGCGATATCGTCCTGCTCGGCACCGGCGGCTCCTCGCTCGGCGGGCAGACGCTGGCGCAGCTCGCCTTCTACAACGTGCCCGGCGTCGGGAGCTTGCGTGCCGCCCCGCGCGTGCATTTCATCGACAATCTCGACCCGGTATCGTTCGAGGCGATGCTGGCGAAGCTGCCGCTCGCCTCAACGCGCTTCGTGGCGATTTCGAAATCCGGCGGCACCGCCGAAACCTTGATGCAGACCATCGCCGCGCTGTCGGCGCTCAAGCAGGCCGGGCTCGATGCCCGCAGCGCCGTGCTCGGCATCAGCGAGCCGGCCACGCCGGGCAAGCGCAACGGCCTGCGCGATCTGCTCGGCAAGCACCAGGTGCCGCTGATGGATCACGATCCGCAAGTCGGCGGGCGCTATTCGGCGCTCACCAATGTCGGCTTGCTGCCGGCCGCCGTACTCGGCCTCGATATCGCCGCCCTCCGTCAAGGCGCCGCCCAGGCGCTGGCGCCGGTGCTGGCGAAGAAATCTCCCGCGCAGGTGCCGGCCGCGCTCGGCGCCGCGCTCAATGTCGCGCTGGCCGAAAGCAAGGGCAAATCGATCAGCGTGCTGATGGCCTATTGCGACCGGCTCGAGCGCTTCACGCACTGGTACGTGCAGCTCTGGGCTGAAAGCCTCGGCAAGGACGGCAAGGGCACCACGCCGCTCGCGGCGCTCGGGCCGGTCGATCAGCACAGCCAGGTGCAGCTGTTCATCGCCGGCCCACGCGACAAGCTGTTCACCGTCGTTACCGTCGCCGCCGCCGGCCTCGGCCCCCGCATGGACTCCGAACTGGCCAAGCTCGCCGGCGAGCCCGGCTTTGCCGGCAAGACGATTGGCGATCTGGTGGCGGCGGAAGGCCGCGCCACCGCCGAGACCTTGGCCAAGAACGGCTGCCCGGTGCGCACGCTGCATCTGCCGCGGCTCGACGAGGCGGCGCTCGGCGAACTGCTGATGCATTTCATGCTAGAGACCATCATCGCCGCGCATCTCATCGGCATCGACGCGTTCGACCAGCCGGCGGTGGAAGAGGGCAAGGTGCTGACGAAGAAGTATTTGATGTCCTGACGCGGACTTTCCACCGTTCGTCCCCGAGAAAGCTGGGACCCAGTACCGTAGAATGCCATCTGTACTATTCTGCTCTGGATTCCCGCTTGCGCGGGAACGAACGGAGTTCGCGACTGCGCCCGGAATACACATGCTCCGCATCACCGACACCATCTCGATCGACGAATCCGAATTGTCGGAAAGCTTCGTGCGCGCCTCCGGCCCGGGCGGTCAGAACGTCAACAAGGTCTCGAGCGCCGTGCAGCTGCGCTTCGACGCACGCCATTCCCCGTCATTGCCGAACGACGTGGCGCTACGGCTGATGCGGCTGGCGGGCAAGCGGCTGACCAAGGAAGGCGTCATCGTCATCGTGGCGCAGGCCCACCGCGACCAGACGCGCAACCGCGCCGAGGCGCGCGAGCGCCTGTTCGCGCTGATCCGCCAGGCGGCGGTCAGGCCCAAGCCGCGCCGCGCCACCAAGGTGCCCAAGGCGCAAAAACGCCAGCGGCTGGAGGCCAAGAAGCACCGCGCCGGCATCAAG
>CAYLMY010000166.1:0-7397 GCA_964384635.1 uncultured Undibacter sp.
GCGCGTCAGCGCGTGTTCCAGATGCGGGCGCAGAGCGACGCGATCATGGTCGGCATCGGCACTGTGCTGTCCGACAATCCGCAGCTAACCTGCCGCCTGCCGGGCATGGAAGCGCGCTCGCCGGTGCGCGTGGTACTCGATGCGCAATTGCGCGTGCCGCTGGCGACCGCGGTGGTGGCGACGGCGCGCGAGACGCCAACCTGGGTCATCGGTTCGCGCAAGGCCTCGAAGCTCGCCGCGCAAATCCTGGAGCAGAAGGGTTGCAAGGTATTCCGCGTCGACGACGACAATGGCCAGCTCGATCTTGCCGCCGTGCTCAAGACGCTCGCCGGCGAAAGCGTCACCCGGCTGATGGTGGAGGGCGGTCCGACGCTGGCCGCGAGCTTCGTCGCCGCGGATCTGGTGGACGAAGCGGCGCTCATCTATTCCGAGAAGCTGATCGGCGACGACGGCATTGCGCCGCTCGAAGGCATGCCGCTCGATGTGCTCACAAGCCGGCTGCACGTGACCGGCAGCGAGGCACTCGGCGCAGATACCCTCGAAAATTTCGAGCGTGCCAGCGCATGATCCTGAAAAGTGGGAACCCGTTTTCGGAAAAGATCATGCGCGTACATAAATGTTAGGCGAGCACAATGCTTCAATATACTTGGGCCTCGCAATAGATGTTCACCGGCATCGTCACCGACCTGGGCGAAGTGCGTTCGGTCAAGCCGCGCGCCGACAATCTGCACCGCATCGTCATCTATTGCGGCTATCCGCGCGCCGAGCTAGTCGAGGGCGCCTCCATCGCCTGCTCCGGCGTCTGCATGACGATGGTGGGCGCGGGCGAGGATGACGGGCGTAGCTGGTTCGCGGTCGATGCCGCGGCGGAGACCTTGTCACTGACCACCGTCGGCCGCTGGCGGCATGGCACGCGCGTCAACCTCGAGCGGCCGTTGAAGCATGGCGACGAGCTCGGCGGCCATCTGGTGGCGGGCCATGTCGATGGTCTCGCGACTGTCATCGCGCGCGAGGATTTGACCGACATGGTGCGCCTGGTGCTGCGCGCGCCGGGGTCGCTTTCCCGCTTCATCGCGACCAAGGGCTCGGTCGCGCTCGACGGCGTCTCGCTCACGGTCAATGCGGTCGAGGGCGATACTTTTTCGGTGCTGATCATTCCACACAGCTTGCGGGTCACCACGCTCGGTGCTTTGGGCAAGGACGACGACGTCAACCTGGAAGTCGACACCATGGCCCGCTATGCCGCGCGGCTGCTCGCGGCGCGGCAAGACTGAAGCCCTTGTGAGCGCGCCACCCGCTTGCTACCACGCCGCTGAACTTTAAGGACTTCGGGTATGGCCAAGAAACGCGCCAAAAAACGTACAATGTTACGGCGCGGCAACAGCAGGCGCGGCGCCTTGCGCATGCTGATCGTGGAAGCGCGCTTCTATGACGAGATTTCTGACGCGCTGTTGCGCGGCGCGCGCGGCGTGCTCGATGAAGCGGGCGTGGAATACGACAGTATCTCGGTGCCGGGCTCGCTCGAAATTCCGGCAGCGATTGCTTTTGCCGTCGAGGCCGCGCATAGCCGACGGCGGCCTTACGACGGCGTGGTCGCGCTCGGCTGCGTCATCCGGGGCGAGACCTACCACTTCGAGCTGGTGTCGAACGAATCCGCGCGCGGGCTGATGCAGCTTGCGATCGAGCAAAAGCTCGCCGTCGGCAATGGAATTCTCACCGTCGAGAACGAAGCCCAGGCGCGCGCCCGCGCTGGCGCGGATAAAGGCAACAAGGGCGCCGACGCCGCGCGCGCCGCGCTCGTTATGGCGCAGCTCAAGCGCGATTTCGTGGGGCGTTGATGGCCCGCAACGCGCAAAGCGCCGACAAGGACGCGCGCAAGGCCAACAAGCGCGGCGCCGCGCGGCTTGCCGCGGTGCAGGCGCTCTACCAGATGGATCTCGCTGGCACCGGCCTCAACGAGATTCTGGCCGAGTTCGAAAGCCACTGGATCGGGCGCGAGGTCGAAGGCGCGCAATATCTGCCGGCCGAGGCCGCCTTCTTCCGCGACATCGTCACCGGCGTGGTGCGCGAGCAACGCAAGCTCGATCCGCTGGTCGACGCGGCGCTGGCCGAGCGCTGGCCCTTAAAGCGCATCGAGGCGATCCTGCGCGCGGTGCTGCGCGCCGGCGCCTACGAGCTCGATCACCGCCGCGATGTGCCGGCCCGCGTGGTGGTGTCGGAATATGCCGACGTCGCCGCCGCCTTCGTCGAGCGCGACGAGACCGGCATGATCAACGCCGTGCTCGACCAGTTGGCGCGCAAATTGCGCGCCGCCGAGTTCGGCCAGGCCGCCGGGTGACGCCATGGCCGCGCCCGACGACATCTCGGCCGAGGACAAACTGATCGCGCGTTTCTTTCAGTCGATCGCGGTCCACCCCGGCGCGTTGGGCTTGTCCGACGATGCCGCCTTCATCACGCCGCAGCCGGGCTGCGATCTGGTGCTCAAGACCGACGCCATTATTGGCGGCGTGCATTTCTTCGCTGAGGATGCTGCCCACACGGTGGCGAGCAAGGCGTTGCGGGTGAACCTGTCCGATCTCGCCGCCAAGGGCGCGCGTCCGCTCGGCTTCTTGCTTTCGCTTGCGCTGCCGGCCGGGATCGACGATCGCTGGCTGACGAATTTTGCCGAGGGCCTGCGCAGCGACTCCGTCCTCTACGGCTGCCCGCTGTTCGGCGGCGACACCGATCGCACGCCGGGCCCGATTACGGTTTCCATCGCCATGTTCGGCAGCGTGCCGGTGGGCACCATGGTGCGCCGCGCCGGCGCCAAGCCCGGCGACCGCGTGTTCGTTAGCGGCACCATCGGCGACGCTGCGCTCGGGCTTGCGGTGCGCAAGGGCAAAGACTGGAAGCTGAGCGAGGCGCAGCGCCAGCATCTCATCGCGCGCTATCTGCTGCCGCAGCCGCGCAACGCTTTGGCCGAGGCCGTGCGCAAGCATGCGTCCGCCGCGATGGACGTGTCCGATGGCCTCGCCGGCGATTTCGCCAAGCTCTGCCGCATCTCTCAGGTCGGCGCCAGCATCGACGTCGAACGCATCCCGCTTTCGGACGCCGCCAAGGCGGTGCTGGCAGCCGATCCGGCCATGCGCGAGACTATGCTCACCGGCGGCGACGACTACGAGATCGTTTGCACCGTGCCGGCGGCCAAGGTGGAGAGCTTCCGCGCCGCCGCGCAAACGGCCAACGTGGCGGTCGCTGAGATCGGCGAGATCGTGGCAGGCGAGGGCGCCCGCTTTGTCGGCAGTGACGGCGAGCCGCTGTCTTTCAAGCACGCCGCCTTCAGCCACTTCTGAAACGCCTCGGACGGGTGTAAGAAATAGCCGGAACAGGACGCCACCATGCACGACATGACGGCCAAGAAAGCGGCGCTCATGGCCTATGAGCCGCATCCCAATTTCGCGAAATGGCACAGGCTGTTTCCGACCACTGCCTGGATGCGCCGCAAGGCGCCGCGCAATGTGCCGCGCTTCGCCTTCGAGTATGGCGACACCGGCGCGGGCAACGATGTTGGCATCGCGCACAACTGGGCGGCCTTTGACGCCATCAAGATCACGCCGCGCTATGGCTTGGTCGTGACGCCACCGCCGGTCGAGGTCGAACTGTTCGGCCGCCGCTATTCGGCGCCGATCGGCATTGCCCCCATGGGTGGCCCCTCGCTGGTGTGGCCGGGCGCCGACATCCTGATGGCGAAGGCCGCGCAACGCGCGCGCGTACCCTATACGCTCTCCGTCGCCGGCGGCGCTACAATTGAGGAGGCGGCGCAAAACGCGCCTGATGTGTTCTGGCTCCAGCTCTATCGCTTCTGGCGCGACGATCACAAAATCGGTTTCGATCTGGTGCGGCGCGCGCAGGCCGTCGACGCCAAGGTGCTGGCGCTCACGCTTGACGTGCCGGTGCGCACCACGCGCTCGCGCGAGACCTACGCCGGGCTCGCCGGCGAATTCCACCCCACCGCGCGCATGATCTACGAGATGATGGTGCGGCCGAAATGGCTGTGGGCGCTGCTGCGCCACGGCTATCCACGCTTCGCTACCGTCAGCGAGTACGCGCGCGCCCGCGCCGGCACCAACGAGGTCATTCGCTTCGCGCGCGCCAATATGGGCGGCGCCTTTACCTGGGAGGAGGTCAAGCGCTACCGCGACAAGTGGAAGGGCAAGATGGCGGTGAAGGGCGTGCTGCATCCGGCCGACGCCGAGAAAGCGGTCTCCCTCGGGATCGATGGCGTCTGGGTGTCAAACCACGGCGGGCGCCAGATCGAGGCGCTGACGCCCTCGATCGATTGCTTGCCGGCGATTGTCGCGGCGGTCGGCAAGAAGGCAACCGTGCTGCTCGACAGCGGCGTGCGCAGCGGACAGGACGTCATGCGCGCACTCGCACTCGGCGCCGATGCCGCCTTCGCGGGCAAGTCGTTCCTGTGGGCGGTGGCTGCGCTCGGCGACGAGGGGCCGGCGCAACTGATCGACCTCTACATCGACGAGTTGCGGGCGTCGCTCGGTCAGATCGGCGCCCACTCGCCGGCCGAGGCGCGCATGGCGACCATCCGCCACCCCGGCGCCATCGATTTTTCGGTCGCCAAATCGGCGGCGCGGCCGCGGCGCGATAAGCGGTAACACGAGTGTTCCCGTTTTCACGGGACTGATCGGAACGATCGCATTTATTTTTCATTGCTAGGCTGCGCGGGCGGGGTAGCGATTCCGCAACGGCGCTGCTAGAGGGCGGCCTTCCGGGAGCGTTAATAATGTCGGCCGTCGCCGAGCCATTCCATCATGTCATCGACGACCATCTGGCGCATCGCAACGCCATGGTGCTGGCGGTGGCGCAGGCGCTCGGCGGCGCCAACAATGTCATTATTTACTCGACCGCCAGCATCATCGGCGCGGTGATCGCACCCGACAAGGGGCTGGCGACGCTGCCGATCACCTGCATGGTGCTCGGTTTGTGGCTCGGAACGCTGCCGGTCGGCGCGCTGGCGCGTCGCTTCGGTCGCCGCATCGCCCTGCTGACAGGCTCGGGCTTCGGCGTGGTATCGGGCCTGATTTCCTACACGGCGGTGGTGAGCGGCCATTTCCCGCTGCTGCTGCTCGGCACGTTTTGCGGCGGGCTTTACGCTTCCTCGCAGCAATCCTACCGGTTCGCCGCCACCGATACCGCGAGCGAATCCTACCGGCCAAAGGCGGTGTCCTGGGTGCTGGCCGGCGGCGTGTTCGCCGCGCTGATCGGACCGCAGGTCGTCATCTTCACCAAGGACCTGCTGCCGCCTTATCTGTTCGCGGCCAGCTATCTCGGACAGGCGGTTCTCGCGGCCATCGCGATGGCGGTGCTGATCTTCGTGAAAGTGCCGCCCGTCGCAGGACTGCGAAGCGACAGCGCCCGGCCACTGCTCGAGATCGTGCGCACACCGCGCTTTATCGTGGCGGTCGTCTGCGGAGTGGCGAGCTATTCCATGATGAACCTGGTGATGACGGCGGCGCCGCTCGCCATGGTCGGCTGCGGCCATTCCGTCACTCAGGCCACCCTCGGCATCCAATGGCACGTGCTCGGCATGTACGCGCCGAGCTTCCTCACCGGCAGCCTGATCGCGCGCTTCGGCATCACGCGCATCACCGGCGTCGGCCTGGGACTGATCGCGCTCACCGCTGTGGTCGGCATCACCGGGCTTTCGGTGGCGCATTTCTGGACCGCGCTGGTGCTGCTCGGCGTCGGCTGGAACCTGTCCTTCATCGGCGCCACCACCATGGTGACGCGGTGTCACCGGCCCGAGGAGCGCACCAAGGTGCAGGCCTTTAACGACTTCCTGATCTTCGGCAGCATGGCGGTGAGTTCGTTCTCATCCGGGCAATTGCTGGCGCATTTCGGGTGGGCCGAGATCAACGTGGTGATCTTCCCGATCATCTTCATCGCCGGCGCGATGCTCGCCTGGCTCGCCGCACGCGATCGCGCCGCGCAGGCGGCGGTGTGAGTAGGCCGGAAACCGTGAAAAACTGGGCCTTTTCTGGCGTTGCGTCGGCTTACCGTTTTTGGCAATGTCCGCGCGCTTTCCGGTCGGGGTGAAGCGCGATTCTGGCGGCCATCCTCGACGTCCCTGGCGCCGGGCAGGGGGCGTTCTCTCCCGCCAAGCTCCGTTCCAAATACGAGGTTGAGGCCACCATGACTACATTGTGGATGATCGTTGGCTGTGGCGTGCTCGCGATCCTCTATGGAATCTGGGCCACCGTGTCGGTGCTGAGCGCCGACGCCGGCAGCGCCAGGATGCAGGAGATTTCCGCCGCCGTGCGCGAGGGCGCGCAGGCCTATCTCAAGCGCCAATACACCACCATCGGCATTGTCGGCGTAGTCATCTTCATCATCATCGGCATCACGCTGGGCTGGCTGGTCGCGATCGGCTTCGCCGTCGGCGCCATCCTGTCGGGCGCGGCCGGCTTCATCGGCATGAACGTGTCGGTGCGCGCCAATGTGCGCACGGCGCAAGCCGCGACCAAGTCGCTGGCCGGCGGGCTGGAGATCGCCTTCAAGGCCGGCGCCATCACCGGCATGCTGGTGGCGGGCCTCGCCTTGCTCGGCGTCACGCTCTATTTCGGCTTCCTAATCGGCACCCGCCACTTTGCGCCCAATGACCGCACGGTGATCGACGCCATCGTGGCGCTCGGCTTCGGCGCCTCGCTGATCTCGATCTTCGCCCGTCTCGGCGGCGGCATCTTCACCAAGGGCGCCGACGTCGGCGGCGATCTGGTCGGCAAGGTGGAAGCCGGCATTCCGGAGGACGATCCGCGCAATCCGGCCACCATCGCCGACAATGTGGGCGACAATGTCGGCGACTGCGCCGGCATGGCCGCCGACCTGTTCGAGACCTATGCGGTGACCACCGTCGCCACCATGGTGCTGGCCTCGATCTTCTTCGCCAAGACGCCGATCCTGCTCGAGATGATGACGCTGCCGCTCGCCATCGGCGGCGTCTGCATCATCACCTCGATCATCGGCACCTTCTTCGTCAAGCTACCCGCCTCGCAGTCGATCATGGGGGCGCTCTACAAGGGCCTGATCGTGACCGGCATCCTCTCGCTGATCGGCATCGCCGGGGTGATCAACTGGCTGCTGCCGCACGGCTTCGGCGCCATCGATGGCCAGAGCTTCACCGGCATGACGCTGTTCCTCTGCGGCATCGTCGGTCTCGCCGTTACCGGCCTGATCATCTGGATCACCGAATACTACACCGGCACCGATTTCCGCCCGGTGAAGTCGATCGCCGCGGCCTCCGTCACCGGCCACGGCACCAACGTGATCCAGGGCCTCGCCATCTCGATGGAGTCGACCGCGCTGCCCGCGATCGTCATCATCGCCGGCATCCTGATCGCCTTCAA
>CAYLMY010000167.1:0-7368 GCA_964384635.1 uncultured Undibacter sp.
ACATGGCCGGAAATGCAGAACAGCTTGGTGCCGGTGTTGTTGGGCCGGCCGATGCCGGCGAACCAGGCGGCGCCGCGGCGCATGATGTCCGGCACCTGGGCGATCGATTCCACATTATTGACGGTGGTGGGGCAGCCATAGAGGCCGACATTGGCCGGAAACGGCGGCTTCAGCCGCGGCTCGCCCTTCTTGCCTTCCAGACTTTCGAGCAGAGCGGTTTCCTCGCCGCAAATATAGGCGCCGGCGCCGTGGTGGAGGTAGAGATCGAAATCCCAGCCGTGGATATTGTTCTTGCCGATCAGCTTGGCGGCATAGGCCTCATCGATTGCCGCCTGCAGCCGCTCGCGCTCTCTGATGAATTCGCCACGGATATAGATGTAGCCGGCATTGGCGCCCATGGCGAAGCCCGCGATCAGGCAGCCTTCGATCAACAGATGCGGATCGTGCCGCATGATCTCGCGGTCCTTGCAGGTGCCGGGCTCCGACTCGTCGGCATTGACTACGAGATAGTGCGGACGACCGTCGGACTTCTTCGGCATGAACGACCACTTCAAGCCGGTGGGGAAGCCGGCGCCGCCGCGCCCGCGCTGGCCGGACGCCTTCACGTCGTTGACGATCGCGTCGCGGCCCTTCTCCAGGATGTGCTTGGTGCCGTCCCAGGCGCCGCGCGCACGCGCACCTTTCAAGCCCCAATCGTGGAGGCCATAGAGGTTGGTGAAGATGCGGTCCTTGTCAGCGAGCATCCATCAATCCTGCGGAAGGCGTTGCGAGGTCGGCAATGCCGACAGGTCGGTAAGCGTGGTCGGGCCGCCCACCGGCGCCGACAATTGCCGCTTCACCTGCGGGCCAGGCTTCGGAGTCTTGCCGGCGGCGAGCTGATCGAGGATCTTGCCGAAGCTTTTGGCGTCGAGGTCCTCGTAAAAGTCGGCGCTGATCTGCACCATCGGCGCATTGACGCAGGCGCCCAGACACTCGACCTCGACCCAGGAGAACTTGCCGTCGGCGGTCATCTCGCCCTGCTCGCCGATCCGCTTGCGGCAGATTTTTTCCAGGTCGTCGGCGCCACGCAGCCGGCAGGGCGTGGTGCCGCACAGTTGCACATGGAATTTTCCAACCGGCGACAAATTGAACATGGTGTAGAAGGTCGCGACCTCGAGCGCGCGGATATGGGCAAGCCCGAGCAAGTCGGCGACATAGCGGATCGCCACTTCCGGCAGCCAGCCGCCGGCCTGCTCCTGGGCGCGCCACATCAGCGGAATGATCGCGGAGGCTTGGCGGCCTTCCGGATATTTTTTTACCTGCTCCTTCGCCCAGACGAGGTTCTCCTTGCTGAAGGAAAACTCCTTCGGCTGCACTTCCGGCGGGGCGAGGCGGCGAACGCTCATCGGTCAACATCTCCAAACACGATATCGAGCGAGCCGAGGACCGAGCAGCAATCGGCCAGCATGTGGCCGCGGCAGAGAAAATCCATCCCGCCCATATGCGGGAAGCCGGGCGCGCGGATCTTGCACTTGTAGGGTTTGTTGCTGCCGTCGCTTATGAGATAGACGCCGAATTCGCCCTTGGGCGCTTCGACCGCGGCATAGACTTCGCCGGCCGGCACGTGGAAACCCTCGGTGTAGAGCTTGAAATGATGAATGAGCGCCTCCATCGAGCGTTTCATGTCGGCGCGACGCGGCGGTGAAATCTTGTGGTCGACGATCAATACCGGACCCTGGCCGTCCGGCGCGCGCAGCTTGGCGATGCACTGACGCATGATGCGGATCGACTGGCGCATCTCCTCCATGCGGATGAGGTAACGGTCATAGCAGTCGCCGTTCTTGCCGATGGGGATGTCGAATTCCATCTCGGCATAGCATTCGTAGGGCTGCGCCTTGCGCAAATCCCAGGCCGCGCCCGAACCGCGCACCATCACGCCGGAGAAGCCCCGGTTCCAGGCTTCGGCGAGCGAGGTCACGCCGATGTCGACCAGACGCTGCTTGAAGATGCGGTTGTCAGTGAGCAAGCCCTCGATGTCGTCGCACATCTTGAGGCAGGGTTCGCAGTAGGCCTCGATGTCGTCGATGAGATCGGGCGGCAGATCCTGGTGCACGCCACCGGGACGGAAATAGGCCGCGTGCATGCGGCTACCGGAGGCGCGCTCGTAGAACGCCATCAGTCTTTCGCGCGGCTCGAAACCCCAAAGCGGCGGGGTGAGCGCGCCGACGTCAAGCGCATGCGTGGTGATGTTGAGGATGTGCGACAGCAGCCTGCCGATCTCACAATAGAGCACACGGATCAATTGCCCGCGCCGTGGCACTTCGATGCCGAGTAGCTTCTCCGTCGCCAGACAGAAAGCGTGTTCCTGGTTCATCGGCGCGACATAGTCGAGCCGGTCGAAATAGGGCACCGCTTGCAGATAGGTCTTGTACTCGATCAGCTTTTCGGTGCCGCGATGCAAAAGGCCGATATGCGGATCGCAACGCGCGACGATTTCTCCATCAAGCTCCAGCACCAGGCGCAGCACGCCATGCGCCGCCGGATGCTGCGGCCCGAAATTAACCGTGAAATTGCGTACCGCCGTTTCGGCCATTACGATCCCTTGCCCTCGACTTTCGCCTTCTCGTCACCCGGCAGCACATAGTCGGTGCCCTCCCACGGCGACATGAAATCGAAGGTGCGGAATTCCTGGTTGAGCTTCACCTTGTCGTAGAGCACCCGCTTCTGCTCGTCGTCCCAGCGCACCTCGACGAAACCGGTGAGCGGGAAATCCTTGCGCAGCGGATGACCCTCGAAGCCGTAATCGGTGAGGATGCGCCGCAGGTCGGGGTGGCCGGTAAACAGCACGCCGTAGAGATCGTAGGTCTCGCGCTCGTACCAGTCGGCGCCGCTATAGACGCCGACCAGCGAGGCGACCGGCGTTGCTTCGTCGGTCATGATCTTTACGCGCACGCGCTGGTTCATGCGCGGCGAAAGCAGATGATAGACCACGTCGAAGCGCTGCTCGCGGCCGGGCCAATCGACCGCGGTCACGTCGATGATGGAGACGAACTGGCAGGCCGGGTCGTCGCGCAGGAAGTTCGCGACCTTGACGATGTCGGCGGCGCGCGCGTGAACGGTCAGCTCGCCGTATGCGATCTCATAGCCGGCGACGGATGCGCCCAGCGCGGTCTTGATGGTTGACCCAAGCCTGTCGAGCGTCTCGTCCATGGCCGATTCTGTTCAACGTTCGATCGTGCCGGTGCGGCGGATCTTCTTCTGCAACAGCAAGACGCCGTAAAGCAGCGCCTCGGCGGTCGGCGGACAGCCGGGCACGTAGATATCGACCGGCACGATGCGGTCGCAGCCGCGCACGACTGAATATGAGTAATGGTAGTAGCCGCCGCCGTTGGCGCACGACCCCATGGAGATCACATAGCGCGGCTCCGGCATCTGGTCGTAGACCTTGCGCATCGCCGGCGCCATCTTGTTGGTGAGCGTGCCGGCGACGATCATGACGTCGGACTGGCGCGGCGAGGCGCGCGGGGCAAAACCGAAGCGTTCGCAGTCGTAGCGCGCCATCGCCATCTGCATCATCTCGACGGCGCAGCAGGCCAGGCCGAAGGTCATCCACATCAGCGAGCCGGTACGCGCCCAGGTGATGAGATTGTCGACGGAGGTGACCAGGAAGCCCTTATCGGACAATTCACTGTTCGCGTCGCGGAAAAAGGCGTCGTCGCTGCCGACCGGCTTGCCGGTGCGCAGATCGAGAACGCCTGTTGCGTCGGGTGCGATGAGCGTCATGGGGCTATCAATCCCATTCGAGCGCTCCCTTTTTCCATTCATATATGAATCCGATTGTCAGAACGCCAAGGAACACCATCATCGCCCAGAAGCCGGGAACCCCGACCTCGTGGAACGCCACCGCCCAGGGGAACAGGAAACTCACCTCGAGGTCGAAAATAATGAACAGGATGGCGACCAAATAGAAGCGCACGTCGAATTGCATGCGGGCATCGTCGAAGGCGTTGAACCCGCATTCGTAGGCCGACAGCTTCTCCGGGTCCGGCTGCTTGTACGCCACGATGAAGGGCGCGATCAGCAGTACCAACGCGATGACGAGCGCCACCGCGACGAAGATAACCAGGGGCAGATAATCCAGCAGCAATGCGTGCATCGGCCACCTCAAAGCATGCGAGCCCTGCGCCCTACCCGGATTTCCGCCCGTCCCGGACTGCGCGGCGGCCCGAAACGGCGCCGTTAGCCCCGCACAAAACGCCCATGCCGTGATGGGGAAGCCTCATGGACGGGAGCAATTGAGGCTTAGCGCAGCGCACAATGGGTGGCAAGACGGCAATCTGTGGCATCCACGAGCGCGTCGCCGCCAAAGCCCCGCAATTGACGGGCGTCAAGCCAGCCTCGATAGTCGCGCCCCGGCGCGGCCGTGGCCGCCCTTGACGAAAGGCAATTCCACAGCAACGGCATGGGTGCGCGATGAACGAAATGGCAATCGCGGCGGTAAAGGGCCAGGAGCATTGGACCACCAAGGACGGCGGCGTGAAGCTGTTCCTGTGGGAAAAATGCGCCGGCGATCCAAAAAAGAGCGCCGGCACCATCCTGTTCGTGCACGGCTCCTCCATGGCCTCGCAGCCGACCTTCGACCTGCAGGTGCCGGGGCGAGTCTCGGCGATGGACCACTTCGCCCGCCTCGGTTTCGACTGCTGGTCGGTCGACATGGAAGGCTATGGCCGGTCGACGAAGGACCGCGACAACAATGCGCCAATCTCGCAGGGAGCGGACGATTGCTACGCGGCAGCGCTCTATATCCAGGAGCTGCGCGGCAAGCGACCGCTCATGGTCTACGGCATTTCGTCGGGCGCGCTGCGCGCAGCGCTGTTTGCCCAGCGCCACCCTGAGATGGTGGCGCGGCTGGCGCTCGACGCCATGGTGTGGACCGGCGAGGGCTCGCCCACGCTCGCCGAGCGGCGCAAGAAACTGCCCGAATTCACGGCCAAGAACCGGCGCGGAATCGACAAGGCCTTCGTGCGATCGATCTTCACGCGCGACCACCCCGGCACTGCTGATGATAAGGTGATCGAGGCTTTCGCCGACGCCATCACCGCGCTCGACGATTCCGTGCCGACCGGCACCTACGTCGACATGTGCGCGAAATTGCCAGTGGTGGATCCCGAGAAGATCACGGTGCCGACCATTATTATGCGCGGGCAATGGGATGGCATCGCGTCAATGGAGGATTTGCTGGCCTTCTTCGCCAAGCTGCCGAATCCGGACAAACAGTTCGCTGTGATGCCGGGCATCGCCCACGCCAGCTTCCAGCAGAAGAACTACCTGCTGGTCTATCACATCCTGGCGAGCTTCTTCGAACAGCCGGAGCCGCTGTATCGGGGTTGAAACTTACGCCCCGAGCTTATCCGCGAGATCGGCGAGGTCCCTACCCGCCGCATCGACCGGCACGGTCGGCGCGGGCTCGCCGGTGTTGGGGCCGTGTTCGTTCACCCGCGCGATGTGGCCGGTGCGCAAGCCAAGTTTCGCCGCGGCGGCTAGATCGCGGCTGTGGGCGGCGACCATCATGCATTGCGCGGGCGCCAGACTGAACGCCTCGCAAGCGGCGAGATAGACGCGCGGCTTCGGCTTGAAGTCGCCGGCCACTTCCGATCCGAGGATGGCGTCCCACGGCAAATCGTTGCGGCGGGCGAGATCGACCATCAAAGAGATGTTCCCGTTCGAGCACGGCGCGAGCCAGAATTTCTTTTTGAGGCGCGCCATTGCCGCCGGCACGTCAGGCCAAGCGTCGAGCCGGTGCCACACCAGCGTCAGATCGTCGAGCACCTCGTCGGACAAGTTCTGCAATCCAAAGCGCGGCAGGATGCGCTCTAGATTGCGTCGGTGCAGCACGTCGAGCTTGGAAAACGGGATGCGGCCAGCGCGCACCTCCTCCATGCCGGGCTGGTATTCGGCCCGCCAGGCGTCGGCGAAGGCGGTCCAGTCGAGGTTATACCCAAGGGCGCCGAGGATTCGTTCGGCCTCGCGGGCGACCGAGGTGCGCCAATCCACCAGCGTTCCGAACACGTCGAAGAACAGCGCCTTAACCGGTGGGAGGGGGTTGTTCACGGCGCGATCCGGGTTGGAAAAGCCACCGCTCCGGGAGCCGGTAATCGTGGCTAAGTCATTGAAAAGATGGCGGGAGCGACGGGACTCGAACCCGCGACCTCTGCCGTGACAGGGCAGCGCTCTAACCAACTGAGCTACGCCCCCGCGGGCGCCGGTTCGAGTTATAGGCGCCCCAATCCTTAGTCAAGGTAAAGCGGACCACCCTCCCAAAACTGCGAAAAAGCCTTATTTGACGCGAAGAATCGATGGTCAGACCGCCCCCGAATCGTCTATTCGGGCGGCGTGTTTGGCGCTCCGCCAAGCTCGCGGATTCACGAGGAGGGTCCCACAAATGGCTACGGTTCCTGGAAAGGCTCCGACACCGCCGACCGTCACATTGAAACATCTCGCCGCGGCGCTCGCGGAAACCCATGAGATGTCGAAGAAGCAGGCGGAAACCGTGCTCGGCGATTTCGTCGGCAACATTGTGAAGCATTTGAAGAAGGGCGAGCGCATCCGCATCGGCGGGCTCGGCATCCTGCAGGTACGCCGGCGCGCCGCGCGCATGGGTCGTAATCCCGCCACCGGCGAAGCGATCCAGATCAAGGCGAGCAAGAAGGTCGCGTTCCGCGCGTCCAAGGAATTGAAGGAATCGGTCTGACGGCTTTTTAAAAGCCGGACCCTCCGGGGAAAAAGCGGCAGGCGGGGAGCAATCGGCTCCTTGCCTGCCGTTTCGTTTTGGGGAATTGACTGGCCACCTCCGTCGCTAAAGCGACTTCGGCGCGGCAGCCTTCGCCTTCGCACTCAAGGTTGGTTTACCGAGCCGTAGCGCCGGAGGCGCGAAGGCTGGTGGGCGGTGACGGACTCGAACCGCCGACATCCTGCGTGTAAAGCAGGCGCTCTACCAGCTGAGCTAACCGCCCGTTTCTAATTCCAATAGCTCCCGACCGCACGGCGATGCAAGTACGCGAAAACGGCGCCTTGCGGCGCCGTTTCGTGTTTCGTAGCAAGCCGAACCGTTCAGTGCGCGGTCAGGCCGGAGCCGTCGTCCTCGACCCCCGGTTTTTCGGCGGCGGCCGCCGCTTCCGCCAGCTTGGCGCTCGCCTCATCCCACTCGATCGGCTCGGGCTTACGCGTGAGCGCGCGCTCCAGCACCTCGTCCATGCGTTGGACCGGGATGATATCCAGGCCCTTCTTGATCGTGTCGGAGATTTCCACCAGGTCCTTGGCGTTCTCCTCCGGGATCAGCACGGTCTTCATGCCGCCGCGCGAGGCGGCCAGCAGCTTCTCTTTCAGACC
>CAYLMY010000168.1:0-7300 GCA_964384635.1 uncultured Undibacter sp.
GTCCGACAATGGCCGCGCCATCGCCGCGGCCGCCGACGATGCCGAGGCGATGCGGTTGTTGCGCCGCATGAAGGCGGAAGCGGCGCTGCTGATTGCGCTCGCCGATATCGGCGGCGTGTGGCCGGTGATGCGGGCGGCACGCGCGCTCACCGATCTCGCCGATACCGCCGTCGATGCCGCCAGCCGTTTCCTGCTGGCCGAGGCGGCGCGCGCAGGACGCCTTAACCTGAAAGACGAGGCGCAACCGCAGGCCGGCAGCGGCTACATCGTGGTCGCCATGGGCAAGATGGGGGCGTTCGAGCTCAATTATTCCAGCGACATCGATCTTATCGTGTTCTACGACCCGGCGGCGCAGATCGTGCCGCCCGGCGCCGAGCCGGCGCCGCTGTTCGTCAAGCTGACGCAGCGTCTGGTGAAGCTGTTGCAGGAGCGCACCGCGGACGGCTACGTGTTCCGCACCGACCTGCGCCTGCGGCCCGATCCGGCCTCGACCGCGATCGCGATCTCGACCGCGGCGGCGATGTCCTATTACGAAAGCGTCGGCCAGAACTGGGAGCGCGCCGCCATGATCAAGGCGCGCGCCTGCGCCGGCGATATCGCAGCGGGCGAGGTTCTGCTCAACGAATTGGCGCCGTTTGTATGGCGCAAATATCTCGACTTCGCCGCGCTCGCCGACGTGCACGCTATGAAGCGGCAGATCAACGCCTATCGCGGCCATGGCGAGATCGCGGTCGAGGGCCACAATATCAAGCTCGGGCGCGGCGGCATCCGCGAAATCGAGTTCTTCGCGCAGACCCAGCAGTTGATCGCCGGCGGCCGCAGTCCGCATTTACGCGACCGCGACACGCTCACCACCCTCGACAAGCTCAGCGAGGATCGCTGGATCGACAAGGCCGCCTGCGAGGACATGAAGGCCGCGTATTGTTTTCTGCGCGAGGTCGAGCATCGGCTGCAAATGGTCAACGACGAACAGACGCAGGTGCTGCCGGCCGAACGCGCAGACCTCGAGCATTTCGCACGCTTCCTCGGCTACGCGAACCGCGATGCCTTCGCCAAGGTTCTGGTCGGCCACCTCGACAAGGTGCAGCGCCATTACGCGCAGCTGTTCGAGAAATCACCCGCCGGCCCCGAGCGGCCGGCCTTGCTGTTTCCGCCCTATGCCGACGACCACAAGACGCTCGATCGCCTGGCCGAGCTCGGCTACCGCAAGCCGCTCGAAGCCTCGACCATGGTGCGCCATTGGTTTGCGGGCGGCTATCGCTCGCTCAATGGGGAGGCCGCGCGCGCCCATCTCCAGGAATTGCTGCCGGTGCTGCTCGAGCAATTGGCGCGCACCGACAATCCGGACGCGGCGCTGCTGTCGTTCGATCATTTCCTCGCCAATCTGCATGCCGCCGCGCGGCTGCTGTCACTGCTGCGGCAAAATCCCGATCTGATTGCCCTCATCGCGCTGGTGCTTGGCATCGCGCCGCGCCTCGCCGATACGCTAGCGCGCTATCCACAAGTGATGGACGCACTGGTCGATCCGAGTTTTTTCGGGCCGCTGCCCGACGACTCGGAGCTCACCCGGCGGCTGGACGCGGCGCTGGCGCAATCGCGCCATGACCAGGACCTGCTCGAGGGCATCCGCATGTTCGGGCTGGAATACATGTTTCTGATCGGCGTGCGCATTCTCTCGGGCACGGTGACGGCACGGCAGGCGGGCGAGGCCTTTGCGCGGCTGGCCGATGCCGTGATCCGCGCCGTGCATCGTTCGATCGCCAGCACCTTCGCGGCGGCGCACGGTCATGTCAGCGGCGAGGAGACCGCCGTGCTCGCCATGGGCAAGCTCGGCGGCTACGAGATGACCGCGAGTTCCGATCTCGATCTGATGTTGATCTACGACTTCGACGCGGCGCACCCGGAATCGGACGGTGAGCGACCGCTCTACGGCGCACAATATTTCGCGCGGCTGACCCAGCGGCTGATCAACGCGCTGACCGCGCAGACCAATTACGGCGCGCTTTACCAAGTCGACATGCGGCTGCGCCCGTCCGGCCGCGCCGGCCCGCTGGCGACGCAGATCGAGGGCTTCAACAGCTATCAGGAGACCGAGGCCTGGACCTGGGAACACCTGGCGCTCACCCGCGCGCGCGTGGTGTCGGCCTCGCCGGCGTTCCGCGCGCGCGTCGAGAAAGTCATCCACGATATCCTGCGGCGCCCGCGCGATGCTGGTCTGATCGCCGGCGACGTGGTGGAGATGCGCGCCGCCATCGCCAAGGAGAAGGGTGACGGCGAGCGCTGGGACCTCAAATACGCCGCCGGTGGGCTGATCGACATCGAATTCATCGCGCAATATCTGGAGCTCGTGCACGCCCATGAGCGGCCGGAAATCCTCGATACCTCGACCGCGCGCGTGCTCGACAAGGCATGGCAATTGCGCCTGTTGCCGGTGGAGGACGCCGAGGTGTTGCGCCCGGCGGTGCAGCTCTATCACGACCTGACGCAGCTGCTGCGGCTGTGCCTGCCGGGGCCGTTTGATGCCAAGACTGCAGGCGCTGGGCTGCTGCGCCTGCTGGCGCGCGCCGCCGACGTGCCGGATTTCGCAGCGCTCGATGCCACGCTGATCGAGACGCAGACGAAAGTGCGCGCGAGCTTCGTGCGGATTTTGGGGAAGGCGCCCTGAACTAAGACGACGTCAGGCCGCCTGTTCCTTCGGCAACGGGCAGTGCGGCTCGAACGGCAAGCGCACCACCACCAGCGTGCCATTGCCGAGCGTGGAGCGGATGTGCATGCGCCCGCCATGCAGATCGACCAGCGACTTGGCGATGGCGAGGCCGAGCCCGGAGCCCTGATGGCTCTTGGTGAGCTGGCTTTCGACCTGCTCGAACGGGCGGCCGAGCCTGGCCAGCGCGTCCTTGCCGATGCCGATGCCGGTATCGGCAATGCCGAGCACGATGCAATGGTCGGTCGCGCGCCCGCGCACGGTGACGCGGCCGCCAACAGGGGTGAACTTGACCGCGTTGGACAACAGGTTGAGCGCGATCTGCTTGAGCGCGCGGCGGTCGGCGCGCAGCCGTAAATCGGGCGCTATGCGGGCGACCAGCTCGAGCTGCTTGTCTTGCGCGCGCGCCGAGACCACGCGCATGGCCTCGCCCAGCAGGGGGTCGAGCGCGAGGTCCTCGAAGTCGAGGCGGATGCGGCCGGCCTCGATCTTCGACATGTCGAGGATATCATTGATGACGTCGAGCAGGTATTGCCCGCTGGCGTGGATGTCGCCGCAATACTCGTGGTATTTCTCGGCGCCGAGCGGGCCGAACATGTTGGATTCCATGATCTCGGAAAAGCCGATGATGGCGTTGAGCGGCGTGCGCAGCTCGTGGCTCATATTGGCGAGGAATTTCGATTTGGCCTGATTGGCTTCCTCGGCGCGGGTCTTTTCCTCGGCGTATTTCTCGGTCAGTTCGGCCGAGCGCTGCTGCGAAATTCGCAAGTCGGCAACGGTTGCCATCAGCCGCTTCTCGCTGTCGATCAGTCTCTCCTCGTGGGTCTTGAGCGCGGTGATGTCGGTGCCAACCGACACGTAGCCGCCGTCCTTGGTGCGGCGCTCGCTGATGTGCAGCCAGCGGCCATCCTCAAGCTGCGCCTCGAAGGTACGGGCGCCGGGAATGGCGGGGCCGCCGGTGACGACCTTGTTGCGCACCACCGGCTTTTGGCCAGCCGCGACCACCGACTCGTAGGATGCGCCGACGGTGATGACCTCGTCGGGCAGGTCGTGCAGCTCCTGGAAATTAGAATTGCAGAGCACGAGACGATTGTCAGCATCCCACAGCACGAAGGCTTCCGGAATGGTCTCGATGGCGTCGCGCAGGCGCAGGTCGGCGGCAACGGTCTTTTCCACCAGGTTTTTTTGCTCGGTAATATCGACCGCGATGCCGATCAGATGTAGACCCGGCTCGCGCGGCTGGCTCACCAGCTCGCAGCGCGCGCGCAGCCACACCCAGTGGCCGTCGGCGTGGCGCATGCGGAAGGCGTGATCGATGACGGTCATCTTGGCGTCGGCGAGCTCGCTGGCAAGCTCGTAAAGCTGCAAGTCTTCCGGGTGCACCAGCGCGCTGACGTCGCCGAAGGGCAGCAGGTCGTCCTTGGCCTTGAGGCCGAGGATGTCGAACATCGACTGCGACCAGAAGATGCGGCCGCGCGCCAGGTCCCAATCCCATAAGCCACAGCGGCCCCGGTTGAGCGCGGTATCGATGCGGGTGCGCACCGTCTCGTAGATCAGGTCGGCTTCGCGCGCGCGCGTCGCCTGCCAGTGGAAGGCGAAGCCGAGGATGAGCACCACGAAGCTGGTGGTGGCCGACAAAGTGATGGTGAGCGTAGTGAGCGCGCGCCAGGACGAGAGGGCCGCGTCGCGCGATTGCACGACCGCTATCTGGCCAAACGGGGGTTTCAGCATGCGTACGGTGGCGAGCGCGCGCGTTTGGTCGGGCAGGGTGATGTCCATGACGCCGGCGCCGGCGCCGAAGGTGGTGAGCGGCTGCGTCGGACCGAGCAGGTCGATCAGGCGGCGGCCGATGGTAGTGTCGGATCCGGGCGTGGCGGCCGCCACCACGCCCTCGGCATTGGTCAGGAGGAAGCGCCGTCCGGCGCCGGTGGCCCAGGGCGGCAGCGCTTGCGCCAGTACTTCCTGCGGCCGCTCGACCGAATCTTTCGGATTTTTAAGCGGCTGTTGCAGGCGCTCGGCGGCGAGATCGGCGACCGCGTCGAGCGAGATAACCATGTCGCCGAGGGTCTGGCGGCGGTGATCGAGCGCCTGCACCACGGCGCCGACGCAGATGGTGGCGAGAAAGGCGATGATCAGCACCGGCACCGCGCGGCGCAGCAATGGCTCGGCGGTCAGCAGCCTTCGATACGCCGGCTTGGCAATCGATTGCGCGAGGCCCTTGATGGAATCGGGATGTGCAGACGCACTCGCCGCACCGGCGCGCGCCATCGACGGCCTCCGTTCGGATTTCCCCTGTCACCCAACGCTCGGTAAGGATGTGCCGCATCGCTTTCCGAATCAGTGGCGATTGGAATCGATGGCCGGTGATTTGTCGAGAGTCCCTGCCTTAAATATTTAAAATTCCTTACCGACAAATTCTACCGGCCGGCCAAGCGGTAAGCGGCGGTGGCGGGTCGCGCACGGGGCCGCAGGCTAAGGATTGGCGCGACTTTTCAGGGCGCGGCGAGGGCGCGCTCGACGATATCGGCGAGGTCGCGGGACAGACCCGCCGCCGTCTTGATGCGCTGGAGCGCTGCTTCCGCTTTGCCGCGGCGGCCGGCTTCCAGCGTGCGCCAGCTGCGGAAGGCGGTGGCGAGCCGCGCCGCCAGTTGCGGATTTTTTGGATCGAGCGCCAGCACATGGTCGGCGACGAATTCGTAGCCGGCGCCGTCGGCGCGGTTGAACTGGGCCAGGTTGCCTTGCGCGAAGACACCGATCAGAGCGCGCACGCGGTTAGGATTGGCGATCGAGAAGGCCGGGTGGCCGGCGAGCGCGCGCACTTTGTCTAGCGTGTCGCCTTGCGGGATCATGGCTTGCAATGAGAACCACTTGTCGACGACGAGCGCATTGGCGGAATAGCGCCGGTAGAAATCGGCCAGCGCATTTGTGCGCTCCGGTCCACCGTGCAGCGACAGGGTGGCGAGCGCCGCCATGCGGTCGGTCATGTTGTCGGCACCTTCGTATTGCTGCGCGGCGCGTGCGATCGCTGGCGGCGCGGCCGTCGCCGCCATGAGGTCGAGACTGAGGTTGCGCAAGCTACGCCGGCCGGCGCTTCTTGCATCGGGCGTGTAGCCGCCGTGCACCGTCATGCGCTCGTAGGTGGTCGACAGCGCGGCGCTCAAGCGGTCGCCGATCTCGGCGCGCAAGGCCTTGCGGGCGCGGAAGATGGCATCGGGATCGATGTCGCGGCCGATCTCGCGCGCCATGTCGCCTTCGCCTGGCGGCGTCAGCGCGAGCGCGACGAAAGCGGGCTCCAGCGCGGTGTCTTCGAGCAGGGCGGCCAAAGCGGTGAACAGCTTCTCATCCATTCGCGGCGACTGGCCGGCGCGCAAGCGTGCCACGTTGTCGATCAGCAGCCGCATGGAGATTGTTTGAATCGCCTGCCAGCGGTTGAAGGGATCGCTGTCATGGGCAGCGAGGAAGGCGAGCTCGCCGCCGCTTAGATCGGTGTCGAGCTTGATCGGCGCGGAAAAGCTGCGGTTGATCGAGAGCACGGGGCGTTCGGCCACACCGGTGAATGTGACGGTCGCCGCCGGTTCGCTCAGCACCAGCACGCCGCGCTCGATTTGGCCGCTGCTCGCCGACGTCAATGGCAGGTCGCGGCCGTCCTTGCCGACCAGACCGAGCGCCAGCGGAATCACCATCGGCTCTTTCGTGGGCTGGCCGGGCGTCGGCGGCACGCTCTGCTTGCATTCCAGTGTGTAGGTCTTGGCGGTGGCATCGAAGCGGCCGGCAACCGTCACCTGCGGCGTGCCGGCTTGGCTATACCAGCGCATGAATTGCGTCATGTCGCGGCCGCTCGCATCGGCAAAGCATTGGATAAACTGGTCGACGGTGGCGGCCTCGCCGTCATGGCGTTCGAAATAGAGATCCATGCCGGCGCGAAATTGCTCAGGCCCGATCAACGTGTGCACCATGCGCACTACTTCCGCGCCCTTCTCGTACACGGTGGCTGTGTAGAAGTTATTGATTTCCTTATAAGTTTCAGGCCGGACCGGATGCGCCAGGGGACCGGCGTCCTCGACGAATTGCGCGACGCGAAGCCCGCGCACGTCGGTGATGCGTTTGACCGGACGCGAGCGCATGTCGGAAGAAAATTCCTGATCGCGGAAAACCGTGAGGCCTTCCTTCAGGCAAAGTTGAAACCAGTCGCGGCAGGTGATGCGATTTCCCGTCCAGTTGTGGAAATATTCGTGCGCGATCACCGCCTCGATGCTGGCGAAATCGCCGTCGGTCGCGGTCTCAGGCGTCGCCAGCACGTATTTGTCGTTGAAGACGTTGAGCCCCTTGTTCTCCATGGCGCCCATGTTGAAATCGGAGACGGCGACGATCATGAAAATATCGAGATCGTATTCGCGGCCGAATTTCTCCTCGTCCCAGCGCATGGCGCGCTTGAGCGAATCCATGGCGTAGCCGCAGCGCGTCTCTTTGCCGTGCTCGACATAGATGCGCAGCGTGACGTCGCGGCCGGACATGGTGCGGAACTTGTCTTCCACGCAGGCGAGATCGCCGCCGACCAGCGCGAACAGGTAGGCGGGCTTGGGATGCGGATCGTGC
>CAYLMY010000169.1:0-3384 GCA_964384635.1 uncultured Undibacter sp.
AGGTTCGGGCCGGCGCCGGGATCGCGGAAGAACATGATCACGCGCCCGTTCGGCGAATAGCACGGCGCGGTGTCGATCGCCGGCGTGTCGGTGAGCCGCGTGGTCTGCTTGGAGCGCAGGTCCATCACGAACAGATTGGCGTTGGGGCCCTGTTGCAGGCTCATGATCACGCGCTGGCCGTCCGGCGAAAATCTTGGAGCAAACGTCATGCCGGGAAAATTGCCGACCACCTCGCGTTGTCCGGTCTCGATGTTGAGCAGATAGACGCGCGGCTGCCCCTGGCCGTAGGCCATGTAAGTGATCTCTTGCGTGGACGGATTGAAGCGCGGGGTCAGCACCAAATCGTCGCCGCGCGTGAGATAGCGCACGCCAAAGCCGTCCTGATCCATGATCGCAAGGCGTTTTACGCGCCGGTCCTTGGGGCCGGTCTCGTCGATGAAAACGATGCGGCTGTCGAAATAGCCCTTCTCGCCGGTGAGCGTCTGGTAGATCGCGTCGGAGATGATGTGCGCGATGCGCCGCCAGTTGTCGGGGGTGGTGAAATACTGCTTGCCGTCGAGCTGCTGGCCCGCGAACACGTCCCAGAGGCGGAATTCGGCCTTCAGGCGGCCGTCTTTTTGCCGGGTGACGCGACCGGTGACCAGCGCCTGCGCGTTGATGGTGCGCCAGTCGGCGAAGTGCGGCACCCGGTCGGTGTTGCTGATGTGCTCGATGTAGGCTTGTGGATTGATCGGCGCGAACAGGCCGCAGCGCTGCAGATTGTTGGTGATGACCTGGGTGACGCCGTGTGCGGTTTCCGTCTCAGCCGGCGTGCCCGCCAGAAATTCGGGCAGCGCGATCGGCATCGGTTGAATGTTGCCTTGCGTGATGTCGAGACGCAGCACGGCGCCCGCAGGCGTCACTCCGAATGCGGCGAACGCGCTGGCACCCGCCAACAGGCGGCGGCGGTCGATGATGAAACCGCGGCGCGCGCGCGACGGCTGGGGGTCAAGGGTCGGTCGGTTCATTGGGGTTTAAGTAAATCCAGTCGGTTCAGCCGCGAAACATGTCCCTGGGATCGAAGGTTACCTCGATGTCCTTCCAGGTATCATAATGCTCCGGCTTGAGCATATCGAAGGGCTGGCCGCGGAACACGGCCCGCACCGCGCTGTCGCGCGCGGTGTTGTAGAGCTGTCCGCTGCCACGAGTAATGACCAACGGCGGCGAAGTCAGCCGACCGTCGCGGCCGAGCTGGATGCGGATGCGGATCACGAAGTCTTCCGGGTTCTGGATGCCGACCGGCGGATTCCACAGCGCCATCAGCCGCGCGCGCAGCGCGTCGAGCTCCGATTGCGAGAGGTGGGCGGCGTTGCCCATGGCGGTGCCGAGCGTGGGGGCCGAGAGCGTGGCCCCGGTCGCGGCGGTGCGCTGCGGATCGCGCTTGTCGAGCAGAGCGGCGATCTTGTCGGCGTCGAACTTGGGCGGCTTGGGCATCGGCGGCTTGCGCGGCGGCAGCGGCTTCGGCTCGGCCTTGGCTTGCTGCTGCTTGTCGACCTTCTTGATCTTTTCTGCGATCGGATCGGGCTGCGGCTTCGGCGCCGGCGGCTTTTCCGCCGCCGCCTCGAGTTCCTTTTTCTCACTGATCTTGGGCTTGGCGTCTTCGACCGGCTTGGGCGTCGGCTCCGCGATCTTCTCGACCAGGGGCTTGGGCTTCTCGACCGGCTTGGGCGCCTCTTTGACGCCCTTGGTGATCTCGGAGAATTCCTTGTCGCTCACCAGATCGACTGGCAGCGATTCCGTCGGCGCGACCTTGAAGCTCTCGCCGGTGAAGGACAGCGTCGCCCACAGCAGCACGGCCACGTGCAGCCCGGTCGAAATCACTGACGCTGTCTTCATCTGCATTACTGCGCTTGCGAGCCCTGCTCGAATTCGGTGACCAATGCTACCCGATGAAAGCCGGCGGCCGACAGCCGCCCCATCACTCTCATCATGGTGCCGTAGTCGACCTTCTTGTCCCCCCGCACATAGATGCGCGCATCGGTGCCCCCGCGCGCATCGGCGATGGCCTGCAGCTTGGGGATCAGATTGTCCACGTCGATTTCGGCATTTTGCAGGTAAATCTCGCCCTTCTCGTTGACCGAGATGGTGAGCGGCTCCTTGTCCTGGTCGAGGCTCTTGGCCTGCGTCTGCGGCAGGTCGATCGGCACGCCGACCGTGAGCAGCGGCGCCGACACCATGAAGATGATCAACAACACCAGCATCACGTCGACCATCGGCGTGACGTTGATCTCGCTCATTACCTTGCGGCGGTGGTACCGCCGTTTACCGATTACCGGGGTACCGGCATTGGCTGCCATGAAACGCCCTTTCGCTTGCGCATGATCTTATCCGAAAACTGGTGCCCATCCCCGTTCAAGCCGAGGACATGCTTTTCGGGATCATGCGCTACCCACGCTCGTCGATCTGCCGCGACAGAATGGCGGCGAATTCGTCAGCGAACCCTTCCAGCCGCTGGGCCTGTTTGTTCACCTCGGACGCGAATTTATTGTAGAAAATCGTCGCCGGTATGGCGGCGACCAGGCCGATCGCCGTGGCAAACAGCGCCTCCGCGATACCCGGCGCCACCACCGCCAGCGAGGTGTTCTTGGAGGCCGCGATCGACTGGAAGCTGGTCATGATGCCCCAGACCGTGCCGAACAGGCCGATGAAGGGACCGGCCGAGCCGACGGTGGCGAGCACCAAGAGCCGGCGTTCGAGCCGCTCGACCTCGCGGGCGATGGTCACCTCCATCACCTTTTCGATGCGCATCTGAAGGCCGGCGAAGGAGCGTGGGCTCCCCTCGAAGCTGCGTTTCCATTCCCGCATCGCCGCCACGAACAGCGCCGCCATGGAATGGGTCGGCTTGGAGGCAAGCGAGCGGTAGAGCTCCTCCAGCGACTGGCCGGACCAGAACGCCTGCTCGAAGGCGTCCATGCCGCGGCGGGTGCGGTTATAGAGCACGGTCTTGTCGATGGCGATCGCCCACACCCAAACCGAACAGACCAAAAGCCCGACCATGACCGACTTGACGATCCAATGGGCGTGCCAGAACAGCGTGAGCAACGAGAGGTCGGAGGAGGTCAGCGGGAGCACCGACTGTGCCACATCGCCAGGATTCATGGGCACGTCCTTTCCGCTTTCCGGTCCGTTGCGTCAAACCGGCGCGGCGCAATTTTCGAAAGGCAAGAGCGCGCCGGGCGTTTGCCGCTCACGCGCTCAGCCGATAATCGAATGTCTCGCGAAAACGCTTATGTCCCGCCACCGGCAGGCATAGGAAATCCCCGCGAAACTTGGCCAAACTAGGGCGCAGAACGGGTCATAGGCGGCCTTAACAGCGCTGATTATGGTTAAGGACTGGTTACCGCG
>CAYLMY010000169.1:3484-5543 GCA_964384635.1 uncultured Undibacter sp.
AAAGCGGACGGCCGTGGCGTGGGGGCAGAACAACCGATCAGTTCTGCGGCGGGGGAGCATCCGGCGCCGGCTGGGCGCGGCGCTCGGCCATGAATTGATCGAATTCGGTCTTGTCCTTGGCGAAACGCAGCCGCTCGAGGAAGTCGCGGAACTCGCGCTGCTCTTCCTCCAGCCGGCGCAGCGTTTCCGTGCGGTATTCGTCGAAGGCGCGGTTGCCGCTGGTCGGCGGCGCCGACCACGGAGCCCCGCCGCCCATGCGGCCGCGCATCCAATCCATCTTGCGCTGCATGCGCTCCATCTTGTGCTGCCAGCGGTCATGGCCGCCGTGATATCCGCATCCCATTCTTCCGCTCCATATCGTGAAGGCGAGGACGGTCAGGCCCAACGGCCACCAAGCCATGAACCCAAGGACGATCAGCGCGATCCAGGCGGGTTTGCCGAATTCGTCGAGCTTCGCGGTGATAGGCATTGTCGGCCTCGCATGAATGTTAATAACATTTACATTGATACGGTCGCGGCGGGCGGATGTCAACACCCTTCACATAGGAAATCGCAAAGCCGTGTCGAGGGCCGTGCCACTCCGTTTCGGCGGCGCCGAGATCAGCGCGCCGGCAGGCCGAGGCCGCGCAGATAGATCAGGAAGGCCGCCTCCAGCAGTTCCTCCGGCGGCATCGGCAAGGCACGCCGGGCGGCGTCGCCGCGGCCGAACAGCGAGGCGATTCCGTGGGTCAGCGACCAGATATGCAGCGCCACCATCAGCGCCGGCGGCCGTCCCTGCGCCGGCATCAGCGCCACCAGCTTCTCGGCGGCGGCGCGCAGCACGGCGAAGGCGCGCTCGCCCGCCTCGCGCAACAGCGGATCGGCGTCGAGCGGCACGCCGGCCTCGAACATGGCCGAGTAATAGGCGGGCTCGCGCTCGGCGAAATGAAGATAGGCCTTGCCCAGCCGGTCGAAACCGGCCAGCACGTCCGGCCCGCCGTCGCCCCAGGCTTTGGCGAGCGCGCCGGCGAACAATTCGAAGCCGCGCCGCGCCACGTCGGCCAGCAAAGCGTCGCGGTCGCGGTAATGCCGGTAGGGCGCCGCCGGGCTCACCCCCGCCCAGCGCGCGGCGTCGGCGAAGGTAAAGCCGGCCGGCCCCTTTTCCGCGATTAGCTCGAGCGCCGCGCGCACCAAGGCCTCTTTCAGATTGCCGTGGTGATAGCCGCGGGCCCCATGGCCACGCCTGCCCCAGGTCATGCGATGGACCTCATGTGAAGGGGCTTTACATGAGTCCAGGGGCCGCGTCGATGGACCGGGTGGCTAGCCCCGCCGGCGTGGCTCAACGGCGAGCGGCAGGCGCTCGAACAGCGTCGGGCCGCCGGGCTGGGCGCCTTCGATCGACAACAGGCGCAGCTTGGTGACGACGCCGCCCGAAGCGGAAAAGCCGCCGGGCTTGCCGCCTGCCGCCAGCACGCGATGGCACGGCATGATGATCGGCGTCGGATTTTCGCCCATGGCCTGACCGACCGCGCGCGCCAGCATCTTGTCGCCGAGGCGCTCGGCGATCTCGCCATAGGTCATGACGGCGCCAGGCGGAATCTTGCGCGCAACTGCATAGACGTGACGATTGAATTCCGTTTGTCCTTCGTCGTCGATCGCGATGTCCGTCAGATCGCGCTTTTCGCCAGCGAGCAGCGCGATCACGCCATCGATCACATACCGCACTTCGGGCGTCGGCGCCGCCTCGGTCGCCGCCGGATGCCGCCGATGCACGCTGGCACGCGTTGCGGCTGCATCTTTCTCCGGAAGCTGCACGCCGCAGACCCCGCGCGCACTCCAAATGATGCCGCAGATGCCGATAGCAGTCTCAAACAAGGCGAAGCTTTGGTCCATGACACGGCGAATATAACACTCGCCGTCAGGCGGCGCCGCCCGTTTCCTGGTCGGCCTGCATGGCAATACGCAGCGGCTTGGGGATCGGCCGCGCCCGCCCGCCGGAGACAAAGGCGACCTGCACATGGGCCTCGACGATGAGGTCCTCGCCGCGCATCACCTTCTGATTGAGGGTGACCGAGGCGCC
>CAYLMY010000169.1:5643-7214 GCA_964384635.1 uncultured Undibacter sp.
GCCGTCGAGGGCCAGACTGTAGTCGTGAGAGGGGCCATTCATCAGTTCGTCCGACCTCACGCTTGCAAAATTTCAGGTCTCGGCAGATGCCGAGACAAAGCAGCCGCACGCGCACATAATGCAAGCCAAAGTGCCAACCACAAAAACGGCACCATCAATACCGGTCCATCGAGGATTGCGTTTATGAGATAGAGAACGATCGGCACACACAGCAACACGGCGGCACCCGTCCAAAGAATATTGATAATCGGCCGGCCAGGAACATTCCGAAATACCAGAGTCGGCAATTGAGAACCGCCGACAAAAATCAACCACACGGCCACAAATGGCAAGAAGAGCATCAGCACGACGGCGTCAGTCTGAAACAGAGGGATTGCCACGGAATCGGCCCACCAGGGGCAGCAGTCGCGCGCAGTGACTTCAGTCGCGAAAAACATGGCATAGGCGGGAATCTGCATCAGCCAAACGAGAGTGACGAGAGCGACAATTGACAGACTCCGTTTAGGAGTAACCATCTCTTGCCAAGATTTGCGACCATTCCATTTGGCAAAAACAAAAATACTTAGTGCAGACGCCAACAATCCCCCGCCCATGTCGACAAGAGGCCATTTGTAGGTCCGAAGGGCATCCATGGAGCGATGCCAAACCTGACTGTCGCAACGTGAACGATCGTTCTTGTTCGGCACGCCAAGTTCACACTCCGAACCCGAAAAAATACGCTCAGCCGCGACCGGATCGGTATAGGCCGGCATGAACGAACCGACAGCAATAGATATTGTACCAACAATGAAAAAGAGCAGCGCGAGATAGAAGAGCCCTCGCTGCAGTGATCGACCGAACTCTTCTTTAGCCTGATCCGCCGAGATGGACATCTCAGCTACCGCTCACTTTCATTTGCGATTCGATCATGCATCATTTTCGTCCTGCCCGAACAACCCGAACTGGCTCGCATCTCGCGCCGGCTCCGGCAGGCCGAGATGCTTGAACGCCGCCGCGGTCAACAGCCGTCCGCGCGGGGTGCGCTGGATGAAGCCCTGCTGGATCAGGAACGGCTCGATGATGTCCTCGATGGCATCGCGCGGCTCGCTCAATGCGGCGGCCAGCGTGTCGACGCCCACCGGCCCGCCGCCGTAATTGCCGGCGATAGTTGATAAGTAACGGCGGTCCATGGCGTCGAGCCCGGCGGCGTCCACTTCCAGTTCACTCAGCGCGCGATCGGCAATTCTGCGGTCGACCGACTTGGCGCCGTCCACATGGGCGAAGTCGCGCACCCGCCGCAACAGCCTTCCGGCGATGCGCGGGGTACCGCGCGCGCGACGCGCGATCTCGTTGGCGCCGTCGGCGCTCATGGCAAGGCCGAGCACGCGGGCGCCGCGATTGACGATCTGTTCCAGCTCGCCTTCGGAATAAAAATTCAGCCGCACCGGAATGCCGAAACGGTCGCGCAGCGGATTGGTCAAGAGCCCCGCGCGGGTGGTGGCGCCGATCAATGTGAACGGCGACAGGTCGATCTTCACCGAGCGCGCCGCCGGCCCCTCGCCGATGATGAGGTCGAGCTGGAAATCCTCCAT
>CAYLMY010000170.1:0-1523 GCA_964384635.1 uncultured Undibacter sp.
ATAGACGATCTTGCGCGGGTAGGGCGTGATGTTGGGCGGCGAGGCGTGCACCAGATTGCCGTGGAACATCAGCACCGAGCCGGGCTTGCCGGTGGGCGCCACGATGCCGGTGCCGCCGTTCTCGGCTTCGGCGTCGCGCACCAGCCGCGTCACCGTGTCCTTGTCGAGCGTCCATAGCGGATAGGAGGTGGTGAGCGTGTCGTGGCCGGCTTCCAGCACGCCGGCCCTGTGGCTTTTCGGAATGAGGAAGAGCGGCCCGTTGATCGGCATCACCTCGTCGAGGAACACCGCAATGTTCATGGCGCGCGCTTCCGGCATGCCGTCGTCGCGCGCCCAGGTGCCGTAATCCTGGTGCCATTGCCAGACCTCGCCCTCGAAGGCGGCCTTGGCGTTGAGCTTGAACTGGTGGACGTAGACCGCCTCGCCGAACAATTGCCGCAACGGTTCGACCAAACGGGGATGGCGCGCCAACAGGCCGAACACTTCGCTGAAGGTGTGGGCGGCAAAAGCGGTGCGCGGCGCGCCGGTCTTCTCGCGCCAGACTTCCTGGCGATCGAGCTTGAGGATGGCGTCGGCTTCCACGCGCAAGAGCGCGATCTCTTCCTCGGAAAAGCAGCCGGGGAAAAAGCAGTAGCCCTGCTCGTCGAAAGCCTTGAGCTGATCGGCGGAAAGCTTCATGGACAGCGCGCTCCCTCAAAGGTGGCGGCCGTTGCCCGGCTCTTGGGAGGAATATTAGGGGGCGGATTGTAAAACGCCACCGGCTCGGGCCGCGCCGACGTCGGCCATGGCGCGACGCAGCAAAAATCCGAACGCCAGCAGCATGAGCGGCACGGCCAAGGGAATGAACGTGGCCTGCGCGACCGAGCGCGCCAACAGCGGCACCAGCCAGAGCGCGGCCAGCAGCGTCTTTTCCCAAGGCGCGAAGCCGCGCCGCGTCCCGTCGGCGGCGAGGAAGGCGATGGCCGGCGCCAGCAGCATCAGGTCGTAGTCGAGCATGTAAGGCGTCGCCAGCACGGTGCCGAGCAGCAGCGCGGCGGATTTCAGCGGGAAGGTAGCGCGTGTGCGCCAAAGCCAGCCAAGCGCGGCGGCAACGGCGAGCGTCACCGCGCCTTGCACCGCATAAGCGAGCGGAATCCCGCCGCCCCACATTCTTACCCACGAGAACACGCTCTGGATTTTGTACCAGCCGGTGCCGCCCTGCTCGAGCACCACGCTGCGGGTGAATTTGGTGGAGGCAAAGAAGGCGGTCCACACGTCCATGCCGAAGCAAAGCGTGACGGCGAGCGCGAGCGCGGCGACCGTCGCTGCTGCCGCGAAGAAGACGCGCCAGCGGCCGCTGACAGCGAGCACCAGCGGGATCAGCAGGCCGAATTGCGGCTTGTAGGCGAGGAGGCCGATGAGGATGCCGGCGATGAGCGGGCGGCGGTCGAGCTGCGTGAGGGCGCCGGCGATGAGCGCGACGGTGAGGAAGCCGTTATGGCCGTGGCCGAGATTGATGAACACGGCCGGGTAGGCGAGGGCGA
>CAYLMY010000170.1:1623-7150 GCA_964384635.1 uncultured Undibacter sp.
ATGGAGAGCAGATAGAGAATAAGTGTCGTGCCCTGCCACAGAGCCAGCGCCAGCGCGTAGGGCAGCAGCGCCAGCAGGCCGGCGAGGCCTAAAAAGAAGGGCGGGTAATGCCAGCCGTAGAATTGGGTGTCCTGGCCGAAGATCGCCTGCTCGCGCACGAACTGGCTATGCGGCTCGAACGGCGCGGCGGCCTCGCCCTCCAGCACGTAAGTGCCGGCGGCATAGACGTTGGAGAAGTCGGTGCCGAGCGGGCGGCCGAGGCGGTCGTTGAGGCCGTCCGAGGTGGCGACCAGGAAGGCGGCGCCGACGAAAGACGCGATCAGCAAGGCGAGCGCCACCAGCCGCACCCGCTCGCGGGTCAGCCAGCTTCCGGTGCGCAGCGCCTCGCTCAATCCGGCCATGACGGGGGTTTAGCAGCGCAGGCTTAAGGGTCGGTTAGGCCATCAACAGCCTTGATCAATCCATCATTCTTTGCGACTTGCTGTTGCCAGATTGGCCGATTACGACATTGTTGATAGCCTTTTGACCGGATTCGGAGCCTCTCGATGGCCTTCCTCGCGGACCAGCTCAACCGCATCAAGCCGTCGGCGACCATCGCCGTCACCGACAAGGCGCGCGCGCTCAAGGCGGCCGGTCGCAACGTCATCGGCCTGGGTGCCGGCGAGCCCGACTTCGACACCCCCGACAACATCAAGGAAGCGGCGATCAAGGCGATCCGCGAAGGCAAGGCGTCGAAATATACCAATGTGGACGGCATCGCCGAGCTGAAGGACGCCATCTGCAAGAAATTCAAGCGCGAGAACGGACTCGACTATACGCCCAAGCAGGTCACCGTCGGCACCGGCGGCAAGCAGGTGCTCTACAACGCCTTCGTGGCGACGTTGAACCCGGGCGACGAGGTGATCATGGCGGCACCCTATTGGGTGAGCTATCCCGAGATGGTGCTGCTTGCCGGAGGCGAGCCGGTAGAGGTCGTCACCAGCATGGAGAACGGCTACAAAATAACGGCGGCGCAGCTCGAGGCCGCCATCTCGCCGAAGACCAAATGGGTGCTGCTCAACTCGCCGTCCAATCCGTCGGGCGCGGCCTATACGCGCGCCGAGCTGAAGGCGCTCACCGACGTGCTGAAGAAGCACCCGGAATTGCATGTCATGACCGACGACATGTACGAGCACTTGGTCTATGACGACTTCGAGTTCACCACCGCGGCGCAGATCGAGCCCGCGCTTTATCCGCGCACGCTCACCATCAACGGCATGTCGAAGGCCTATTGCATGACCGGCTGGCGCATCGGCTACGCCGGCGGGCCGGAGCCGCTGATCAAGGCCATGGCGACCGTGCAGTCGCAGTCGACCTCCAATCCGGCGGCGGTGTCGCAATGGGCCTCGGTCGAGGCGCTCACCGGGCCGCAGGACTTCATCGCCAAGCACAACAAGATCTTCAAGGAGCGGCGCGACCTGGTGGTGTCGATGCTCAACCAGTCGAACGGCATCAAGTGCCCGACGCCGGAGGGCGCCTTCTACGTCTACCCGTCGTGCGCCGGCACCATCGGCAAGACCGCGCCGACCGGCAAGAAGCTGACGAGCGACCAGGACTTCGTCACCGAATTGCTGGAAGCCGAAGGCGTGGCGGTGGTGCAGGGCACGGCCTTCGGGCTGGGGCCCAATTTCCGCATTTCGTATGCGACCAAGACCGAGGACCTGGAAGAGGCCTGCCGGCGCATCCAGCGGTTCTGCGGCAATTTGAAGTAGTCGCATTCCGGGACGCAGCCACCCAGTAAAACGCCATCATTTTGCCTTGCTGGCCGATTGCGCTCACAATTTGCAACTCAGGAGTATCGCATATGAAGCACATGACATTGCGGTTGGGAGCCTGTGCATTGGCGCTGGCACTCGCGATCAGCAGCGCGCAGGCCCAGTCGGCCGTCAAGGCCGGTACGCTGAACTGCGACGTATCGGGCGGCATCGGCTTGATCATCGGCTCGCATAAGACGATGAGCTGCCGGTTCGATCCGGTGGCGCCGGGCTGGCTGCCCGAAGCCTATAGCGGCTCGATCGGCAAACTCGGCATTGACCTCGGCGCCACAACCCGCGGTCAGATGGTGTGGGCGGTGTTCGCAGCCGGCAGTCCAGCGCCGGGCGCGTTGGCCGGCGACTATGCCGGTGCCACGGCGGAAGCGACCTTTGCGGTGGGTCTCGGCGCCAACGTGCTGGTTGGCGGTTCGCACCGCTCGATCGCGTTGCAGCCGGTTTCGATCACCGGCCAGACCGGCCTCAATCTGGCGGCCGGCGTCGCGGTGCTACGACTTCGCCCGATGCACTGAAGGTTGCTTTCGCACGCGGGAAAATGACGCGCAGTTTCGCTAGACTGCGCCGATGATTCTCCGCGCCGTCGCGCTCCTCGTTCTCATCGCCAGCACCGTTTCACCCGTCGTCGCGCAGGAACGGGTCACGGTCGCGACCACGCGCGAGGCCGCCAATGGCGCGCTGTTCCTGGCGGCGGTGCGCGGCTACTTCAAGGCCGAAGGGATCGACCTCGCGATGGTGGCCTATCCCAATGCGCAAGCGGTGGTGGAAGCGGTCGCCTCCGGCCAACGCGAGTTCGGGCTCGCCGCCTTTTCGCCCGCCGCCTTCAACCTCGCCGGCCGCGGCGCCATCATGGTGATCGCCGCCCAGCTGCGCGAGATGCGGGACTATGAGGGCAACGAGGTCATCGCCTCCAACGCGGCCTACGAAAAAGGTCTGCGCAAGTTCGAAGACCTCGCCAGCAAGGTGGTGGCCATCGATTATCTCGGCACCACGCTGTATTATCAGCTTGGCCAAATCGCGCGCGCCAGGGGCTTCGATCTCGCCGGCGTGACCGTGAAGTCGCTCGCGCCGTTCGACGACATGGCCAAGGCGGTCGTCGCCGGCACGGTCGATGCGGCGATCCTGCCGGCGCAATATGCGCGCGATCTGCTGATCGCCAGCCAGGCCAAGCTGATCGGCTGGTATTCGGAAATCGACCAGCAGCAGACCGGCGCACTGTTCACCGCGCCGAAGACGATCCAGACCCGGCGCGCGACGGTGGAGAAATTCGTGCGCGCTTATCGGCGCGGGGTCGCCGACTACGCCGCGGCGTTGTTGCGGCATGGCCGCTACGGCAAGCGCATCTCCGACCGGGCCTCGCAAGAGGCGGCGGCGATCATCGCGCGCTATGTCTATCCCGGGCGGTCGTCGGGCGCCGCCATGATCGAGGCTAACGCTTATTTCATGGATCCGAAGGCGCGGATCGACATGACCGATATCGCGCGCCAACTCACCTGGTACCAGGCGCAGGGCTTCGTCGACAAAAACGTCGACGCGCACGCCGTGGTCGACTTGAACTTCACCGCCGGAAATTGACGCCGCCCGCGCCGGGCCGCGATAGCGCGGGAATGCCGCCAAAAAGCGCCCTTGCCAGCCCTGCATTTGCCTGAGACGATGCCGTGAAAGGGCCGGGATAGGTCCAACTCCCGGCCGGCAAGGGAGGCATGTATGGGACAAAACGGCACGGGTCCCAAGGGTCCCCGGTGCATCGCGCTGGTGGGCCCGTTCCAGAGCGGCAAGACCACACTGCTAGAAGCCATTCTCGCCCGCACCGGCGCGGTCCAGCGCCAAGGCACGACAGACGCGGGCACCTCGGTCGGCGACGCCAGCAAGGAAGCGCGCCATCATAAGATGAGCGTCGAGGCGACCTTCGCCACCACCAGTTTCATGGACGATAATTACGTCTTCGTCGATTGCCCCGGCTCGATCGAATTCATCCATGACATGCGCAGCGTACTGCCGGCGGTCGACGCCGTGGTCGTGGTCTGCGAGGCCGACGAGAAGAAAGTGCCGCAGCTGCAATTGATATTGCGCGAGCTGGAAGACCAGAACATCCCGCACTTCCTGTTCCTCAACAAGATCGACAAGGCCGACAAGCGCGTACGCGAAACCATCAAGCTGTTGCAGCCGGCCTCGCGCGTGCCGCTGCTGCTGCGCCAGATCCCGATCTGGAACGGCGACCTCATCTCCGGCTTCGTCGATCTCGCGCTCGAGCGCGCCTATGTCTACAAGGAGCACGCGCCGTCGGAGATCGTCGAGCTCAAGGGCGAGGACGCCGACCGCGAGAAGGAAGCGCGCTTCACCATGCTGGAGACGCTCGCCGACCACGACGACGAGCTGATGGAGCAATTGCTCGAGGACATCCAGCCGCCGCGCGACAAGGTGTTCGACGATCTCGCCAAGGAATTGCGCGAGCGCCTGGTGTGCCCGATGCTGATCGGCGTCGCCACCCGCTCAAACGGCGTGCTGCGGTTGTTGAAGGCGCTGCGCCATGAAGCGCCGGGCGTGGCGGAGACCGCCGCTCGGCTCGGCGTCGAGGCCGGCAATGAGGCGGTGGCGCTGGTGCTCAAGACATTCCACACCGCGCACGGCGGCAAGATGTCGGTCGCCCGCCTGCTCGCCGGCCAGGCCGGCGACGGCACCATCTTCAATACGCCCGACGGCGAGGCCGGCCGGGTCGCCGGCGTATTCAAGCTGATGGGCCAGCACTTCGAGAAGCGCGGTCAGGCCAGTGCCGGCGAAACGATAGCTTTCGGCAAGCTCGACGGCGCCAAGACCGGCGATACGCTGTCCACCGGCAAGCAGGCCCATGCCGCACTGATCGAGGTGAAGCCCTATCCGCCGGTGCTCGCCACCGCGGTGCAGGCCAAAGAGCGCAAGGACGACGTCAAGCTTGGCGCCGCTTTCACAAAGCTTACCGAGGAGGATCCTTCGCTCACCATCGTGCACGACGCCGAAACCCACGAAGTGGTGATCTGGGGCCAGGGGGAGATGCATTTGCGGGTTGCCAGCGAGCGGTTGGCCGACCGCTTCCAGGTGCCGGTCAACACGCGGCCGCCGAGCGTCGGTTACCGTGAGACCATCCGCAAGCCGATCTCGATCCGCGGCCGCCACAAGAAGCAGTCCGGCGGCCACGGCCAGTTCGGCGACGTGGTGCTGGAGATCAAGCCGCTGCCGCGCTCATCCGGCTTCCAATTCGAGGAGCGCATCACCGGCGGCGTGGTGCCGCGAAATTACATTCCGTCGGTGGAGGAGGGCGTCATCGACGCGCTCAAGCACGGGCCGCTCGGCTTCCCGGTGGTCGATTTGCATGTGGCGCTGGTCGACGGCTCCTATCACACGGTCGATTCCTCCGACATGGCGTTCCGCACCGCCGGCCGCATCGGCATCGTGGAAGGCTTGCCGCAGTGCCAGCCGGTGCTGCTGGAGCCGATCCACGAGGTCGAGATCGTCTGCCCGAGCGAAGCCACCGCCAAGATGAACGCCATCTTGTCGAGCCGGCGCGGGCAGATCCTCGGCTTCGACGCGCGCGAGGGCTGGCCGGGCTGGGACATGGTGCGCGCGCAGATGGCGGAAGCCGAGATCGGCGACCTCATCATCGAGGTGCGCTCGGCCACCGCCGGCGTCGGCTCGTTCACCTACAAGTTCGACCACATGGCCGAACTGACCGGCCGCACCGC
>CAYLMY010000171.1:0-7133 GCA_964384635.1 uncultured Undibacter sp.
GTGAAATGCACGAGATCGACCGAGGCGTCGGACTTGAGCAGGTTGCGCCAGGTGCGCTCGCCCGCGTGTGGCTCGCCAGACACCAGCAGCACGCGCAACTTGTCGCGCACGCCGTCGATCGAGACCACCGCGCGATTGTTGACTTGGGTGAGCTCGCCGGCGATCGGCGAGGCCTCGACCTCCACGATGTTCGGCCCGGCATGCGGGATCGGCACCTTGAACTGGATGTCGGTGTGGACGGTTACGACGCGCTTCTCCAGCACGTCGCCGTCGCGTCGCACGATGACCTCGGCGGCCCCGATCTTGGCGCCGTGATCCTCGATGCGGAAACCAATGGTCTGCGACTGGCCGACGATGCCGAAGCGCGGGGTCTGCGTGAGCACGACGCGGCGGTCGACCTCGTTGGCGTGGCCGGTGATCAGCGCGTGCAGCGGCGCGGCAAAGCCGAGCGCGGAGGCGTTGGCCGGCACGTCGTGTACGCGGCCGTCGGTGATCATGATGGCGCCGGCGACGCGGTCGGGCGGCACGTCGGCGAGCGTCGAGGACAGCGCTGAGAACAGCCGCGTTCCCTCGTTCTCGCCGTCGGCCTCGCTGGCATCGGCGACGCGCACTTCCAGACCGCGGATGCGCTTGAGCCGCGCAATGAGCGCGTCGCGCGTGGCTTGCGTCTGCTTGGCGCGGTCGCCGAAATCCTGGCTCGGGCTCTTGTCGACGATGACGGCGGCGACCGAGGGGATCGGGTCGCGGTCTTCGCGCGTCAACGACGGATTGGCGAGCGCCAGCACCATCAAGACCAGCGCGATCGAGCGCAGCAACGCGCCGCGGCTACGCGCGAGCAGCAGGATGACCGCGATCAGAAACGATATGCCGAATGCGGCCCAAATCACGTAGGCCGGCACCAGCGGAGCGAATGAGACGCCGAGGTTCACAATTGAGCTCCTACTGCCCCAGGCGTTCGAGCAGCGCGGGGATATGCACCTGGTCGGCCTTGTAATTGCCGGTCATCGCGTACATCACGATATTGACGCCGGCGCGGAAGGCGAATTCGCGCTGGCGCGGCTCGCCCGGCACCAGCGGCAGCATCGGCTGGCCGTCCGGGCGCATCGCCCAGGCGCCGGCGAGATCGTTCGAGGTGATCAGGATCGAGGACACGCCATCGCCGGCGCGCGCCGGCCGGTCGCCTTCATCCTTGCCTTCCGCCGGCAGCGCCTCGACCCAAAGCTGACCGGTGGTGAAGCGGCCGGGGAAGTTGCGCAGCAAGAAAAAGGTCTTGGTCAGCACATGGTCGTGTGGCACGGGCTCGAGCTCGGGTATGTCGAGCGAGGATAGAATCGAGCGCAGCGCCAGCATGCCGGGCGTACGCTCGCTGGTGACCCCGGGCGTGTCGTCGATGGCGTCGCGGGTATCGAACAGGATGGTACCGCCACGCTTCATGTAGCTGTCGATGCGCTCGAGCGCCGTCTTCGACGGCTTCGGCGCATTGGGCGATACCGGCCAGTAGATCAGCGGGAAGAAGGCGAGCTCGTCACGCGCCAGGTCGAGGCCTATCGGCTCGCCGGCTTCGAGCGCGGTGCGCTGCGCCAGGAATAAAGTGAGACCCGTCAATCCGGCCTTGCTCACGGCATCGGCGTCGGCATCGCCAGTGATGACGTAGGCGAGATGGGTTTTCTCCGCCGCTTTGAGGGCGAAGGCTTCGGCTTGGGCGGAAAGCTGCGGCGGCGGCTGTTGCGCCGGTTGCGCATGCGCCGGGTTCAGCAAGGCAAAGGCGGCGAGCAGGCCGCCGGTGGCCAGCAGCATTGCCGCCGCGCGCCGGCGCGGCAGCGCGCTCGCAAACCCGCCCGACAGGTAGATCACGATCAGAGCATCCAGCATCAGCAGCGCGAGTGCGCCCAAGAAGATCGGCCCGCGCAGGTCGCGCGGCTCGCCATGCCGGTAGATGTCGAGCCGGGCATTCAGGCCTGAGAAATCCAGCGCCGCCGGCCGGTCATCGGGCGCCAGCGTATTGACCGCGACCAGGCCTTCCGGCGGGCCATAGAAGCCGGGCGGATGATCGGCATTGGCGCGACCGCTGAAATTGGCGGGCACCGGGCGGGCGGTCGGCGGCGGCACCGAGAAAGCGCCGAAGCCGTCGAGCACGCGCGTCGGCGGCACAAACTGAGCGGCTTGGCTTTCGCCGTTGCTGGCGCCGTCTGCGGTGTTGCTGGTCCCTGCCGAGCCGGCCAGCGAGACGACACGCTTGAGCATATCGACGAAGGCGCCCGACAGCGGCAGGTCGGACCAGCGGGTATCGGCGGTGACATGGAAAAGAATGAGCAGTCCCTTGCCGCGGCGCTGGGCGGTGACCAGCGGCGTGCCGTCGGCGAGCGTCGCCCAGGTGCGGTCGGCGAGCAGCGCGTCGGGCTCGGCCAGCACCTGGCGGGTGACGGTAATGTCGTCCGGCACCGCCATGCCGTTGAACGGGCTCTCGCGCGAGAAGGCGGCGAGCTTTTGCGGCTTGTCCCAACTCAGGCTTCCGCCGAGGATGCGGCCGCCGCGGCGCAGCTTGACCGGCACCAGGTCGTCGTCGGTGCGCGCGAGATGGGGGCCGGCGAAGCGTACCAGCACGCCGCCACTGTCGATCCACTTGACCAGCGGCTCGCGCGCCTCGGCAACGTTGCCGACGTCGGCCAGGATCAGCATCGGCAAATGCTGGTTGAGGAAGCGCTTAACCGCTTCCGCCGACGCCACCGGCTCGGCGACGCGCACATCGGCGAACGGATTGAGCGCGCGCGCGAGGTAATAGGTCGCGCCCAGCAGCGGCTGCGAGCGGTCGGCGTCGGAGCCGGAGATGATGCCGACGGTGCGCCGGCGCCAGCGTTTGTCGAGCAGCTGCACCGCGCCCGCCGAGCGCTCGCCCGCGATTTCGAGCCGCGCCACGTCGTTGCGGATCTCGACCGGCAGATCGATCGAGGCGTCGGCCTCGCGGTCGCTCGCCTTGAACGAGAACGGCGCCTCGCCGAGCGGCAGTCCCTTGAGATCGATAGCTTTGACCAGGCCGTTTTCTGCCGGACCGGTTTGCGGGCGCAGCACCTTCACGGTCAACGCCCCTGCGGCGTTGTCGGCGGCGGCGAGTGCGTGCGGAATGGCGATGCCACCGGAAACGACGGTGAGCGGATGGTCGCCAATAGCCTGCTTGAGGCCCGCGACGAATTCCGCGCCCTTGCCGAGATCGACGCCATCCGAGAGCCAGACGATTTCAACGTCTGGCGCGGTGGCGAGGAAGCGCTTAATCAGCGGCAGCGCCTCGCTGCGCTCAAGTGTATGCGGCTTCGGCTTGAGCTGCTTGACCTGCACGCGGGCGGCGCCGGCGGTCTGCAGGGAAATGTCGCGCGCTGTTTCCGACATCGGCAGCACGGCGACGCCGCGGTTATCGGCGTCGGCGCGCGCGATCAGCTCGTCGGCGGTGCGCAGCCGCTCGTCCCAGGCAGCGGCCGCCGCCCAGCCGTCGTCGATCAGGATCAAGAGCGGCGCGCCGCGGTTGGAGGTGGCGAGCGGCGGATTCCACAACGGCCCCGCGGCCGCGATGATGATGAGGCCGGCCAGTGTCAGGCGCAATAAAGTAAGCCACCACGGTGTGCGCGACGGCGTTTCCTCCTTGGGCGCGATCTCAAACAAGAGGCGCGTCGGCGGGAAATTGATGCGGCGCGGGCGCGGCGGCACCAGCCGCAGCAGCCACCACAGCACCGGCAGGCTGAGCAGGCCGAGCAGCACCAGCGGCTGCGCAAAGCCGAGCGGCAGGGAGCCGATCACGCCGCTCTCCCAGGGTTCGCCGGGCCGTGCCGGCTGCCGATAGCCGAGGATTGTGTATTGGCGCCCATGCGCGAATGCAGCACCAGCAGCAATTCACTCGCCGGCCGGTCGGTGCGGTGGATGGCGAAGCTCCAGCCGAGCCGGTCGGTCTCGGCGCGGATCGCGTCACGGTGGCGCGCGACCAGTCCCTGGTAGTCGTTGCGCCAGATTTCGGCGCGGCCGGCTGTCACGCTGCCGGCGCCTTCCGGCTCGACGAATTCGATGCGGCCGGAATAGGGGAAGCTTTCCTCGGCCGGATCGACGATCTGCACCACATGGCCATGCGCGCCGCTGGCGGACAGCTTGGCAATAGTCTTCTGCACCTCGCCGAGCGGGCTCCACAGGTCGGACAGCATCACGATCTCGGACAGCGGCGAGGGCGCGAAATTCGGCGGAAGGCTGGCGCGCTCGCTCGCATCGTGCAAGATCGCCTCTGCCATCTTTTCGATCACGTTGCGGCTCGCGGTCGGGCGCAGCAGGCCGGGAATGCCGACCCGCTCGCCGCCCTGCACCAGCACTTCGGCCAAGGCGAAGGCCACCACCAGCGCGCGCTCGAGCTTGCTGTCGGTAACCAGCGCGGAAGCAAAAGCCATCGATGGCGAACGGTCGGGCCAGATCCAGATGGTGTGCGAGGCTTCCCATTCGCGCTCGCGCACATAGAGATGATCATCGCGCGCCGAGCGCCGCCAATCGACGTTCTGCGCGGGCTCACCCGACATGAAGCGCCGGTATTGCCAGAAATTCTCGCCTGGCCCCGCGCGGCGGCGGCCATGTAGTCCGTGAATGACGGTGGCGGCGACCCGGCGCGCCTCCAGGATGAGCCGCGGCATAGTATCGGCGAGCACGCGCGCGGCGCCGGCCGCCTGCCGTAGCGCACTGGTCTCGATATCGCTCAGCTTTGGCTCGGCCATCGCGATTATCCGACGCGCGCCTTCAGCCGCCCGATCACGTTGAGGATAGTTTCGCCTTCCGCGCGTGCGGCGAAGGTCAGCGCCATGCGGTGCTTGAGCACAGGTTCCGCCAGTTCGAGCACGTCGTCGACCGACGGCGCAAAGCGCCCGTCGAGCAGCGCGCGGGCGCGCACCGCCAGCATCAAAGCCTGGCTCGCGCGCGGGCCGGGGCCCCAGGAGATCAGCTTGCCGAGATCGCCGGCTTCCGGGCCGGGGCGCGCCGAGCGCACCAGCTTGAGGATCGCCTCCACCACCGACTCACCGACCGGCAGTCGGCGCACCAGCCGTTGCGCCGCGATCAGATCTTCCGCGGTCATCGCCGCCTTGGCGCGGGTCTCCTCGGCGCCGGTGGTGTCGAATAGGATTTTGCGCTCGGCTGCTTGGTCGGGATAGTCGACGTCGATTTCCATGATGAAGCGGTCGAGCTGGGCTTCGGGCAGGGGATAAGTGCCTTCCTGTTCGAGCGGGTTCTGCGTCGCCAGCACGTGGAACGGTTTTGGCAGATCGTGACGCGCACCGGCGACCGTGATGTGCTGCTCCTGCATGGCCTGCAACAGCGCCGACTGGGTGCGCGGGGAGGCGCGGTTGATCTCGTCGGCCATCAGCAACTGGGCGAACACCGGGCCGGGGATAAATCGGAAGCTGCGCTTGCCGCCGGGGCTTTCCTCCAGCACCTCGGTGCCGAGGATGTCCGACGGCATCAAGTCGGGGGTGAACTGGACGCGGCGCGCGTCGAGGCCGAGCGCGGTGCCCATGGTGTCCACCAGCTTGGTCTTGGCGAGGCCGGGCACGCCGACCAGCAGCGCATGGCCGCCGGAGAGCACGGTGACAAGCGCGCGCTCGACCACCATGTCCTGGCCAAAGATGACAGCGCCGATGGCCTCTTTCGCCGCGCGCACATGGGCGGAAGTGGATTCCGCCGCGTGCACGATCATATCTTCCAGCTTCTCAAGGCTTTCGCCGCTTGCCGACGCCATGACTTTTGGTCCTTTCATCGGGCGCTCTTCGGTCGCCCCGCCCATTGGCGGATTGGCGCTTACTAGCCCTATGCAACAAACACACCAGAGGCTGTTTTCCTGCGCCGTTGCGGGCGAATCTGCCTCATTCTTCAGCCAAGCTTACGCTATCTTCGGGGCCCCAGCGGGCTTAATCACGAAGATGCGAACAGAGTGCGCAACTGTTGATATCGTAGGCAAACAATGGCGAAGACAGGGCGGAGCGGACTGGAGGCGATCACGGCATCGCTACCGCGCAAAAAGGGCGGGCTACCGCCCGTGGAGCGCTGGAACCCGCCGTTTTGCGGCGATATCGACATGAAAATCGAGGCCGACGGCACCTGGTTCTATCAAAAAACGCCGATCGGAAGGCCTGCTTTGGTCAAGCTTTTCGCCTCCATCCTGAAGCGGGAGGGTGACAAGTACTTCCTGGTCACCCCTGTGGAGAAGGTGGGTTTAATCGTCGTAGATGCCCCCTTCCTCGCCGTCGAACTGAAGGTCGAACACGCTGATCAGCAGAAGCTCGCCTTCCGCACCAATGTCGACGACTGGGTAACCGCCGGCCCCGGCCATGCCCTCAAATTTATCCCCGAGCCGGCGACCGGGGGCCTCAAGCCCTATCTGCATGTGCGCCGCGAGTTGTGGGCGAAGGTCACGCGCGCGCTGTTCTACGACCTGGTCGCGCTCGGCGAAGAGCGCGACGTCGCCGGCAAGCGCATGTTCGGTGTCGCCTCCAACGGCGATTTCTTCGCCATGGCGGAAGCCAGCGTCTTAAAGGAGTTCGCCTGATGCAGCAGGCCCCGGCGGAGCTGTCGGCGGAGGAATTCTTCGCGCGCGCCCGCGCGCGGCTTTCCCTCGACGTGCCGGCGGGGCTTACCGATGCCAGCATCACGCCCAAGCGCGGCGACCACGACGCCGATCCGGTGATGAAAAAGATCTCCGAGGTGCGGCCGATAAAGCCGGCGGCGGTGCTGGTGCCGGTGGTCGACCATTCCGAGCCGAGCGTGCTGCTGACGCAACGCGCCCAGCATCTGCCCGACCATCCCGGGCAGGTGTCGTTTCCCGGCGGCAAGATCGATAAAAGCGACGCCAGCCCGCTGGCCTCGGCGCTGCGCGAGGCGGAGGAAGAAATCGGCCTCGACCGCTCCTTCGTCGAGCCGATCGGCTATCTCGATCTCTACCTGACCACGCTCGGCTACCGCATCGTGCCGGTGATCGCGCGCATCAAGCCGGGATTTTCGCTCATGCTCAACGTGAGCGAAGTGGACGCCAGTTTCGAAGTGCCGCTCGGCTACCTGATGGACCAGAACAATATTGAGCGCCATTCGCGCGACTGGCAGGGCATGAGGCGGCACTACTA
>CAYLMY010000172.1:0-5244 GCA_964384635.1 uncultured Undibacter sp.
CGCGCCCGGATGGCGTCGTCGCGGTATTTGCGCTTGAGCGCGGCCTCGCCGCCGCTGGTGGCGTGATAAAGCTCGAGCGCCTCGAATTCGTCGGCCTCCGGCGGGGCAATCGCCAGATCGCGGTAGCTCCAGCGGTCGGGCGCCTTCAGCGCGGCGTCGAGCATGGCTTTGCAGCGCCGATAGATGCGGAAATAGCCCCATGCCTTGAGCGCGGTGCCACCCCAATAGCGCGCGTAGAACACAAACGGGTTTTCCCGCTTCATGCCGCTACGCCGGTCGCGCCGCGATTTGAGCCGCAGCGCGCCGCCCTCGAGCGGATGCACGCCCTCGAACAGGATCATCAGATAGAACCACAGGATGGTCGACAGCGTGGTGCCCGGCCGCCCGAGCGGATGCGCGCAGGTGCGGCGCAGGATCGTGTTGATGTGCTCGGGCGTGTAGAAGGCGTGCCAGGCCGCGCGATAGGCCTCCTCCCAGTCCGCATCCGACATGGTGCCGTGATGCGAGACCCGGTGATTGAGGTCGTATTTGTTCATGTCGGGATCCATCCAGATCCCCTTGGCGTCGAGAACCTTGTGATCCTCCGACCCCGGCAGCGGCGTCAGGAAGAAGAACTCCAGAATGTCGATCGGCAATTCGCGCTTGATGATCTCGACGTCGCGCAGGATCGACTCTTTGGTATCGGCGGGGAAGCCGAGGATGTAGCCGGCATAGGTGATGGCGCCGGCGTTGCGCCACATCTGCAGCATCTCGCGGTATTCGGTGATCTTGTTCTGCCGCTTCTTGGCGGCGATTAAGTTATCCGGGTTGATGTTCTCCAGCCCGATGAACACGCGGCGCACGCCGGCGCGGCCCGCCTTCTCGATGAAATTCGGAATCTTGTGGCAGAGCGTGTCGACTTGAATCGTAAAGCCGATGTTCATCTTCTCGCCCTCACGCATGGCGATCATGCGGTCGAACAACGGCTCCCAGTCCTTGTTGCGGGCGAAATTGTCGTCGGTGATGAAGAAGCGCTTTATGCCCTGCGCGTAGTTCTCGCGCACGATCTTTTCCAGATCGTCGGCCGACCGGATGCGGCTCTTGCGCCCCTGCACGTTGATGATGGTGCAGAACGAGCACTGGTAGGGGCAGCCGCGGCCGAGATCGATGCTCGACAGCGAGCCGGACGTACGCACCACGTGCTGGCGCGGCAGGAACGGCGGCGGCTCGCCAGCCAGCGCCGGCAGGTCGTTCATGTAGTCGTAGAGCGGCCTGAGCTTGCCGCGATAAGCGTCGCGCAGTACCTGGTCAAGCCGGAATTCTTCCGCCTCGCCGGCAAAGAACGAAATGCCCATTCGTTGCGCCGCTTTGATGTCGGCCGGCAGCTCGGGCAGCATGGCGATGCAGCCGGAAACGTGAAAGCCGCCGATGGCGACCGGCAGCCCGGCGGCAAGGAACGGCTGCGCCAGATCGACCGCGCGCGGAAACTGGTTCGACTGCACGCCGACCAGGCCGATTAACGCGCGGCCGCCGTCGCGGCGGATCATGCGGATGATCTGCTCCGGCTTCACCCGCCGGTTGGTCTCATCATAAGTGTGCAGGCGGATCTCGACGCCAGGGCCGAGCACTTCGCGGCGGCTAGCGTCCTGCGCCAGCGCGTTCAGGCAGGCGAGCGTGTTGGACGGGATCGCCGAGCGCAGCCATTGAATCGGATAGCCGTCGTCGTCGTAATGCGTCGGCTTGATCATCACAAAATGGAAGAGGTCGGCCTTCGTGACGCTGGCAGTGCTCGGCATCGCGCGCAACCCCTCGGGTGGCCAGCTGACAGGATCCCGGCGGCGCCCTTAGGGCGCGCAAGCCGGTACGAAGCCATCGGCACGAAATACCGCCGATCTCGCTGAATAATCGCAGCATTTTGCTGCGCCGGATAGACAGAATTTGGAACAAAATGCCGCGGCCGCCCCTGTCAATTCGTCCATTGCGACCCCATATACCTTTGGCGCCTCAGCGCTTTTTTTGTTCGAGCCGCGTTACTGGAGGTTATCATGGAAAAATTCGATTACAGCGCGCCAGCGGAGCTGTTTCCCTCGCGCAACCGCAAGGTTGCCAGCAAGATCAAATATCGCCGATTCGACAAGGCGGCCGACGCTATCCGCTTCGCGGTCGAGGAGTTGCCTGAGCCGCTGCTGCTGGGCGCCTATATCCAGATCGACGAGCAACGGCTCGGCCACAAGGACATCCGCGCGCTGTACGAGAGCGAGCGCTACCCGCTGAAGAAGCAGGCCGCCTGAATACATTGACGAAATCCGCCCGAACGCCTATGTAACCGGCGTTGAAACTCGATTTTCGGTTTTGCCTTGCTGCGCTGCCCGGTTTTGGCCGCTTAACAAGTCACCCCAAAACTGATGTTTCGATCGTCCGGGCGATGACCGCCCGGGCGCATCTCAACTTAAGCAGCTCTCAGAGCAAGGACAGCCAACATGGCTACAGGTACCGTGAAGTTCTTCAACACCCAGAAGGGCTTTGGATTTATTACGCCGAGCGACGGCTCGCGCGACGTTTTCGTGCATATCAGTGCGGTCGAACGTGCCGGCATGAGCACGCTCAACGAAGGCCAGCGCCTCACCTACGAAGTGGTGACGGAACGCGGCAAGCAGGCGGCCAGCAATCTGCAGAACGCCTGAGCGCCAACGCGCAAAGTCAACGACGGAACGCCCGGCCCAAAAGCCGGGCGTTTCTTCTCCAAGTCCGGCGAGCCGCTTGCTTCGCTAAACCAAAAGGGGCGCGCAGATGATGCACAAATTCGCGATCGGCACGAACGTCTATTACAACCCGGCATTCGGAAACACCGCCTCGCGCGGCAAATACAAAGTCATCCGCGTGCTGCCGATCGAAAACGACAACCGGCTGGCCTACCGGATCAAGAGCCTGGCGGAGTCCTTCGAGCGCATCGCCGAGGAACACCAGCTCACCCGCACCGACTGACGTTCGCTTCCATTTGCATGGACTCACCGTTCGTCCCCGCGAAAGCGGGGACCCAGAGTGATAAATTTCTGATTTGTGCGCGCATCCCTGGATTCCCGCTTACGCGGGAATGAACGGAGGCTGGGTTGACGCGGGTAAAATTCGTTCTTTTAGCGGCGATCACCGGCAGCGCACTACTTCTCTTCGCGCAGGCCGGGCGTGCCGCCTTCGCCGAGCCCACCGACATGGGCCTGCGTGTAGCGTTCGAGACCGATGCGCTCGATGAGATCAAGCTGCGTTTCGAGGAAATCGATGTGTTTTTCCTCGTCGGACATCAACAGCTCGAACAGGTCGCGGGTCGGATGGTCCTTGACGCTCAAGCAGTAGGTCGCCGCCTCCTGATAGAGCGCGCGGGCGCCCTGCTCGGCTGCCAGATCCGCCTCAATCACTTCCTTGACGTTCTGCCCGATGCGCAAGGGATCGAGCGTCTGCATGTTGGGGAAGCCTTCCAGGAAGATGATGCGGTCGACGAAGCGGTCGGCGTGGCGCATCTCTTCGATCGATTCCTCGCGCCACTTCTTGGCGAGCCCGTTGAGCCCCCAATTGTCGAGCAGCCGATAGTGCAGCCAATACTGGTTGACGGCGGTGAGCTCGCTGCGCAGCCCCTTGTTGAGATATTCAACGACTTTCACATCACCTTTCATGAGCCGCTCCTTATGCGCACCGGCGGCGAAACCTTATTCAGCCGCAATCAATGCAGCCGCTTCGATCCGCTCATCACCTGTAGAAACTTGGCCATGGCCCTCATGGCCCGGGCATGTCGGGCAACCGACGTTGCAGTTCTCAAGATGGGCCTTCGCCACCAGCGCGCGGACGGTTTCCAGGCAGCGCCCGCAGCGGGGCGCGCAACCGAGGCAGCGATAGGCCTGCGCCGCCGATTGCGGCCGGATGTTGGCGCCGCGTTTCAGCGTTTCGAGGACCTGGGTCTCGGATAAGACGTTGCAGGAACAGATGATCATGCCCGGCTTTCAGTTTAGAACTCTTAAGAACTACAATACTTTCAAATAGTTATAGCGAAACCGCGGCGCCTGCGCAATCCCCGGCAGCGATTGCGCCGCCCGTTGTGAAAAACGCCGATCAAGGCTTCGTGAGCCGGCCTGGGAACACGGTGGCCGCTTCCCACGTTATCCCCTCGAACAAGCGATGAACCTTTCGCAAGGCCGCCCCGACAAATGGGGCGTGACCTTGGAGGACGCGTTATGAACTGGTCGATCTACACCGCCGACCGCACCACCCACCTGAAGATCGTGGTGGTCGGCCTTGCCGCTGCGCTGCTGATTGCCGTGATCGGCATTTCCGCGCGCGAATTCAATCTCGGCACCGACATCATGACCGCGCGTACGCCGACCGTGATCAAAGCCGGCGGCCCGGTGGTCTTCACCAATCGCGACGGCGCCACCATCCGTTAGATTTTCGCGGACCTTCCTCACAAGGCGCGCCGCATTTGCGGCGCGTTTTTTTGCGATCAGGCCGGGGCACCGGGCGAGTCATAAAGCCGCGGGCGCCGTTCATGGTCGAATCAATCAGCAGCCGATAAATACGCACAATGCGCCGTCCCCCTGCTCGCACGCTTTTCATTGTTTTCGCTGCCGCCGCTCTGCTGACGGTTGCGGCGCCGGCGTGGCCGCAAAGCGCACAAGACAGCGCGACCTTGGGCGCGCTCGCTGCATACCAGGAAAAGCTCGCGCAATATGAGCGTGTCCACGGCGCCTATGAGCGCGAGCACGAGGCCTATTGGCATGCGGTGGCCGAGAAGCGGAAGCTACGCAATGCCAAGCGCCGCAAGCATGAGGCCATGCAGCTCACCGACTACGTGCTGACCCAGCCGCCGGACTATCGCGGGCCGCGGCGCCCGGTCAGTCCGCTGCCGCCCCCACCAGCGCCACCGGTCCCGCCCAAGCCGAAAATCCCGGTGGTCGCCGATTTCTTAAGCGCGGCCAAAGAGCAATGGGGTTTTGTGCCGGACCAGCCGGCAAGCGACGCCGACTTCAAGCGCGCCTATGCCAGGGCCGCGCGCGCCGCCGGCTTGACGCAAGCGCAGATCGTCGGCGTCTATGCCTTCGAGACCGGCGGCCGCGGCGCTTACAACACACAGGCTGGCCTCGGCACCCCGCGTCCGAACGCGCACGCGATCTCGCCCGCGATCGGCTACAATCAGTTGCTCTCAACCAACAGCGTCTCGCTGCTGGCCGAAAGCGGCGGCCGTTTCCTCGCCGCCCTCAACCAGAAAGCCCGCACGCT
>CAYLMY010000172.1:5344-7064 GCA_964384635.1 uncultured Undibacter sp.
GCGGCGGCCGTTTCCTCGCCGCCCTCAACCAGAAAGCCCGCACGCTCACCGGCGCGGCGCGGGTGCAGCTGGAGCGCAAGCTTGGCGTTCTCAAGCGCATGATCGGCTTCTGCCGCGCCATCCCGCACCGCTGGAGCGAGTACGACAAGATCGCCAAGCACACCGCCAAAGGCTGGGGCATCCATGCCGCGGTGCTCGACATCGACATCGGCCCGCTGTTGCAGGTGCAGAAGCTTTTGGACTCGGTACGGTTCGCGCGCGCCAAGGGTTATCGCGCGCCGCTGTCGGCTGCCGAGCTCGAACTGATGAACCTCACCGGCGACGGCAACGGCATCGACATGGTGATGATGCCGCAGAATTTGCGCGAGCGGGTGCCGACCGCCAATTTCTTCCAGCCCAACGGCTATGCGCGCAACCCGGTGGCGCGCCGCACCAAGGTGGTGGCCGGGCTGATCGCCGAGATTCAGAGCCACATGGACCGCAACGCGAAAACCCCCGGCGCGCGCGCGCTGGCGGCGGGGTATTAGGGTCGGATTACGTTAATGGATTCAGCTGCTCATCCGTTCGTCCCCGCGAAAGCGGGGACCCAGAGCAGCAATTTACCGCCTGTACAATAAAAGCACTGGATTCCCGCTTGCGCGGGAATGAGCGGAAATCGGGTCCGCGCGAACGGGACGGCGCTCAGGGCTGCCAGAACCACTTGGCGACTTCGGCCCTTGCTTCGGTCCTGGCGAACGGCAGGTCGCCGAATTGCTGGTCGTCGAACGTCGTTAGTTCGTGCCGGCTGCGCGTCCGTCGGCGCCATTCGGCGGCACGCGCCGCGATGGCGATGCGGCTGACGGGGGCTGGAAAGGTGAACATGGTCGGCTCCGTAGCTGGGTCCTTGGATTTCGCGGCAGACTATGCCGGCGCGCGAGTCCCGGCTGTGACGGGGGTCACAGGAAGGGCGATTATTGTTTTGCTGTTTGCCGGCAAAGACTTGCGCCGGTTTTGGCGGGCCTGCGGCAGCGCGAAGGACGCGCTCAGGCGTGCAGCGCAGAACCCGCCGTTCGAATTGGAAAAAGCTTTAAGCCGGCGCGCCGCCACTGGAGAAGCGCAGCGCCGCGATGCGGTCGAGCTCGGCCTGCTCGCGGGCGTTCTCCTCGGCCTTCTCGCGCGCGTGGTCGCGCTCGTCCAGCATCTCGACCTTCTTCAGTTCCTCGAAGGCCTCGCCCAGCATGGCTTGCGCCTCGTCGAGCTGGGCCTTCAACTCGTCGGCCGAGCGCTTGAGGTTCTCGCGCCGGCCGATGGCGGCCTTGGCATAAGTCGGATAGGCGAAATGGGCGGGATCGTGGATGCCGGCGCGGTCCTGCTCGGTCTTGATCTCGCGGTCGAGATCGGTGGCGATGCGTTCGAACTCGGCGATCATCGCCTCGATCTGGGCGACCTTGCGCCGCTTCTCGTCGACCTGAAACTTCTTCAGGCGGATGAGGGTTTCGCGTGACTTCATCGACAAAATACTCCCCCGAAGCCCCGAAGTAGCGCCCGCATGCGCACCCGCACGGGCCTTCCGGACCGGTCAACGGGCGGAGTGTGGGGCAATAACGTTAGTTTTCTGTTGCCAGCACCGGATTGCCTTTTACCGGTCAGATAGGCTCCGTTTCCTGGCCCTGCAGGATCGTCTCAAGCCGCTGATAGCCGTCCGCCATACTGGTTGATTCTTCCTTAATTTGGGAAAGGA
>CAYLMY010000173.1:0-1605 GCA_964384635.1 uncultured Undibacter sp.
GCGCTGGTGACCTTCACCATGGCCGGCGATCCCGACAGCAAGACGTCGCTGGCGCTCGCCAAGGCGCTGCCGAAAGCCGGTGCCGACCTGATCGAGTTCGGCATGCCGTTCACCGATCCCATGGCGGACGGCCCGGCGATCCAGGCCGCCGGCCAGCGCGCGCTCAAATCCGGCCAGCGCATGACAAAGACGTTGGCGCTGGTGCGTGACTTCCGCAAGACCGATGACGACACGCCCATCGTGCTCATGGGCTATTACAATCCGATCTACATCTACGGCGTCGACAAGTTTCTGGTCGACGCCAAGGCCGCCGGCATCGACGGGCTCATTGTCGTCGACCTGCCGCCGGAAGAAGACGAGGAACTGTGCCTGCCGGCCTTGAAGGCGGGGCTCAACTTCATCCGCCTCGCCACGCCTACCACCGACGACAAGCGCCTGCCGGCCGTGCTCGCCAATACCTCGGGCTTCGTCTATTACGTCTCCATCACCGGCATCACCGGCTCGGCCGTTCCCGACGCGGACAAGGTTGCCGCCGCGGTTGCGCGCATCAAGCGCCACACCGATCTGCCGGTGGCGGTCGGCTTCGGCGTGAAGAACGCCGCCCGCGCGCGCGCCATCGCGCAGGGCGCCGATGGCGTGGTGGTCGGCTCGGCGCTGGTGGAGGCGCTGCGGGCGAGTCTGAACAAGGACGGCAAGGCCAGGCCAGGCACCGTCAAGGCCGTCACCAAGCTGGTGGCGGAACTGGCCAAAGGCGTGCGGGCGGCCCGCCGCGTCGCGGCCGAGTAACGATTACCGCTGCGCCGGCGGTTATAATGCCGTCAAATCGGGCCTATATAGGCAAGTCATGAACTGGATATCCAACGTCGTCCGCCCGAAGATTCGCAGCTTCCTGCGCCGCGAAACGCCGGAAAACCTCTGGATCAAATGTCCGGAGACGGGACAGCTCGTCTTCTACAAGGACGTCGAGGCCAACCAGTTCGTCATCCCGAGCTCCAACTATCACATGCGCATCAGCGCGCCGGCGCGGCTGAAGGGCATGTTTGACAAGGGCGAATACGAGGATATCGAGGTGCCCGAGGTGCCGCTCGATCCGCTCAAGTTCCGCGACGAGCGCCGCTATGCCGACCGCCTCAAGGATGCGCGCACCAAGACCGGTTTGCAGGACGCCATCAAGCTCGGCATCGGCCGCCTCGACGGCTTGATGGTGACGATCGGTGTGCAGGATTTCGATTTCATGGGCGGCTCGCTCGGCATGGCGGCGGGCGAAGCAGTGATCAAGGGACTGGAGACCGCCGTGCAGCGGCAGACGCCGTTCATCATGTTCGCCGCTTCCGGCGGCGCCCGCATGCAGGAAGGCATCCTGGCGCTGATGCAATTACCGCGCACCACCGTCGCGGTGCAGATGCTGCGCGAGGCCAGGAAGCCCTACATCGTGGTGCTCACCAATCCGACCACCGGCGGCGTCACTGCGTCCTATGCGATGCTGGGCGACGTGCATATCGCGGAGCCCGGCGCGCTCATCGGCTTCGCCGGCCCGCGCGTGATCGAGCAGACCATCCGCGAGAAACTGCCGGAAGGCTTCCAGCGCGCCGAATATCTCACCGA
>CAYLMY010000173.1:1705-5083 GCA_964384635.1 uncultured Undibacter sp.
ATGACCCCCATCGACTCCATCGTTGCCCGGCTGACCGCGCTGCATCCCAAGCGCATCGATCTGTCGCTCGAACGCATCGAGCGGCTATTGGCGGCGCTCGACCATCCGGAAAAAAAGTTGCCGCCGGTGATCCATATCGCCGGTACCAACGGCAAGGGCTCGGTCATCGCCTTCCTGCGCGCCATGCTGGAAGCCGCCGGCCAGCACGTGCACGTCTACACCTCGCCGCATCTGGTGCGCATCAACGAGCGCTACCGGCTCGGCGCTTCCCCGGAAGGTAAATTCGTCTCCGACAAGGAACTGGCGGCGACGTTGGAAGAATGCGAAGCCACAAATGACGGTGCCCCCATCACCGTATTCGAGATCACCACCGCGGTCGGCCTCATGCTGTTCGCCCGCCATCCGGCCGACGTGCTGCTGATGGAAGTCGGCCTCGGTGGGCGGCTCGACGCCACCAATGTGATCGACCACCCGCTCGCCACCGTCATCACGCCGATCGCGATCGACCACACGGAGTTTCTGGGCGACACCCTGGAAAAAATCGCCACCGAGAAGGCCGGCATTCTCAAGCGCGGCACGCCGGCCATCGTCGCCGCGCAGCACCGCGACGCGCTCAGTGTCATCGAGCGGCAGGCGGCACGCATCGGCGCGCCGCTCAAGATCGCCGGCGAAGATTGGACCGCCACTGAAGAGCGCGGGCGGCTGGTCTATCAGGACGAGGCCGGCTTGCTCGATCTGCCGCCGCCCAAGCTCTACGGTCGCCACCAGTTTGAGAATGCCGGGCTTGCCATCGCCGCGCTGCGCACGCTCGCACCATTCAAGCTGACGCCGGCCGCATACGAAGCCGGCATGGTCAAGGCCGACTGGCCGGCGCGGCTGCACCGGCTAGCGCAAGGGCCGCTGGTCGCGCAGGCGCCCGAGGGCAGCGAAGTCTGGCTCGACGGTGGTCACAATCCGGAAGGCGGCCGCGCCATTGCCGCCGCGCTCGCCGATCTGGAGGAGCGCGTCTCGCGGCCGTTGGTGCTGATCGTTGGCATGCTGGCGAACAAAGACTGTGAAGGATTCTTACGCAATTTCACCGGGCTGGCGCGCCGCATGATCGCAGTGCCGGTGCCCAACGTGGAGAAGAGCCTGCCCGCGGAAGTGGTGGCCGACGCCGCGCGCGCCATCGGCCTGCCGGCGACCAGCCGCGACAATCTGACCGAAGCGCTCGAAGCTGCGCGCAAGCTCGACCTCGATCCGCCGCCGCGCATCCTGATCACCGGCTCGCTTTATCTGGCCGGCGAGGTGCTGCGGGAAAACGGCACGCTGCCGGCTTGAAATGAAAACGGCCGGCGCGATGGCCGGCCGCGTTCAATGCACAATCGAGAATCTCACACCGCGCCGCTGATCCACTGATGCAGCTTCTGCTTGGGCGCGGCGCCGACCTGGCGCGAGGCGATCTCGCCGTTCTTGAACATCATCAGCGTCGGGATCGACATGATGCCGTATTTAGCGGCGACGTTCGGATTTTCGTCGACGTTGAGCTTGACGATCTTGACCTTGTCGCCGAGCTGCGCGGCGATTTCCTCCAGCGCCGGCGCGATCATGCGGCAGGGGCCGCACCATTCTGCCCAGAAGTCGACCACCACCGGCTCGGCCGATTTCAGCACGTCCGATTCAAAACTTGCGTCCGACGTTTTGCCGACGGCCATGGCAGATACCTCTTGTTGTGGTTTGGGCGCGCGCAACGCGCCATGAATGGGAGGCGCTGAACCTAAGAATGCGCTCTCCGACCGTCAAGGCGCTCTCACGCGGGGGTGACTTGCGCCAGCGCGGCATCCAGGGCCTCGGCGGAAAGCTCCATGAGATCAGGCACTTCCGTCCAGATCAGGGCAGCGCGCACGGGCCTGTCCGGGTAAAGCTTTTGGAGGACGGCGCGGTAAAGCGCGAGCTGTCTAACGTAGTCGGGCGGCACTTCTTCGATTCGCCGCGGTGCCGGCCGATTCGTTTTGAAATCGGCAATTAGAACAGCGCCTTGCGTGACGGCGAGTCGGTCGATCTGGCCGGACACCCGCATGGTCTTTCCGCCAATTCGAATGCGCCCGACGATCGGAACCTCGGCCCGACTATTGGCGCCGTAAAGCTCGTAGAAGCGCTTATCGTCGAGCACGCGCATGACTTGCTCGGCGATGATCTCGCGATCCTCGGCCGGCAGGCTGGCGCCGGCGCGGCCCAGGTAATCCCCGGCCGCCGCGGCGCGGCGCGCGGGCGGAATATCGGGCAGCGCTTGCAGCAGCCGGTGCGCGAGGGAGCCGCGCAGACGCGCGACGCTGGCGCCGCCGGCGGCGACCGGCCGCGCCGCCTCGTCGTCGACCGCGCTCGACGGCGTGACAATGGGCGTCGCCGGTTTTTCCGCCGGCGCGACGCTGGTGAGCCAGGACGGCAGTGTTTGTTTTTTCGCGGCGGAAGGCCGCTTAGTTTCAGGGAGCGCGGACGGTGCCGGCGTCTTGCGATAGTGCAGCACCTCGCCGTCTCCGTCGTCGGCCGGCTCGGACACGCAGTCGGCGCGCAGCGCGTCTTCCGCCAGTTGATACCAACAGCCGTCCGGAATCTTGTTGACGCCCTTGGCGCCGCAGATCACCAGCCGCTGCTTGGCCCGCGTCATGGCGACATACAACAGCCGCCGGTATTCGTCGCGCGCAGCGTCGTTGGCGGTTTCCCGTGCCTGTGTCATGACGTCGGTGTCGTCCTGCTTGCGCGTCGCCCAGGCCAAGGCGCCATCGGACAGCGCGAGCAATTTCGGCGGATGCGATCCCTTCGGCTCCGTGGTGGTGTCGGCAAGGATCACGGTTTCGGCCTCAAGACCTTTGGTGCCGTGTACCGTCATCACCCGCACCTCATCGCGCGCCATCTCCATGTCGCGCTTCACTTCGCTTTGCGCGGCGCGCAGCCAGGCGAGGAAGCCTTGCAGCGACGGTGTCTCGCGCGCCTCATAGTCGAGCGCGAGATTGAGGAATTCGTCGAGCGCGTCATTGGCCTCTGGTCCGAGGCGGGCGAGAAACTTTTTGCGGCCGCGCAATGGCCCCAGCACATGGGCGAAAAATGCGAAGGGCGAAAGCATGCGCGCGTTCTGCGCCAAGCCGTCAAAAGCGGTTTCGATCGTTTTGAAAAATTCATCGCTGCTTGCCTTGGCGCGCAGGCTGGCGCGCAGCGAGCCTTTGCGGTTCCAGGCCAGCTCGAACAGTTGTTCTTCGGTCAGTCCGAACAGCGGACCCTTCAGCACGCTCGCCAAGGCCAAATCGTCGTCTTCCAGCAGCAGGCAATCGGCCAGCGCCATCAGGTCCATCACCGCGATGTGCTCGGTGAGCACCAGCCGGTCGGCGCCGGCGACCGGCA
>CAYLMY010000173.1:5183-7051 GCA_964384635.1 uncultured Undibacter sp.
GATGATCTCCCACTGCTTGGGGCTGGTATCCTGCGCCTCGTCGATCAGCACGTGGTCGATGCCGAGATCTAGCTTGTAGAGCACCCAGGCGGCGGAGGCGCGGGTGAACAGAGCAAGCGTCTTGTCGATCAGGTCGTCGTAGTCGAGCAGCGCGCGGCGCTCTTTTTCCCGGCCGTAACGGTTGATGACTTCAGCGGCGATGGTGATAAGCGCACGGCTGCGCTCGCGGGCCTTGAGCGCACCCTCGCGGTCGAGCAGGGTGCAGACACGGGCCTGCTCATCCGTCAAGCGCGCGAGCCAGTCGGGATGCTTGTCCGCGATCTTCTTGGTGACGATATTCTTGCGCGGAGCGAGTTCGGACGTGCAGAAAATCTTGAGGTACTGCTCGACACGATCGCGGCCGGCAGCGGCACGGGCGGCTTCGAGTGCGGCGATGTGTTTCTGGTCGTTGGTCGAGCCTGAGCCGAGAATCTCGATCAGCGCCGGCCATTCTGTCTCTGGAATAAGCGAGGCCGAAAAAAATTCCTTTTCGACTTTTTCGAGGCTGTCGTCCGGCGCAAGGTCGAAGCTCTGCGACAATTCGGCGATGGCCTTGTCGACGCTGCCCGCTTGTTCGATCCAGGCGGCAATGGCGTCACGCGACCTGATGGCGTCGCCGATCACCTCTTTGAAAGTCTGGTCGGCGGCCACGACGATGGCCGTCTCCAGCGCCTGCCCAAGCGCGCTCGCGGGGTCGGCGCTGCCTTCCAGCAGCACGTCGAGCGTCAGCCGGTCGAGCTGTTGCGCGGTCGCGCCTTCGTCCAGCACGGTGAAGCGCGCCGCCACATTGGCTTCGAACGGAAACTGGTGCAGCAGCCTGGTGCAGAAGGCGTGGATGGTCTGTACCTTCAAGCCGCCCGGCGTCTCCAGCGCGGACGCAAACAGGCGGCGCGCCCGTGCGCGCTGGGAGGCTTCGGGCTTTTTGCCGGTGTTGAGCCTGATCTGCTCATCGAGCGCGTGATCGTCGAGTGCGGTCCAGGCGGCCAGCGTGCCGAACACGCGGTTGGCCATGTTGGCGGCGGCGGCTTTGGTGAACGTGATGCAGAGAATTTTGGCGGGGTCGACGCCGCGCAAAAGCAGATTGATGACACGCTGCGCCAGCACGTGGGTCTTGCCGGAGCCGGCATTGGCGGAGACGAAGGCCGAGATATCGGGATCGGCCGCCTCGATCTGTACGCGGCGAACGTCGCGCGGGATTTCGCGAACGGCGGTCATTCTCCGCCTCCCTCGTCGGCGCCGCCGGTGAGCGACCATTCCTTCACGCGCGCAAGATGGTCGTAGTCACCGTAATGGGTCTTCCACATTGGGTGGACGAGCGAGAGATAGGGCTTGCTTTCGTCCTCAAAGATCGCTGCCACCTCCTTCAGCTTGGCGAGCGCGCGGTCGGCCTGGCTATCGGGCGTGCCCTCCTTGAATTTGATGGTCTCAGGCTTGCCGGCGGGTTCGCCGCCTTTCAGGGTGACGTAAGCGATTTCCGATACCGAGCCGGGCGCCAGGTCGCCGAACTTGCCTTCACGCAGGATCGCGGCTTCCAGCGTCAATTGCGGCGCCAGCCCGGTGCGCACCTGCTTCTCGGTGCGGGCCTGCCCGGTCTTATAGTCGATGATGGCGTAGGAGCCGTCCTTTCGCTGCTCGATGCGGTCGGCGATGCCGGAGAGGGTGAAGGTGCGATTGCCGAGTGGGAAACTCAGCTCGCCGCGGATTTCCGCATGCAATGCGGCGAGGCCGGCGCGGCGCTCGCTGTCCCAGCCCGCAAACCAGCGCGCGATGCGCAGGTAGCGCGGCCACCAGAAAGCGCGCGCTTCCGGATAATCGGCGAGCGGGGCGAA
>CAYLMY010000174.1:0-3668 GCA_964384635.1 uncultured Undibacter sp.
CGGCGCTCGATCACCTCGATGCCGCGCTTGCGCGCGAGCCCGATCGCCGTCTGCCGGGTCAGCCCGTCGAGGAAACAGTCGGCGGTCGGCGTGTGAATCTTGCCGTCCTTGACGAAGAAGATATTGGCGCCGGTGCATTCCGCGACACGGCCCTGCCAATCCAGCATCATGGCGTCGGCATAGCCTTTTTTCTCGGCCGCGTGCTTGGAAATGGTGCAGATCATGTAGAGGCCGGCCGCCTTGGCGCGCACCGGCGCGGTCTTCGGATCGGGCCGGCGATAGTCGGCGAGGTCGAGCTTGATGCCCTTGAGCCGCTGCTCTGGATCGAAATAGCTCGGCCATTCCCAGCTGGCGATCGCCAAGTGGATGGCATTGCTCTGGGCCGAGACGCCCATCATTTCCGAGCCGCGCCAGGCCACCGGCCGCACATAGGCTTCCTTCTTGCCGTTCTTCTCCAGCACCAGCTTTTTGGCGGCGTCGATCTCGGCGACCGAATAGGGAATCTCGAAATCGAGGATGCCGGCGGAGCGCTTGAGCCGCTCCGAGTGCTCCGTGCATTTGAAGATCTGGCCGCCATAGGCGCGCTCGCCCTCGAACACGCAGCTCGCGTAGTGCAGGCCGTGGCTGAGCACGTGCAGGTTGGCGTGGTCCCAGGGCACCAGCTTGCCGTCGTACCAGATGACCCCTTCGAGCCGGTCATAGGACTGCGCAGCCATGACTTCCTCCTTCGCCTCGTCCGCTCTTGTTCTGATTTTGCGGCGGCCGGCGCTGCCGCCTTGATGGCGCATTTTCCGTGCCTATTCCAACACTTTGCGTCTGGGGGCAACACCCGGTATGAATGGGTCCGGACCGGCCCTATCACTGCCCCGCAGGCGCATTCTGCAAAGAAAGGGCCGTTTCGGTACGATCCTTTCGTCTTCGGCAGCGTTTTTGTAACATAAGAACAAAATATGTCAACATGGCTGACATAAAGCTGAGCGCCAAAATCGCCGAGACGGCCAGCAGCCTGGCCGAGCGCCCGGTGGTATCGCCGGCCCCGGCAGAGCCGGTTTGGGACATCATCGAGCTGTTGTTTTTCGCCTATCGCGATTTCGTCGGCGACCCCGACGAGGTGCTGAGCAAGCTCGGCTTCGGCCGCGCCCATCACCGGGTGCTGCATTTCGTCAACCGCAATCCCGGCATGAAGGTCGCCGACCTGCTCGACATCCTCAATATCACCAAGCAGTCGCTCGGCCGGGTGCTCAAGCAGCTGGTCGACCAGGGCTACGTGGTGCAGAAGGAGGGCGCGCAGGACCGCCGCCAGCGCCTGCTCTTCGTGACGTCGAAAGGCGAGGAGCTGGCGCTCAAGCTCGCCGGCTTGCAAACGCAACGCATCAACCGCGCCTTCGGCGAGCTCGGCCCCGGCGCGCACGAAGCGGCGCGCCGCTTTCTCACTGCCATGATCGACGCCGACAATCGCGAGGGCGTGCTGCGGCTGATCGCGCGCGCCGATCGCGCCGCCAAGCCGCGGGGCTAACACGCGATGGCACTACCAGACACGCTCGCGGATGATGCGCCGCATCTGTTGATCGTCGACGATGACCGCCGCATCCGAGACCTGCTGTCGCGCTTCCTCAGCGGCGAGGGCTACCGCGTGACCACCGCCGATACCGCGGCGGACGCGCGCGCCAAGCTGAAAAGCCTGAGCTTCGACCTGCTCATTCTCGACGTGATGATGCCGGGCGAGTCCGGCTTCGATTTCGCCAAGACGCTGCGTGGCACCTCCACCGTGCCGATCCTGATGCTCACCGCGCGCGATGCTGCCGAGAGCCGCATCAAAGGTCTTGAGATGGGCGCTGACGATTACCTGTCCAAACCGTTCGAGCCGCGCGAATTGTCGCTGCGCATCGCCAACATCCTCAAGCGCGCGCAACCGGTTGCGGCGAGCCCCGCGGAATCGGTGCGCTTCGGTCCGTTCGTCTATCATCTGGCGCGCGGCGAATTGCGCAAGGGCGAGAAGACCATCAAACTCACCGACCGCGAGCGCGAGATGCTGCGCATCCTCGCCGGCACGCCGGGAGAAACCGTCTCGCGCATGGACCTCGCCGGAAACGGCGGCACGGTGAGCGAGCGCGCCGTCGACGTGCTGGTCAACCGGCTGCGGCGCAAGATCGAGCGCAACCCCGCTAATCCGCTCTACGTGCAGACCGTGCGCGGCATCGGCTACCGGCTGGTGATATGACCAGCCTCGACATCGCTAACGGTGTCCGCAGTGCACTGACGCGCCTGCGTGCGGCTTGGGAGTGGTACGACGCGCTGCCGCCGGTGCGCCGAGTGCACCATGCGCTCGGCCAGGTCCACGACGGCTGGCGGCGGATAAGCCGCTGGCTCAACAGCGTGATGCCGAAGGGCCTCTACGCGCGCGCGCTGCTCATCATCATCATGCCGATGGTGATCCTACAATCGGTGCTCGCCTTCGTGTTCGTGGAGCGGCAATGGAACGAGGTCACCCAGCGTTTGTCCGCAGGTGTGGTGCGGGATATTGCGGCGCTGATCGATGTTTATCGCGGCTATCCGCAGGACGCCGACCGCGCCCAGGTCAAGCGCATCGCGCAGGAGCGGCTCGGCTTGGTGGTCGATTTTCTTCCCCTCGGCGATCTGCCGCCGCCGGGACCGAAACCGTTCTTCTCTCTGCTCGATTCCGCACTGTCTAACGAGTTGCGCAAGCAGATCGGCAAGCCGTTCTGGATCGATACCGTCGGAAAGTCGGCGCTGGTCGAGATCCGCGTCCAGCTCGACGATACGGTGATGCGGGTGTTCGCGCGCCGCAGCGCGGCCTATGCCTCGAACGCGCAGATTTTCCTGTTTTGGATGGTGGGTACCTCGGGCGTGCTGCTGTTCGTCGCCATCATCTTTCTGCGCAATCAGATCAAGCCGATCCTGCGGCTGGCTGACGCCGCCGAAAGCTTCGGCAAGGGCCGCGAGGTGCCGAACTTCCGCCCGCGCGGTGCGCGCGAAGTGCGGCGTGCGGCGAACGCCTTCATCGAGATGAAGACCCGAGTCGAGCGCTCGCTTGAGCAGCGCACGGCGATGTTGGCCGGCGTCTCTCACGACCTGCGCACCGTGCTTACGCGCTTCAAGCTCGAGCTCGTCCTGATCGGCGACTCGCCTGAAGTCGAGGCGATGAAAAAGGATATCGACGAGATGGCGCGTATGCTGGAGGCTTATCTCGCCTTCGCGCGTGGCGATCTCGGCGAGCAGTCGGCGCCGACCGACATGGCGGCCTTCCTCGAGGAACTCAAGCTCGATGCCGAGCGCAACGGTCACCGGGCGAGCGTGGTGTTCCACGGGCCGCCGATCGTGACCGTGCGCCCAGCCGCTTTCAAGCGTTGCCTCGGCAATCTGGTGTCGAACGCCGCGCGCTTCGCCAAGACCATCGCCATCACCGGGCATCGCGACCATCGCTGGCTGACCGTCACCATCGACGATGACGGACCCGGCATCCCGCCGGCGATGCGCGAGGAAGTGTTCAAGCCGTTCCTGCGCCTCGACGACGCGCGCAATCAGGACGAAGGTGGCACCGGGCTGGGATTGGCGATCGCGCGCGATATTGCGCGCTCGCATGGCGGCGACATCATACTGGGCGACAGTCCGCTCGGCGGCCTGCGCGCGACGGTCAGGGTGCCGGT
>CAYLMY010000174.1:3768-6963 GCA_964384635.1 uncultured Undibacter sp.
AGCACAGATCGTCAAGGAAACCGGCCCAGCGTTCGGCGCTGGCGAGCCCGCGGTCGAGCGCCGCCATGGTGCGGTCAAGCGCCGGATCGTCATCATGCAGCCATACGCCGAGCACGCGCGCGAACATCAGCGCGGCGCCTTGCGCGCGCAGCGCGCCTTTCGGGCCCGACGCGCTGATGCCGGCAGCCTCCAGCATCCAGCGCTGCGAGCGCACCGCCATGGCGTTGAGTGCCAAGCCAAGGGGAGGGTCGCGCCGCACCGAGCGCAGCATCGAGCGCACCGCTTCCTTGTAGGGCGCCATCGCTTCCAGCCGGCGCATCAGCACGTCGAACAGCCGCTCGCGCGCCGGTTCTTCCGCCATGTCGGCGTCGCCGCCGGCGAGCACCGCGCGGTCGATGTCCTTGATGTGGGCGGCGAAGATGGCGAGCGTCGAGCCAAACTCGGCACGCAATTGCGACAGTTTGAGGCCGGCGCGGCCGGCTACCTCGGCGAGTCCGATAACGTCGAAGCTGTGCTCGGCCAGCAGGGCCATCAGCGCGTCGATCGCCTTGTCGCGATCGGACGTTCCGCGCGGCGGCGGCGGGGCCGCTCGCTCTTTGCGTTCACGTTTCGGCTTGCGGGCCATGGCGGCCTCCCATCGGTTCGGATGGCCTTAATCTAGGCCCGCAAAGGCGACGCTTCTAGGGCAGTTCCATCCGATTTAACCGGCCAATTCGCGCCCGCGTCTGGCAGCGGCGGCGACGGCTTTGGTGAGCAGTTCGTCGAAGCCGCCGGGCCCCATCAACACATGGAGTGCGGCGGCGGTGGTGCCGCCTGGTGAGGTGACATTCTGGCGCAGGGTGGCGGCGTCTAGGCTCGAGCGATGCAATAATTCGCCTGAGCCGGCGACAGTTTCGCGCGCCAGCTGCGCCGCCAGTTCCGCCGGCAATCCGGCGGCGATGCCGGCCTTGGTCATCGCCTCCGCCAGTAGAAAGACATAGGCCGGGCCGGAGCCGGACAGCGCGGTGACCGCGTCCATGAGCGCCTCGTCGGCCACCCATTCCACCGTGCCGATGGCGGCCAGCAGGTCGGAGGCGAGCTTGCGCTGACGCGCCGAGACCTTGGCGTTGCCGACGGCAACCGTGATACCGCGGCCGATGGCGGCGGGTGTGTTCGGCATCGCGCGCACGATCGCGGTTGCCCCCGGCAGCGCGTTTTCCAGGAAACCGAGAGTGCGGCCAGCCATGATCGAGAGTACCAGTGTGGTCTTGCCGACATGGGCGCTGAGTGGCGGCACCGCCTCCGACGCGCTCTGCGGCTTGACCGCGATCACGATGGCTGCGGCCGCGGCGGGCTTGCCTTTTGGATTGAGCTTGAGCCCGCGCCGCGCCAGTGCCTTCACCGCTTTGCCCGGTTGCGGCTCAAGCACCACCAGCTTTCGGGGGCTGAGGCCGCGCGCCAGCCAGCCATCGAGCATGGCGCTTCCCATCTTGCCGGCGCCGAGCAGCACAAGATGGCCGGTGAATTTGGCGAGCGTCTTGGCGGCAGGTTTCTTCATTCCGCAATGATAGCGGCAAATTCGGCGTCATGCCCGGTTTTGTGCCGAGCGGCTTAAGCCTCGCCCGAGGTCTCGAACATGGCGGCGTCGAGCGCCTCGCGCGCGCTTTTTCCCGCCCAGACCACGAATTGGAAGGCGGTGAAATAGCGCTCGCACGCTTCAAGCGCGGTGCCGAGCAGCGCCTCGCATTGCTTGCCGGAGGCTTCCGTGCCGCCCGCCAGCACCAGCGCGTGGCGGAACATGATGATGCCTTCCTTGACCCAGAGGTCGAAATGGCCGACCCACATCCGCTCGTTGATCAGCGAGATCAGCGCCTGTACCTCGCCGTGGCGGCGCTCCGGAATCCGCAGGTCGAAGGCGCAGGCCAGATGCAGCGCCTCGATGTCGCCCATCCAGGTGTAGGAGAGCTGGTAGTCAGTCCAGCGCCCGGTCACCAGGATTGTGATCTCGTCGTCGCTGGCGCGCTCGAACGACCAGTCATTGCCGGCCGCCAAGCGTTCCACCACGTCGAGGGGGTTGATTCGTGGCTCGTCCGCATAATTGCCGAGGGACATGACGTCTCCGCTTTGCCGAAGGGAGCGAGAGGAAACGCACGCCACTACACGCGCACGACACCGTTGGGCCGGAGCAGCCCGGACCGCAGTTGGACGCAGGGGATACGGGGACGCCTTGACGTCGAGAACGAATCACTAGGCCAATCGACTATAACTCGTTCGATTCCGCCCGCCAAAGGCGTCGTCGCCCCACCAATACGCAGTGATTTGCGAGTCCGTGGCAACCGTGCCGACTCGACTCTCCACAGCCAAAGCTGCGTCAAGTTGAATCAGCAGTGGATAATTCGCCCCGGTCATTCCGGGGCGCGAGCGCAGCAAGCGAGCCCGGAATCCAAAAATAGCCGCCGCGTTTGCATCTGGATTCCGGGTCCTGCGCTAACGCGTGATCCTGAAAAGTGGGAACCAGTTTTCAGACAAAATCACGCGGCTGCAAGATGCGCCGTCCTGGAATGACGTTGGAACTATTGTGACAGTTTCAGTCGAACAGGCTCGACACCGACTCCTCGGACGCGGTGCGCGCGATCGCTTCGCCGATCAGCGGTGCAACCGGCAGAATGCGGATATTGCCGGCGGCCATAATCTCTTTGGTCGGCTGGATCGAGTCGGTGATCACCAGTTCCTTTAGCTGTGACTTGGCGACGCGCGCGACAGCGCCACTGGAGAGCACGCCGTGGCTGATATAGGCGTAGACCGCCTTGGCCTTCTGATCGAGCAGGGCGTCGGCGGCGTTCACCAGGGTTCCGCCGGAGTCGACAATGTCGTCCACCAGCACGCAGGTGAAGCCTTCGACCTCGCCGATCACGTTCATCACTTCGGATTCGCCGGCGCGCTCACGGCGCTTGTCGACGATGGCGAGCGGTGCGTTGATGCGCTTGGCCAGCCCGCGCGCCCGCGCCACCCCGCCGACGTCGGGCGACACCACCATGACGTTGTCGAGTTTGAAGTTTTCGCGAATGTCCCGCACCATCAGCGGCGAGGCATAGAGATTGTCAGTCGGGATGTCGAAGAAGCCCTGGATTTGCCCGGCATGCAGGTCGAGTGTCATCACGCGGTCGGCGCCGGCGCGGGTAATCAGGTTGGCGACCAGCTTGGCCGAGATCGGCG
>CAYLMY010000175.1:0-6955 GCA_964384635.1 uncultured Undibacter sp.
TCGCGCACGCTGATGATCGGGCAGACGCTGTGGACGGAATTCTTCTTCAACCGCGATTGGCCGGTGGCTTCGGCCGTTGCGGTGGCGCTGCTGGCGCTCCTGGTGCTGCCGATCCTGCTCTACGAGCGGCTCCAGCAGCGTCAATTGCAGGGGCTGCGCTGATGCGACGGACGTCCCGGTTCAACGTGGTCTCGGTCGCGCTCGGGCTGGCTTTCCTTTACCTGCCGATCGCCATCCTGGTGATCTATTCGTTTAACGCCTCGCGGCTGGTCACGGTTTGGGGCGGCTGGTCGCTTACCTGGTATCGCGCGCTGCTGCACGACAATGCCATATTGCAGGCGGCCTCGATCAGCCTGCGGGTGGCGGCGCTGTCGGCGAGCGCGGCGACCGTGCTCGGCACTTGCGCGGCCGTCGCGCTTGTCCGGTTCGGCCGCTTCCGCGGGCGTCTCATGTTCTCCGGCATGGTCTACGCGCCGCTGGTGATGCCGGAGGTGATCACCGGCCTGTCGCTGCTGCTGCTGTTCGTCGCGCTCAATGTCGACCGCGGTTTCTGGACCATCGTCATCGCGCACACCACGCTGACATTGTGCTTCGTCACCGTGATCGTGCAGGCCCGCCTGATCGGCTTCGACCGGAGTCTGGAAGAAGCGGCGATGGATCTCGGCTGCCCGCCGCTCAAGACCTTCCTCACGGTCACCTTGCCGCTGATCGCACCGGCCATCGCGGCCGGCTGGATGCTGGCCTTCTCGCTCTCGCTCGACGATCTGGTGATCGCCAGCTTCACCACCGGCCCGGGCGCCACCACTTTGCCGATCCGCATCTATTCGCAGGTGCGCCTGGGCGTGAAGCCGGAGATCAATGCCGTCTGCACCATCATGATTGCGGTAGTGGCACTCGGCACCATCGCCGCTTCGCTGATGATGAAGCGCGGCGCCGCCCGCCGCGAACGCGCCGCGCTGGGGGCGCAAGTTTAATTATCGCTCTTGCTCTCGCCCGGCGGACGGAACAGAAAGACGATGAACCAGACCGGCACGATCACCAGCGCGCCCAACAGCACGTTCGGCCAGGCCCAGGCAAAGCCTTTGCGCGCATAGTCCTCGACGCGGTCGGTGGATAGGCCGATCGCATGCATCAATTGATCGGCGGAGATGCCGAAATGGGCCAGGATCGTTCCCACCACCAGCGAGGCGACGGCGACCTTGGCTAACGTCCGCAGGGTTGCGTAGAACATCCGCGCCCCATCGCGCCGGCGGCCAAGCCGGCGGGTGATTCGTCTTGCGCGCAATCATAGTCAAATGGGCAGCCTGCGACACGCGGGCGCTGCGGACATTTGGGCCTAATCTTGACCTTATTGGGACTTTTGCGCCGGCGCCGGGGCGGTGGACTGCTCGGTCGCGGGGATCGCGCCCGAGGCGCCGCCGGTCAGCCGCTCGATCACCGAGCGGGCGGCGCCGCGTGCGCTGCGCTCGCGCACCGCATTGAGCAGCGGAGCGGCGGCGCCCGAGCGGCGGATCAGCGCTTCCGCGTCGGGCAGCATGATCGGATCGTCCCAGGAGCCCTGCACGATGAAGGGCAGCGCAAACGGGGCGGCGCCGGCCTTGGGCGCGGCCACCAGCGCGGCCGTGCCGGTGAGATCGAGCTCGCGCATTGGGATCGAGGCGGAGCCCACCAGCACCAGCTTGACGCCCGGCCCCGACATCTTCACGTCCTCGACATTGGCCTTGCCCTGCACGATCTTCAGCGCCACCGCGATCTTGTCGTAGGGCGTGCGCCCGGTGCGGAAATCGCCGCTGCCGGACAGCGGCCGGCGCTCAAGCCGGCGCAACAGGTTTTCCACGTCGAAGCCGGCGATCGCGCCGCTCTGTCCGGTCAGGCTGGCGGTGCCGTTCAAGGTGTGCGTGACGGCGAGCACGCTGTCGCCGCTGCCCTCGACCGCGAACGAGATGTCGCCCTTGCCTTCCAGCCGGTGCAGCCCGAACAACTGACCGAGGCAGCTTTCCAGATCGACGTCGGCGAAATGCAGCTGCGATTTGACGTCGACGCCCGCGTCGAAATTGGCCAGCGCCACCGAGCCCTTGATCACACCGCCATAGGCCTGCGCCTCGCCGATGGTGACGACCAGATGGCCGTTGCGCAGATTGGCGCCGATGGCAGTGCGGCCGAGCTTAGCGTCGGCCAGCACCACGTTGGCCGCCGACAGGCGCAAGTCGAAATCTGTAGCGGACAGGCCGTCGAGCGTGATGCGGCGGTTGTTCCATGCGCGCTGATTGGCGGTGAGCAGCTTGACGGTGGAGACATAGGGCGAAAGATCGAGCGTGTCGGCGGCGAGCGTGCCTTGCAGCGTCTGGCGCCCGTCGGTGGCGAAGGTGAGCACGCCTTCCGCGGCATTGCCGTCGAGCTCGACATTGACATTGTTGAGCCCGATGGTGCCGCCCACCACGTCGGCCTGCGCCTTGATCGCGAAATGGCCAAAGCCGCCGCCGGGCAGCGGTTTCTGTCCGAGCCAGATCAGCGCGTCGTGCAGCGAGGCCGCGTCGGCGGCAAGCGTGCCCTCGACCCGGATGCTGGGCTTGACGCTGATCGCGCCTTCGAAAGCGGCCTTCATCGGGCTGCCTGCGATGCGCAGCTTCACGCCGGTGCGCTTGCCGGCGAGCGCGGCCGCGAAATCGCCGAGCGTCACGGTCATGTCGAGCGGCTCGTTACGCCAGACGAAACGGCCGGTGGCGCCGAAACTCTTGGAGATCGATGGCCACGCCAGCGAAAACACCACATTGTCGAACGTCTCAGAAAGCTTTTTGGCCTTGTTGCGCACCAGCACGGTGCCGTTCTTGATGCGCATCTCGGAGAACGCCGCCGTCCGTTGCGAGTTTGGCTTCTGGCTGCTCGCCAGCGCCTCGATCAGGCCGGACCAGTTGGAATGTCCGTCCTGCTCCAGGTCAACCGCGATGGTCGGTCGCTCCAGCGACACGTCGGCGATTTCGACGCTGCCGACCAGCAGTGGAAAAAAGCGCAAGCGGGCGGTCAGCCGCTCGGCGGTGAGCGCGGGCTTCTTGGGATCGCCCAGCACGACGTCGCCGAAGCTGACGCTGCCGGAGGGGAACAGCGTGACCGTGGTCGGACCGCCCAGGATCGGGTTTAAGCCGGTGACGGCGCGGATTTCGCTTAAGACCTGGCGGCGCACCGTGTCGGGCGAGATCAGGTAGCCGGCGGTCGTGAGTACGCCCGCGCCGGCCGCGATCACGGCGAGCAGCACTATTCCCAGGCGTCTTAAGCCAGTGGCGGCCGTCAAAGGGGATTTTCCGCTTGTTTTAGTGTCAAATTCGGACGGATTATAGCACCGGTCCCGCCGTCGGTAACCTTGGGGACCCTCTGTGACCCTTTCATGGCCGACCGGTTTGGCCTGCCGCGGCGACGACTCCGTCTATTGCGCCAGCACGCGGGTGGCCGGGAACGCCACTTCCACCAGGGTTCCGTCCGCGACTTCGCTGGTGATTTGGAAGCGCGCATGATTGGCCTCCGCCAGCGCTTTGGTGATCGGCAGGCCAAGCCCTAAGCCACTCACGCCCCAGCGCGAGGTGGTAGCGACCTGGTGGAATGTCTCAAGCGCGGTCTGCAATTGCTTCTCGCTCATGCCGGTGCCGGTGCCGCGCACGCGCAAGACCACCTCGTGTTCGTCGGTCAAGGCGGTGGAGACGATCACCTGCCCCCCGGCGCCAGCAGAATTTATCGAGTTCGACAGCAGATTGAGCACGATCTGCCGCACCGAGTACGCGTCGGCCACGATCTGAGGCAGGCTCGGCGGCAGCGAGGTGCGGATGATGACGCGCTCGCGGTTGGCCTGCTCCTGCATGACGGCGACGCATTGCTGCACAAGGTCGTTCAGATTGATGCTCACAAAAGTGAGCTCGAGCTTGCCGGCCTCGATCTTGGACAGATCGAGCAGATCGTTGAGTAGCGATATCAGATGCCCGCCGGAAGCGTGGATGTCCTTGAGATATTGCCGGTAACGCTCGTTGCCAACCAGTCCGAAGCGCTCGTCCATCATCACTTCGGAGAAGCCGATGATGGCGTTGAGCGGGGTGCGAATCTCGTGGCTGACCTTGGCGAGGAATTCGGACTTGGCGGTGGACGTCTTCTCGGCCTCCTGCTTGGCGTTGATCAATTCCTCTTCGGTGCGCTTCCAGGCGGTGATGTCGCGCAACACCGCGCAGAACTTTTCCCCGTCAGAGATGCGCCCCATGGTGATGTAAAGCGGCACCAGGCCGCCCTGACGCACCAGCCCGATCGCCTCGCGGCCGGCGTCGAAGCTTTCCGGGCCGCCGTTGCGCGCCAACCGGTCAAGATGGTCGAGCACGCTGCGCCGGCTTTCCGGCGCCAGCAGGTCGCCGAAAGAGAGATCGACAATTTCGGCGGCATCATAGCCGAACAGCGCCTCGGCGCTGCGGTTGGCGGACAGCACGCGGCCGGCGCGGTCGAGCATCAGCACGCCGTCGGTCGCGGTGTCGAGGATGGTCTCGAGCTCACGGTTCTCGGCCTCGATCCGCCGCAGCGACAGTTCCGCCGTCTTGCTTGGTTGTTCGGCGCCGGTCGGCTGCATGTTGAGCATCAACACCAATGCGTTCTCGTTGTTCCAGGTCGCACCGAACAGGTGGCCCTCGACCGGCTGCTGCTTGCCGTCGGCCGGGGCGATGATCAGCGGTTTGGTGCCGTCGTGCGCGTCCGCTGCGCCAGCGTCCTTGGTCTCGATGAACAGACTGTCGAGGCCGCCGGCCTCTGCGAGCGCCTCCAGTGTCGGATAGCCGGTCCAGTCGAGGAAGGCGCGGTTGGCGTAGACCAGGTCGTTGAGGCGATAGACCAGGATACCGATCGGCAGGCGATCGAGGATCGGCCGCTCTTCAAGGCTGTCGCGCGCGGCTTCGCCGTTGCGCGCGGCCCGCGGCGGCGCGAACGCGGGCGTGGGCGCTGCGGCCGGCAAGGGTTCCGGTCCGATATCGTCCGGCGCCGGGCCGGCGTTTTCGCTGGTAGGTTTCTTGAGCCGCGCGCCGAGCTCGCGTGCCAGTTCCTGGAATGCGCTGTGCTCGCCGGCGCTGAGCGCGGGCGCCGCGGGAAACGGCAGTACTTTGGCCGGCTGTTCTGGCGGCGATTCGGGAGCTAGCAATTTGAGGATCGGCGGCTCGGCCCGCCGGCGCTCCAATTCCGCCAGCCGCTCGACGTCGCGGCAGATGCCGAAGCCGCGAAAACCGGCGAACTGGCGCTCGCGGTCGAACACCGGCAGGCCCGACATCTCGACGGCCAAGCGCTCGGCGCCGTCGTCGACCGGCCAATGCACGACGATGCCGCTCCAGGTGTCGCGCGCGGCAAGCGCGTCCGCCACTTGGCCGTCGGGATCGAGCTTGAGGGCGGCAGCGATGTCCGCCCACGGACGGTCGAGCACGGCGGCGGTCTGCGGCCCGAGCAGACGGACGAGATCCTCGGTGCCGAGTGTGAAGCGGGTGGCCGTGTCCATCTGCCAGACAAAGCGCAGCGGAAAGCGACGCGGCCGTTCTTCCGTCGCGACGGGGTTTGGTGGGGCCGACGCCGGCGTTTCGGCCGTGACCTCGGTGGCGGTCGCCGACGCTGCGGTCACCGCCGGCGCGGTGAACGCCACCAGCAGCGCGATGACACTGGTGCCGGCGCCGAGCCGCAACAAGGTGACGGGTCCGGCCGCGATCTCGCCCTCGGCCCTGCCGTTGAGCATCGCCTCGCGGGCAAGCTGCTCGGCGCCGAGCGCGAGCAGATCGCGGGCTTCGTCGAAGCGCTCCTGCGCCTCCGGCATGGCATCGATAAGCTCGCCGTCGGCGGTGAAGATCGCCGCCGGTAGCGCAAAACCGCTCAGCAGCCGGTGTGCACGCTCGGGCAGCGCAAGCTCCTTGCCGGCGCGCTCGGTCGCGACCACCAGGATGGCGGCGGTGTTGTCGGCAAGCGAAATGCGCGAGCACAGGCAGACCAACGCGCCGCCGAATCTGGCGCCGAAACCGCGCAGCCGCTCCAGCCGTGGCGCGCCACCCTGCGGCAGCGTGCCGGCTAGGCGCGCGATCTGGACCGCGGCCGGATGCTTGGCATCGAAGCGGAAAGCTGCGGCGTCGGCCGGCGAGGCGGCCTCGAAGATCGCGGCGGCCGGCGGATTGGCCCACAGCATGCGGCTGGCGTCGGCGCTCCATAGCCACGCCGGCAACGGACTCAGGGCGTGTGCCGCGAGCCGCGGATCATTCAGGCAGGCGAACTGGAACCCGGTCGCATTCATTGCTTACGTCGCAGGCGCGAATTACAGCTAATGAAGCCTTAATACGGCTGCTTTGCAGCCGCGTCCACGAACTGGCAGTCTCCAGACCGCACCAGCGGGCGATAACGTTAATAACGTGGGTTCCATGTCTGGTGCGGGCGGGGCTCCACCCTAAATAGCGTTAGAGTAGCGGCGGTTGCGGGGACGTGAGGCAAGGAGGTTGTCATGGCCAAGCAAGGCAATGCGAATTTCGAAATCCCGGCGGAAATGCGCGCCTTCGCGGAGAAAAGCATGGAGCAGGCCAAGCAGGCCTTCGACGGCTTCATCGCCGCCGCGCAAGCTGCCGCCGGCACCGTCGACCGGCAGGCCGCCGGCGCGCGGTCCGGCGCCAAGGAGCTGAACGAGCTCGCCATGCGCTTTGCCGAGCGCAATATCGCGTCATCGTTCGACTTTGCCCAGCGGCTGGTACGCGCCAAAAATTCCGAGGAATTGCTGGCGTTGCAGGCCGATTACGTGAAGAGCCAGATGGCGACGCTCAACGAGCAGGCCACGCAGTTGGGCAAGGAAGCGGCCAAGATGGCCAACCCAGCCACCGAGCGCTGAGGGGCGCGGCTTCGATGTGACCGCCCGGCCCCGGCCCCAGGGGCCGGCAAGCTTTCAATTGTAAATTTTTTGTGCATCGCAATATTTTTG
>CAYLMY010000176.1:0-6882 GCA_964384635.1 uncultured Undibacter sp.
GCGCGGCACATTGGCGCGCCCTAGGGGATTCGAACCCCTGTTGCCGCCGTGAAAGGGCGGTGTCCTGGGCCTCTAGACGAAGGGCGCATGCCGGGCTGCCGATTTGGTGGGCACGGGGGCCCAAGCAGCGCGGCGAGGTATAAAGAGCTTCGCCGCCAGCGGCAAGCTTACCAGTGCCCGGTGTTGGGCATTGATTTCCACGGTTCCTTCGGCGCCTTGGCGGCGCCTTTCTGCAACAACTCGATCGAGTGCTTGTCGGGCGAGCGCATGAAGGCCATGACGCCGTCGCGCGGCGGCCGGTTGATGGTCACGCCCGCCTTCATGAGCCGCTCGCAGGCGGCGTAAATGTCGTCCACCTCATAGGCGAGGTGACCGAAATAGCGCGCCTCGCCGTAGTCTTCGCTGTCCCAATTATAGGTTAGTTCCACCTCGGGGCCGGGGCGGCCGGATTTCTTGCTCGCTTCGACCAATGTCTCATCTTCCGGCGCGGCCAGGAACACCAGGGTATAGCGGTTTTTCTCGTCGACCCGGCGGCGAGTCTCTTTCAATCCGAGTTTGTTACAGTAAAAATCGAGCGCATCGTCGAGATTGCGCACGCGCAGCATGGTGTGCAGATATCGCATGGGTATGTTCCTCACCTAGGCAGGCTTGACCTGACGACACTATAGCAATGACTGACGCCAATCTTGATACCTCCATTGCCCGGCTGCGCGACCTGATCGAAGGCGCACAGCGGATCGTTCCCTTCACCGGCGCGGGGATTTCCACCGAATGCGGTATTCCTGATTTCCGTTCGCCCGGCGGCTTCTGGACCAAGAACCGGCCGATCCAGTTCGAGGATTTCCTGGCCAGCCGCGAGATGCGTGACGAGTCCTGGCGCCGCCGCTTCGCCCTGCAGGACCAGATCGGCACCGTCCAGCCCGGACGGGGCCACCGGGCGCTCGCCAGCCTCTACCGCGCCGGCAAAGTGCCGGGCCTGATCACGCAGAACATTGACAATCTGCACCAGGATTCCGGTATCGATGCCACCGACGTCGTCGAGCTGCACGGCAACACCACTTATGCAACCTGCCTCGATTGCGGGGAACGATACGAGTTGTCCTGGGTGCGGGAAAAATTCGAGACGGCCGGCCACCGCGCCCCGGATTGCGCCTGCGGCGGCTACATCAAGACGGCGACCATCTCGTTCGGCCAGGCCATGCCGGCCGAGGCGATGGAGCGGGCCGAAGAACTGGCGCGCGCTTGCGATCTGTTTCTCGCGATTGGCTCCTCTCTGGTGGTATGGCCGGCCGCGGGTTTTCCCTTGATGGCCAAACGCAACGGCGCCGCCCTCGTGATCATCAATCGCGAACCAACCGAGTTCGACGACATCGCCGATTTGGTGCTGCACGACGACATCGGCGACGTGCTTGGACCCTTCGTCAACCACTGATTCGCAATGGCTGCACTGTGCATAGAGTTGTGTGCAAGCACATTTTGCTCTTTGCCGTTGGAACGCCGGTGTTATCTTCAATTCAGCGGAAAGATTCGTCGAAGCGCCCTTTAAGAGGCGCCAGCAAAGCGGCGGCGTACGGCGTCATGGCGTCGGACCGGATTGAATCAAAAATGCCAGGGACTAACCTCCGGCCCGGAACGGCCCGAGAGCTTGCCGAGGAAACCACCACCAATCTCATTGAGTTGGCGGGCGTCATCAAGTGGTTCGACGTTTCCAAGGGATTCGGCTTCATCATCCCTGACAACGGCATGCCCGACGTGCTGTTGCACGTGACCTGCCTGCGGCGCGACGGCTACCAGACGGCCTATGAAGGCTCCCGGGTTGTCTGCGAAGTGCTCCAGCGCGCCAAGGGCTTGCAGGCCTTCCGTATTCTCTCGATGGACGAGTCGACCGCAGTGCACCCGGCGCAGATGCCACCGCCGCGGACTCATGTCAGCGTGACGCCGACCAGCGGGCTCGAACGGGCACAGGTGAAATGGTTCAACCGCTTGCGCGGCTTCGGTTTTCTCACGCGAGGCGACGGCACGCCCGACATCTTCGTGCACATGGAGACCCTGCGGCGCTACGGCATCGCCGAGCTGCGGCCGGGGCAGACCGTGCTGGTCCGCTTCGGGCCAGGGCCGAAGGGTCTGATGGCTGCCGAGGTGCGCCCGGACGGCGGGCCGCTCGGTCTCGCCTCTCACTGATCCCGGTCATTATCGTCGATTTTCCCGTTGCCGGGCGCTATTCGTCCGCGTAAAGGCGAACGCATGCGCGGCTTGCGGTGGACCGCTTTCGTTCTGTTCGGATTTCTGCTCGCCGTCGGCCCGGCGCGGCCGGCCGGGCTACCCACGCTCGAGATCGCCAGCAAGACTGGGGTCCATGTGTTCGCGGTGGAGATCGCCGACACCGAGGCTCAGCGCGCGAAGGGTTTGATGTTCCGCAAGGAATTGCCGGATGGGCAAGGCATGCTGTTCGACTTCCAGCGCGAACAGGAAGTCAGCTTCTGGATGAAGAACACCTATATCCCGCTCGACATGATCTTTATTCGCCGCGACGGCCGCATCCTGCGGATCGCCGAGAACACCGAGCCGCTGTCGACCCGGATCATTCCTTCGGGCGGCCCGGTGCGCGCGGTGCTGGAATTGATCGGGGGAACTGCCCGGAAGTTCGGCATCGCGCCAGGCGATCAGGTGGCTTATCCGATCTTTAAGCCAAACTGAGCCTTGCTTGCTGGGCTACGGCGGAGCGTGTACCAACCACAGGCGGTTGCGTCCGCCAGCCGTATCCGGCCGGGGCATAGCGCAGTCTGGTAGCGCGTCTGCTTTGGGAGCAGAAGGTCGCAGGTTCAAATCCTGCTGCCCCGACCATTAACCCGTTGATGCCCGGTCGTTTTGCGCTCCCTGCAGACGCCTAGTGGGGATGCGTTTCGTCGCAGCCGCCGGCGAAGTCCGCGATGCGCGCGATCACGTCGGCTTCCGCCAGCAGCGGCGTGTGGCCTTGGTCGGGCACTTCGAGGGTTTCCATCTTGGTGCGGTGCGCGCGCATGGCCTCGGCCGTAGCGGCCGTGAGGATGTCGGAATTTTCGCCACGGATTACCATCAACGGGACGTTGGCGAGCGCATCGAACTCCTTCCAGAGTGCCGGCAGTGGCGTATCGAAAGCAACGCCTTCCATCGTCTTGGCAAGACGAACATCATAAGTCGGCACCAGCCGGCCGTCCTTCTCTTGCTTGAAAGTGCGGTGCGCGGCGGTGAGCCAGTCCTCGGGCCCGAGCTTGGGAAATTGCGCGTCGAACAGGCGGCGCAGAATTTCGGCGGCTTCCCCGAAGCTGCGCGGCTGCGGCAGGCGGCCGACATAGCCTTTGATGCGCATAAGTCCCTTGGGCTCGATCACTGGGCCGATATCGTTGAGCACGACGCCGGCGATTGCCGTCGGCCGTAGCGCCGCCAGCATCATGGTCAGGATACCGCCGCGCGAGGTGCCGACGAAAATCGCCGGCGCACAGTCGAGCGCCGCGATCACGGCAAGGACATCGGCAAGCTCGGTGTGGAAAGTGTAATTGGCGGGATCCTTGTCATATTCGGATTGGCCGCGTCCGCGGTAGTCGAGCGCGATCACCCGACGCGGCCGGGCCTCGTCCTGCGACAGCGCTCCGGCCAGCGCTTCGAAATCGGCGGCGGTGCGCGCGAGCCCCGGCAGACAGACTACCGGCAGGGCCGGTTGGCTGGCCTGGCCATAGTCGCGCACATGCAGCCGCAAGCCGTCGGGGGCGGAGACGAAGATGGACGTGGGGTCAGAGGACGGCATGAGGCTCACAATGCAACTGTCGCCCCGCGCGGGCGGGGGCGTGACGATGGCGGATTATACGATGGTGCGGTGCGAGGCCACAGGGGCCGGCCACTAGTTCGTTGCGCCGCGCTTGATGTCGGCCTCGATCAGCAGCTTGCTGCTGCCGTTAAAGCGCGCGCGATAGACCTGCATGTTCTCCATGATCCGCTGCACGTAGTTGCGCGTTTCGGCGAGCGGGATACGCTCGACCCAGTCGACCGGATCGACGCTCGGCTTGCGTGGATCGCCGAAGGCTGCGATCCACTGCTTCACGCGCCCGAAGCCAGCATTGTAGCCGGCAAAGGTGAGCAGATAGGAATGGTAATATCGGTACAGCCAGGATAGCTCGGCCGCGCCCATCTGCATGTTGTAGACCGGGTCCTTGCGCAGGCGGGTGCGGCTGTAAGCGACGTGATATCTACGCGCGGTATCCCGGGCGGCCTCCGGCGTCACCTGCATCAGGCCCATGGCGTGAGCGGAGGAGATGACCTGCTGGTTGAAGTAGCTTTCCTGACGCGCGATCGAATAGGCCATGGCCGGCTCGATCGGCGGCGCGATCGGCTTGTAGTCGGGCAGACCGACGGTCGGGTAGGCGTAATAGTCCATCGGCAGGCCGCGCCCGTGCGCGAATTTGCCGATCAGCAGCATGGCGCGGCCGTCGCCGTACTTGCCGGCGGCTTCGGCCAGCATCGACATGCCGGCGACGTCGGTGCCGCTTTGGCCGAGCTCGGCAAAAATCGATGCCAGCATATTGCGCTCGTTGAGCGAATAGAGAAGCTCCGCCGCGCGCACGACTTCGAGATTGCTGAGAAAAGCGTGCTCCTGCGGCGTGAACTTGGGTGGGCCAACGAGGCCGAGATCCTTCAGCCCCAGCCGCGCGCGCGCGAGCTGACCGTAATAGGTAATGGTGTATTTGGCCGCCTTCTTATAGAAGGCCCTGGCTTGCGCGCGCTTGCCCATGGCCTCGGCCGCGCGCCCTTGCCAGTAGCCGGCGCGGCCGAGTGCGTGTGGATTGTTGGTGCCTTCCGCGATGTGGGCGAAATGGGCGGCGGCGGTTTGCGGATCGTGCAAATACCGCAACGCGATCCAACCGGCGGTGAAATGCTTATCGACGCGCCAATTGTCTTGCGTCGGCGTGGCGGAATCGCGTGCCACGCGATAGGCGAGTTGCGGCTTGTGATCGTCGAGCTGTTCGCGCACTAGGATGCGCCGCACCAGCCACCACTGGTTCGGATCGACGACCGCGTGGGCATCGTGCGGCGCGGTCAGGATCAGCTTGGCGGCTTCCTCCGGCTTGTTGTGCTGGCGGAGCCATTGCACGCGCGCGAAGATGTAGCCGGGATCGCTGCGCGCGGCGGCCGGCACGTCGTTGAGCAGCGCCTCGGCGTGCTTCAGTCGCTTGATCACAGCCACCCACGCTCGCGCGATCGCGAGCTCGTTGCCGCCGAGGCGCTTGGCCTCGCGCATTCCGGCCTCCGTGTCGTCCTCGTAGAGGCGCTTCTCCATGCGCACTTTGTGGTCGTCGCGGGTGAGCAGCTTGCCGAACATGTCGAGCACCTTGCTCTCCACGTCGGCGCTGCAGTCCTGCCAGCGCCAGGCATGGCGTACCAGCGCGATGGCACCGTCGACGTCACCGTTGGCGAGCAGCGCGCGCGCCAGCATGTAGCGGCCTTTGGCGGTGGTTGGCTTATGGTGGGCGAAGAAGGCGAGCACCGTGGTGTTGTCGATCTGGTCGTTCCACAGCGCGTTCTCGGCGCGGCGGCGGAACAAGGGCACGTGCGGCCAGTCCGGGTAGTTTCTCACGAAAGCGGCATAGCGCAGGAACGTCGGCTTGGTGTTATCCGACCGCAGGATGGCCCACTCGGCCAGCTTGCGGGCGACCGGATCGGCGATGGTTCTTTCGGCGGCGTTGGCGTCGGCGTCGCGGCCTTTGCGGGCCGCCTCGATTACCTTTTTGAGCGCCGCGATGTCGGCGTCGGAAGTGGTGATGGTCGGCGCGATGGCGAATGGTCCCGAGACCGGACGCGCCAGGGGCTTGAAGGTGGCGCGGCTGGCGAACAACGCGCCGCGCAGACCCACATTGGCCTGCGCGAAGGCGGACATGGCGGCCTCGGGACGCGGCGGCCGCTGGCGCGGCAGCGGCACCTCGCGGGCGGACGGCGGGGCCACCCCCGTGCGCGCCTGGGCGATTGGGCGGGTATGCGGCATGGGAACCTTTTTCGACGCGGCCAGTGCCGGCCCAGCACCCAGAGCACCAGCGACCGACAGCGCCAAGCAAAGGCTCAGCGAATTGCGATTAATGACGCCCATTCAAACCTTTGCCTTCAGGTCCGGGTACGCACGACTCAAGCCGCGCGACGCCAGCTTTGACTCCCCATTAGGCCAAGATCAGTGACCAAGAGATACCCTGAAATTGCCGCCCTGCGACGATAGGCGCGGCCGGGCGATAGCTTGGGCCAGGGGGGCGCTTTTACGGCGTCCCAGAGGGCTTTCATAGCTGCCCGCGACCCGATATCAATGGGGCACCCACCGTGTCCCCTGTGGAGAAGTTGTGCCATGACTGCCAAGACGAGCTTCCGAGGTTCCTTCACCGCGCTCGTCACGCCGTTCAAAAACGGCTCGCTCGACGAAAAGGCGTTCCGCGACCTGGTTGAGTGGCAGATCGGCGAGGGCACCAATGGCCTGGTGCCGGTCGGCACCACCGGCGAGAGCCCGACGCTATCCCACGACGAGCACAAGCGCGTGGTGGAATGGTGCGTCGATCAGGCCCAGGGCCGGGTGCCGGTGATCGCCGGCGCGGGCTCGAATTCGACCGCCGAGGCGATCGAATTGTCGCAGCACGCCGAGAAGGCCGGCGCCGACGCGGTGCTGATCGTGACGCCCTATTACAACAAGCCGACCCAGGAAGGGCTCTACCAGCACTACAAGGCGATCAACGACGCCATCGGCATCCCGATCATCATCTACAACATCCCCGGCCGTTCCGTCATTGACATGTCGGTCGACACTATGAAGCGCTTGTTCGAGTGCAAGAACGTCGCCGGCGTCAAGGACGCCACCGCCAACGTGGTGCGGGT
>CAYLMY010000177.1:0-3034 GCA_964384635.1 uncultured Undibacter sp.
ATTTCGGCATGATGTCGATGATCACGCCGCCGATCGCGCTGGCGGCGTTTGCCGCGTCGGCACTCACCCAGGCGAACGCAATGACCATCGGCTTCGCCGCGATGCGGCTCGGTTGGGTCGCCTACATCATTCCATTCTTGTTCGTCTTCGCGCCAAGCCTTCTGTTAATCGGCTCCGACTACGACATCGTGCTCAACATTGGAACCGCGGTAATCGGCGTATATGTCATCTCAGTGGCGTCAATCGGCTATTTCACGCGGCCCATTACGCTGCCGCGGCGGGTTGCCATGATGGCAGTCGGCGCTGCAGCGCTTTTGCCGACCGTGTTGACGCCGGCCGGCGCGTTCGTCGAGATCTCTGGGTCGGCGTTGAGCATTCTATTTCTCGCTTACGAATGGTGGGCAACACGCCGGTTCCATATCGCCGGTATCTCAGCGGAATAGGGTTTTAGATCATTGCGCCAACTATTTGCCCAGTACCGGATGCGATTTTCGGTAGAGCGACTTTGGCATTCTCAAATGTCCAACAATAGTATCACATGATCGTCAGGAGAGCGGATGCTGCAACCTATGCGAAGCCCACAGATTGTCGTTCATTCGATCGCGAGGGTCGACGATGTGCTCGTCAATCCGGCAATCGAAAATTGCAGTTGTAGACACGCCTCCGACCTAGACACATTGATCCGGCGTTGCGCGAATAGGTCTTTTGTGCGCGAATAGGTGTATTCCATTGCTAGGAGCGAGATATGGCCTATCGAGATATGCGAGACTACTTGGCAGCGCTTGAGCAGCAAAATCTCCTGAAGCGCATAACCCGCGCGGTCGATCACAACTGGGAGGTCGCGTGCCTCGCGAAATGGATGTATCAGGCGCTTCCCATCGAGGAGCGCTTCGGTTTTTATTTTCAAAATGTAAAAGGATCAACGATTCCAGTCGTAACCGGGGCGCTCGGAGCCGCGCCAAGAAGCGTTGCGCTTGCGCTCCAATGTGAGGTCCATGAAATCAATTCGAAGATCGTTGATTCGCTGCGCCATCTTAAGAAGCCGAAGCTTGTCAATGCCGGCGTGTGCCAGGAAGTCGTATTGACCGGTGATCAGGCAAGGCTGGATCGCCTGCCGATCGTCACGTGGACGCCGGGCAAGGACAAAGGGCCTTACATCACTACGATCGTCGTTACGCGAGACCACGACACCGGCGTTCCCAATATGGGCGTCTACCGCACGATGGTGCGCGATTCCCGTAGCATCGTCATCAACCTCGCGCCCGGGCGCCAAGGATTCCGTAACGTCAAGACATGGACCGACAAAGGCAAGATCGCGCCGATTGCATGGGTCATTGCGACCGAGCCGGCCGTTCATCTCGCCACGGTTGCAAACTTGCCTTACGGCAAGGACGAAATGGAATTTGCTGGCGGTCTCAAGGGCGAGCCGATCGAATTGATTCGTTGCAAGACAGTCGATCTGCATGTTCCGGCAACGGCCGAGATCATTATTGAGGGACAAATTACACCCGGCGATGTCGACGACGAAGGCCCATTTGGGGAGTTCGCAGGATATATGGGGCCCATCGAAGAGCGTCCGGTCGCCCAAATTACCGCGATCACCCATCGCCGGGATCCGATCTTCTATGGCTACACCAGCCAGATGCCTCCCTCGGAAAGCACGACAATCCAGAGTCTCATGAATGCCGGCGTTATTCTTCAAATGATGCGCGACGAGATCGGCGATCAAGCCGTGCACGACGTGTGGATCGATCTAACTTTCGGTGGATTGCTTGCGCACTGCGTTGTTGCGATCACGCCTCAGTTTCCCGGGCATGGAAAGCGAGTCGGCCGCACCATCGCGGATATTACGGCGTTAAAGCGGGTTACCGTCGTCGATGAGGACGTCGATATTCGAGATCATACGCATGTTGATTGGGCGCTGAATTCTCGATTCAGTCCGCAACGCGATACAATAGTCATTGACGATTGTTATGTTCCCATTCAGATGGACCCTTCGGTGCGCGATGCCCGCGGCAACATCACGCCAGGCTCCAAACTTGTCCTGGATGCGACGCAAAAGATTGACTCCGGTCCGTTCTCACTGCCGCCGAAAGACGTGATGATGAAGGCTCTAGACGTGTGGAAGGATTGCGGCCTCCCAGAGTTTACAATCCCGAAACGTGCAAAGTTGCGACTTGAAAGGTCTTGAGCATTGGTGGTTGGACGATGAGCGCAGACCTCGTTGCGCGAATTGTCGCGTTTCTCGCGATGCACCATGTGCTGTCGCTCGCCACCCATGGTCGGGAAGGGCCGCACGCGGCCAATCTGTTCTACGCGCACGATGGTCTTGCGCTGTTCTGGGTGTCGGATCCTGATACGCGGCACTCCCGCGAGATCGAGGCCGATCAGCGCGTTGCGGTCACCGTTGCCGGCGATCATACGGACTTTTCCGATATCCAAGGCGTGCAGCTGACAGGGACAGCCGCCTGCATCGCCTCGGCGGAGCGCCGCGCCTGGCATCTGTCGCAGCTTGCGACGCGCTATCCGTTCCTGAAACGGCTAGCGAACGCCCAACCGGCGTTGCAAGCAGCCTATGCGCGCGCCGCCGTCTATCGTTTCGAGCCGACTCGCGCCGTGCTGATCGACAACACAAAGGGCTTCGGCCACAAAGAAACGCTCGATATGTCCGCGGGATTAGAGACGTAAACATATCCGAACGACTGTGGTTTTGCGGAAGTGCGGACGGTTCAGCCGGTCTTGTTCCTGCGGGCGGCTAGTTTGACCGCATTGACGATCTCCGGATAGGCGGCGCAGCGGCACAGATTGCCGGAGAGATAGTCCTTGATCTCGTCGTCGCTCGGCTGCGGTTGCCGCGCCAGCAGCGTTTTCGTCATTAGGATGAAGCCCGGCGTGCAATAGCCGCACTGGAAGGCGCCGGCCTCAATGAAGGCTTGCTGTACGGGATCGAGCGCCTGCGGGGAGCCGAGACTTTCGACGGTAACCACCTCGGCGCCGTCGGCGAAGACCGCGAGATAGAGGCAGCCCGACACCG
>CAYLMY010000177.1:3134-6867 GCA_964384635.1 uncultured Undibacter sp.
TTCGACTGATAGGCCTCGACCGCCTCGTTCTCCATCGGCGGCACGTCGTGGATGCCGGGGATCTTATAGTCGGCGAGCGAAGCATTGGTCACCTGGCCGCCGTCGAAGTGCATCTTCTCGAACAACGTGAAGCCGAGCTGCATCAGCGCGGCGCCGGAAATCTGCGTCTCCACGATCTTCGGATTGATCGGATTGCCGCAGTCGACCACGTTGACCAGTCGCATGACGCGCAGCTGGCCGGTCTCGGTGTCCACCTCGACCTCGGCGCCGGAGCCGGCGGCCATCCAGAATGGCGTCGCGTTGGCCGTCTGGCCGGTTTGCGGATCGGGCGGCACATAGTCCGGCTTGTAGGTGCCGGTGCCGACGATGTTGCCCGCCTGCATGCCGTATTTCTTGCGGATCAGCTCGGCGAGCGGAATATTGCTGCCGTCCGGCTCGCCGACTTCGCGCGCCATGGCGGCGATCTTGGCTTTCGCCTCTTCGGCGGCGAGCCGCACCGCGTGCCCCATGTGGAACAGCGAGCGCGAGCCGAGCGTGCCCATGTCGTAGGGCGTCACATCACTGTCGCGCGGCACCATGCGGATCGTTTCCGCCGGCATGTTGAGCACTTCGCCGACCATCTGCGCCATGGCGGTGTCGGAGCCCTGGCCCATGTCGACGGTGCCGCAATAGACCGTGACGCTGCCATCGCCGGCGACGTTGACGATGGCCACCGACGTGGTCGGCGAGATTACCGCTTTTAAGCCGACGGCGAGGCCGCGCCCGCGCCGCAGCGTGCCGCTGCCATGATCGAAGGGCGCGTCCCAATTGAGCCGCTCGGCGATGGTGTCGAGCACCTTCTCGATTGCCACGTCCTTCAGGATGGTGCCGGTGGCGTGCGGGCGGCCGGCGCGCAGCAGGTTCTGCTTGCGGAAGTCGAGCGGATCGCGCTTAAGCGCACGCGCGACCATATCGGTGTGGCTCTCATAGGCCCACACCAGCTGCGGGATGCCGAAGCCGCGCAAGGCGCCGGCCGGCGGCAGATTGGTGTAGAGCGCGTAGGAATCGATCGAAACGTTATCGATGTCGTAGGGGCCCGACGCGGTGAAACCAGATTTCTGCGTCACCCGCGGGCCGACGTCGGCAAAGGCGCCGCCGTTCCACCACACGTCGCATTTGCGCGCCACGATCTTGCCGTTCTTGTCGACGCCGGTCTTGATGCGGAACGTGCTCGGATGCTTGGTGATGGTGTAGAACACCTCGTCCATGGTGAGCGCGACTTTCACCGGTCGCCGCGCCAGCATCGACAGCGCTACTGCCATCGCTTCCAGCTTGATGTAGAGCTTGCCGCCGTAGCCGCCGCCGAGATAGGGCACCTTCACACGCACGCGGTTTTCCGGCCAGCCGAGCAGGCGGGCGATTTCGGTGCGCACGAAGGACGGGCTCTGCGAGGCGGTGGTGATGGTGGCGCCGTCATCCTTGTAGTCGGCGATAGCGACCAACGGCTCGAACGCCAGATGCAGCACCTTCTGCGTCTTGAAGGTGTGCTCGAACACCTGCGCGGCGGAGGCGAAGGCCTTGTCGGCGTCGCCGCGGCGTAATTTGAAATCGAGCGCGCAATTAGTGCCCTTGACACCCTTGAGGTGCTTGAGGTCGGCGAAGGTGCTGGCGGGCTTGAGTTCCTGGTGCACCAGCACCTTGTTGTCCGCCGCCTCGATCTCGTCGAACACCGCAGGCAGCTCTTCGTATTCGGCGGCAATCAGCTGCACCGCCTGCTCGGCCAAATGCGGATCCTCGGCCAGCACGGCGGCAACGGGCTCGCCGACGTAATGCACCTTGTTGAGCGCCAGGATCGGCTGGTCGTGGAACGCCGGCCCGTAGTAAGGATCGGGGATGACGGTCTTGACGTCCTCGCCGGTATAGACGGCGAAAACGCCCGGTACGTCGCGCGCAGCGCTCATATCGATGGATTTGATGCGCCCATGCGGCACCGTGCTGCGGAAGAGCTTGCAGATCAGCATGCCGGGCAAGCGCATGGTGTGGGTATATTCGGCGCGCCCGCTTACCTTCGCGCGTGCCTCCAGTCGCGCTAGCGAGCGGCCGACCTGCTTGCCTGTGACCGGTGCCGTCATTTACTTCCGCCCGATGCGAGCGCCGCGCGCACGGCGCGGCCAACATAGACGCGCAGCAGTTCGCGCTTGTAGGCAGCCGAGCCGCGCACGTCGCTAAGAATTTCCGCTTCTTTCGCCGCGGCATCGCCGGCGGCTTTCAGCGTCTTGTCGTCGATGGTTACGCCCGCCAGCACTTTCTCGGTTGCCGGCAGCCGCGTTGCTTTCGGCGTTGCCGCGCTGACCACCACGCGCGCCGATTTGATCATCCTGCCGTCGCCTTCAATCGCCACCGCCACGCCGAGCGCGGGCCAGTCGTCGGCGGCACCGGAAGTAACCTTGCAATAAGCCGCGCGTGTCTTGCCCTGCGCGGGAATGTGCAATGACGCAATCAGCTCGTTGGGCGCGAGCGCCGTCTCGTAATAGCCGGTGAGCAGTTCCTCGACCGGCAATTCGCGCCCGCCTTCGCTGCCTGCGATGCCTACGCGCGCGCCCAACGCGATGGCCACCGGCGGCAGGTCCATGTGCGGATCGCCATGCGCCAGCGCGCCGCCCACCGTCGCCATGTTGCGCACGCGCACGTTGGCCAGTTGTTTCATGATGCGCGGGATTACCGGGGCATGTTGCGCGACCTCCGGCGAGTGCTCGATAACGGAAAGCGGCGTCAGCGCCCCAATGGTCAATTCGCCGGACGGGGCTGCCTTGATGCCCGACATGCCGCCGTCGAGCTTGCGCAGGCTGATCAGCCGGCTTGGCTGGAACACGCCGGCTTTCATCATCAGCATCAGCGCGGTGCCGCCGGCGATCGGCCGTACCGTCGGATCGTCGGGATCGATGGCGGCGATGGCATCCTTCAATGTCGCCGGTTCGATGAGTTCAAACGGCGTCATTGGTCGGCCTCGGCATTGCCGCTCGCAAAGGCTGCCAGCAGGTTCTGGCTGAACTGCTTTTCCATCTCCCTCGCCTTGGCCTTGAGCACCGGCTCGCCCATGCTGCCGAGCTTGCCGGTGATCGTCGCTTCGATGCTATACCGGATAATGGTCTGCCCGCCGCTTTCGGCCAGCTCGGTCGCCGCGGTCGCCGTCAGCCGGCCGACGACGCCGAGCGGGGTGCCTTCGACCTTGGCCTCGATGCGGTCGGGCGGCTCGATCCGGGTCATCTCCACGTTCACTTTGAAGGTAAAGCGCATATAGGCAATGCGGGTTGCAAATAGCGCGCTGTAATGCGTGGCGTCGAGGGCGGTGAGCTCCTTCACGCCGTCGATACAGGAGGTGAAGAACTGTGCATCGCTCAATCGACCGAACACAAGCTCGCGCGGCGCCGAAACGCTGATTTCGCCTTCCACTTTCATTGTTGCCCCCGGGGGCGCCCGCAGTGTCGGTTGCTAAGATGATTGGATATCGCAAACATATGCGGACAATACAACCCTTCGTTCAATCAACGGCGAAGGAGATTATCGCTTTTCCTGATTCAAGAGCGACTGGCACTCTGGCATGCGCGCGTCCTGATTTGCTGCGGCAATGATCGCGCACAAATAGTCCTGGTGTGGCGAGGGCGGGGAAAGTTGCAACCGGTGACAATGGGGCTAATGGCATTGACGGGTCACAGCTCCCAGGAGCCGGCAAGTTTACGATGACGGCGCCGCG
>CAYLMY010000178.1:0-2661 GCA_964384635.1 uncultured Undibacter sp.
TGAAAAAGCCCGCCGCGGCCGGACTGGATGCGGCGGGCCTTGTCGTCGGGGCGAAATTTACGCCTTCAGGGCGTCCTTCACCCGTTCCGGCGTCATCGGCAGGTGCCGCAGGCGCTTGCCGGTGAGCTGCGCCACCGCATTGGCGATCGCCGGCGCGACCGGAATCACGCCGATCTCGCCCATGCCGGTCGGCGCCGCACCGCTGTCGACGATCCGGCTATGGATGGGCGGAATGTCGCTCATGCGGATTACCGGATAGTCGTTGAAGTTCGACGCCTGCACTGCGCCGTTCTTGACCGAGAATTGCTCGATCAGCGCCGCGCTCAAGCCGAAGACGACGGCGCCTTCGGCCTCGGCATAGACGTGATCGGGCTGGATCACGATGCCCGGATCGACCGCGATCCAGAAATTATGGACCTTGAGCTTTCCGGAGTTCTCATCGACCGAGACTTCCGCCGCGCCCGCCGCAAAGCTGCCGTGATAGTCAGTGAACGCGATGCCCATGCCGCGGCCCGGCCGTTTCTTGTTGAAGTCGGACATCTCGGCCACCGCTTTGATGACGGCGTGGGCGCGCGGCTTGTCCTTCGTCAACTCAAGCCGCAATGCCAGCGGATCTTTGCCCGCCGCCGCCGCCACTTCGTCGAGGAAAGCTTCGGCCGCGAACTTGTTGTAGCCGGAGCCGATGGCGCGCCAGGCATGCACGCGCATGCCGCGCGTCTCGCGGGCGTATTCCGCGAGCACGTTGGGCATGGCGTAGAATGCCTGGTCGAGACCGCGGGCGCCGATATAGTCCTTACCACCCGTGGCCTTGAAACGTGGGGGCGCGGCCACCGCGTCGACGTTTTCCGACACCAGGCGATGGTGCCAGCCGACGACATTGCCCTTGTCGTCGAGGCCGGCCGTGAGCGCGTGATGCGTCATCGGCCGCGGCCGCGCCGCCGCCACATCCTCCTCACGGGTGAGCAGGAGCTTGACCGGCTTTTTGACGATGTTCGACAGGATCGTCGCCTGGATCAGCGCATCCGGCCAGATGCGTCGGCCGTAGCCGCCACCCAGGAACTGGTTGTGGATCCTGATCTTATCCGGCGTGGTCTTGAGGATGCCGGCAATGATGAAGGTGGCGAGCGCGCCAAACTGCGTGCCCGACCAGATGTCGCAAGACTTTCCGTCCGGCGCCACTTGGGCGACCGCGTTCATTGGCTCCATCTGGGCGTGATAGGTGTATTCCGTCCAGTAGCCGGCCTCCACCGTCTTCGCCGCGCCCTTCAGACCGCCCAAGGCGTCGCCGACCTGGTGCTCGACATGGGTCGAAACACCGGGATCGCGCCCCTTCTTTTCATAGTCCGTCTTGGCCAATTCGGAATCGAAGCTGGCGGCCACCGCCTTGCTGGTGTCCCAGGTCACCTTGAGCGCGTCGAGGCCGCGGCGGGCACCGTCGAACGTGTCGGAGAACACCGCCACGCCGAACGGCAGCGGAATCACCTTGGTGACGCCCTTGATCTTCATCACCTCGGGGACGTTTACATCCTTGGGTTTGGCGCCGTCCATCGGCGACTGCAGCACCGAGGCGTAGATCATGCCCGGCACATGCACGTCGATGCCGTATTGCGCCTTGCCGGTCGCCTTCGCCGGCACGTCGAGACGGCCGAGATCCTTTCGGCCGATCAGCTTGAACTCCGACGGCTTCTTCAGATCGCTTTCGCTGATCTTCGGCATGGTGGTCGGAACCTTAGCGAAGGACACAACCTCGCCGTAGCTCATCCTGCGACCGAATTTCTTATGGATGATGGTGCTCTTGTCGGTCGTCAATTCGGAAACCGGTGCCCCCCACGCCGCCGACGCCGCGTCGAGCAGCACCCTACGCGCCTGCGCGCCGGCCATGCGCAACGGCATGAAATAGCCGGGCACCGAGACGCTGGCCGCGGTGATCTGCGCGCCTTTGAACAGGTAATGAGGATTGCCGTAGAGTTTCGGGTTGGCGGGCGCGAACTCGACCCGCACCTTCGACCAGTCGGCGTCGAGCTCTTCCGCCAGGATCAACGGCAGCGAGGTATAAACTCCTTGCCCCATCTCGGCTGACGGGCAGATGATTGTCACGGTGTCGTCGGGTGCGATGCTCACCCAGGCATTGAATTCAGTCGGCTTCGTTTCGCCGATCGCCGCGCCGCGGCCGAGGCCGCCAAGCGTGAATGCGAATGTGAGGCCCGCGCTGCCGGCAACGAAACCACGGCGGCTGATGCTGGTTGCGACCGAGCCGTTCTTGATATGGATCGTCATGGCTTAGCCCTCCCGAGCGGCGCGTTGGATGGCGCGCACGATGCGCGGATAAGTGCCGCAACGGCAGATATTGCCGTCCATATACGCGACGATCTCGTCGCGCGTCGGCGTCTTGTTCTTGGCAAGCAGCGCCGCCGCCTGCATGATCTGCCCGGACTGGCAGTAGCCGCATTGCGGCACCTGTTCTTCGATCCAGGCGATCTGCAACGGATGCGAGCCGTTGGGCGAAAGTCCCTCGATCGTGGTGACGCTCTTGCCGGCAACCTGGGACACTGCGGTCTGGCAGGAGCGCGTCGCCTTGCCGTCGATATGGACCGTGCAGGCGCCGCACAGGCCAGCGCCGCAGCCGAACTTGGTGCCGGTGAGCATCAAGTTCTCGCGCAC
>CAYLMY010000178.1:2761-6854 GCA_964384635.1 uncultured Undibacter sp.
TGCGCAAACATCTCTCGCGCATCAAGGGCGGGCGGCTGGCGCGCCACGCCTATCCGGCGCGACTGGTCACGATCGCGATATCCGACGTGCCGGGCGACGACCCATCGGCGATCGGCTCAGGTCCAACCGTGCCCGATCCGACCACGCTTGCCGACGCGCGCTTAATCGTCGCCAAATACAAGCTCGATCTTCCCGAGGCGGTGACACGCGCGCTCGCCGATGCCGCCAACGAGACGCCGAAGCCGGGCGACGCCGTGTTCGCCGGCAGTCAGTTCATGCTGGCGGCGCGGCCGGCCGACGCCTTGCGCGCCGCGCAAGCGGCGGTGGTTGCTGCGGGCTACGAATGCATCTCCCTCGGCGACCACGTCGAGGGCGAGGCGCGCGAGGTAGCGCATTCCCACGCGGCGCTGGCGCGCGATGTGCGCGCAAAGGGCAAACGCGCGGTGATCCTGTCGGGCGGCGAACTGACGGTAACAATCCGCGGACAGGGCCGCGGCGGGCCGAACCAGGAATACGCGCTGGCGCTCGCCATCGCGCTCGCCGGCATGCCGGCCATGGCTGCGCTTGCCGGCGACACCGATGGAACCGACGGCGGCGCAGGCTCCGCCAGCGACCCCGCCGGCGCGCTCATCGACGGCGATACGGTGGCGCGGGCCAAGGCACGCAGCCTCGATCCTGCCGCCTTTCTCGCCGAAAACGACTCCACCGGATTTTTCGAAGCCCTTGGCGATCTGCTGGCGCCGGGGCCGACTTTCACCAATGTGAACGACTTCCGCGCCATCGTCGTTGACAGGGCTTGACCGATCACGCGAAAACCGCGCCACAGCCACATCGAATCGTGACCCTATTGCCTCCGATCGCCTCCAGGCGCTGCACGCCCATCATCGCCGCGATCGCGGCGGCGCTCTTGCTGGCGTTTTCGGCGCAGCCCGCAAACGCGGATTTCCGCCTCTGCAACAACACCGGCAGCCGGGTGGGCGTCGCCTTGGGCTATAAAAACGCCGACGGCTGGACCACCGAAGGCTGGTGGAACGTGCCGGCCCGCACCTGCGAAACTCTGCTGCGCGGCGGGTTGGTTGCGCGCTACTATTATATCTACGCGGTCGATTATGACCGCGGCGGCGAATGGTCCGGTCACGCCTATATGTGCTCGCGCGAGAAGGAATTCACCATTCGCGGCAACGGCAACTGCCTCGCGCGCGGCTTCGACCGCACCGGTTTTTTCGAGGTCGACACCAGCGAGCAACGCTCCTGGACGGTGCAGCTCACCGACACCGCCGAGCAAAAACCTTCTTCCCGATCGCCGGTGCGAACGCCGCCGCGATCTTCCCATCCGGCGGTGACCGTGCCGCCGGCGCCGAAAGGCAAAGGCGGCAAGCCATGAGGCGCCAGCGCCGCGCCAAGATCGTCGCCACGCTTGGGCCGGCCTCATCGGATGCCGCCATGATCGCGCGGCTGTTTGCGGCCGGCGTCGACGTCTTCCGCATCAACATGAGCCACACCAGCCAGGATCGCATGCGCGAGCTGATCGCCATGATCCGCGGCATCGAGCGCGACACCGGCCGGCCGATCGGCATCCTGGTCGATCTGCAGGGACCCAAGCTGCGGCTCGGCACGTTCACCGGCGGCGCGGCGACGGTGGCGAACGGCGCCAGCTTCGTGCTCGATTCCGATCCGTCGCCGGGCGATGCCACCCGCGCTTATCTGCCGCATCCGGAAATCTTCAACGCGGTCGAGCCCGGCCACACGCTGCTGATCGACGACGGCAAGGTGCGGCTCACCGTCACCGAGGCGGACGCCAAGCGCATGGTGACGCGCGTCGAGGTCGGCGGGCGCTTGTCGGACCGCAAAGGCGTCAGCCTGCCCGAGACCACCATTCCGTTCTCGGCGCTGGCCGAGAAGGACCGTTCCGATCTCGAAGCGGCGCTCGATGCCGGCACCGACTGGGTGGCGCTGTCGTTCATCCAGCGGCCGGAGGACATCGCCGAGGCCAAGAAGATTACGCGCGGGCGCGCCGCGGTGATGGCCAAGATCGAGAAACCGCAGGCGGTTCATCGTTTGCCGGAAATCATGGATCTCGCCGACGCGTTGATGGTGGCGCGCGGCGATCTGGGCGTGGAAATGCCGCTGGAAAAGGTGCCCGGCGTGCAGAAGCAGATGACGCGTCTGGGCCGCGTCACCGGCAAGCCGGTGGTGGTGGCGACGCAAATGCTGGAATCGATGATCAACGCGCCGGTGCCCACGCGTGCGGAAGTTTCCGACGTGGCCACCGCCATCTTCGAAGGCGCCGACGCGGTCATGCTGTCGGCGGAATCGGCGGCCGGCAAGTATCCGGTGGAAGCGGTGGCGACCATGAACCGCATCGCCGAGGAGGTTGAAGGCGAGGAGGTCTATCGCAGCATCATCGACGCCCAGCGCGCGCGGCCGGAAGCGACCGGCGCCGACGCCATCGCGGACGCGGCGCGCGAAATCGCCGACACCCTCGATCTGGCGGCGGTGATCTGCTGGACTTCGTCAGGCTCGACCGCCCTGCGGGTGGCGCGCGAGCGACCGCGGCCGCCGATCGTGGCGCTGTCGCCCAACATGGCGACCGGGCGGCGGCTGGCGGTGGTGTGGGGCGTGCATTGCGTGATCACCGAGGACGCGCGCGACCAGGACGACATGGTCGACCGCGCCTGCCGCATCGCCTTCAAGGAAGGCTTCGCCAAGAGCGGCCAGCGCGTCATCGTGGTGGCCGGCGTGCCGTTCGGCACCCCGGGCGCGACCAACATGCTGCGCATCGCCTATGTGGGGGCGCAGGAGACGGGGGATTGAACCGGGCCGCGTAGGGCGGCCGTAACGCTCGCCTATTGCGATATTTGTGAAGTCTGTTCTTGCGCTGAAAGCGGCGGGCGGGCCCTTATGACTCCGCGCGCTAAATATCCCGGCCCTCGATCTCCTCCGACAACTTCTTGACGATGTCGGGGATGCGCTGCAGGCGCGGATAGACCGCGAGCGCGCGGCGATAGACTTCCAGCGCCTGCTTGTCGTCGCCGATGTCCTGCAGGATCAGCCCGAGCCCGGTGAGCGCGCCGAAATGGCGCGGCTCGCGCTTGAGCACTTGGCGGATGTCGGCGATCGAGCGGCCATAGTCCTTCTTCATGTAATAGATGGTCGCGCGCCGGTTCCAGGCTTCCACGTAGTCCGGCTTTATCTTCACGATCGCATCGAGCAGCGTGAGCGCGAGATCGAGATCCTTCTGCTCGATCGACTTCTGCACGCGTGTCATCAGCAGGTTGGCGGTGTCGCTGCGCGAGATCATCCACAGCGCCCAGATGCGCTGCTCGATCGCCTTGGCGGTTTCATCGTCGGGCGAGGCCTTGAGCGCGCCGAACAGGAAATCGAGATTATGGGCGCGGTTGTCGAGCCGCACATGCGGCAGCTTCTTCGGCGGCTCGACCCACTTGCCTTTGCCGTCGGGGCCTTGCGGCGCGGGCGCCGCCGACGCAGCGATACTCGTGGCCGTAAGGACGGCGATGAGGCAGGTAAGGAATCGGGTTCGCATGGCTAGAGACTAATGTCTCCGCCAGATAAGGCCAATATGCGGCAAAGGGATGGGCCTTAGCCCTGGCGCGCCTTGAAGCGGCGGTTGGTCTTGTTGATGACGTAAAGGCGGCCCTTACGCCGCACCAACCGGTTGTTGCGGTGCCGGCCGCGCAGGGATTTCAATGAGTTGCGGACTTTCATGACGGTCTCTGGATGCCTGTTCGCGTGGCGTTCTAGTGAGCCCACCTGCCCCTGTCAACGTGAAGACCCCGCCCGTGGTTACCGGACCGGCCCTGCTCTACAGTCCGCAGCCTAAGAGGGACCCATGCAGCGGAGCACGGATCGCTTTCTAACCACCCATACCGGCAGCCTGCCGCGGCCGGACGACCTTATCCGCATGATGTACGCCAAGGAGGAAGGCGTGCCGGTGGATGCTGCGGCGCTGGCCTCGCGGGTGCGCGCGGCGGTCGGCGAGGTGGTGAAGAAGCAGGCCGAGGCCGGCGTCGATCTCGTCAACGACGGCGAGATGTCGAAGCCGAGCTACGCCACCTACATCAAGGACCGGCTC
>CAYLMY010000179.1:0-2991 GCA_964384635.1 uncultured Undibacter sp.
GGAGGCGGCAGCGTTCCTGGCGCCAAAGCCGGTCGGCTTCATCTACGGCGTAGGCGCCGTGAGCGCGGCCAGACTCGCGGCCGACGGTTATCGCCTGATCGCCGATCTGCAGCGCGCCGACGCGCGCGAACTGATGCGCCGCTACGGCGAGGAAGGCTTGCGCCTGGCGCGGCTTTCGCACGGCATCGATGAACGCCGCGTCGATCCCGCGCGCGAGACCAAGAGCATTTCATCGGAAACCACCTTTGAGCGCGACATCGGCGAAATCCGCCCGCTTGAGCAAACGCTGTGGAATCTGACCGAAAAAGTCTCGGCACGCCTCAAGGCCAATGCGCTTGCCGGCTCGACGGTGACACTGAAGCTCAAGAGCGCCGACTTCAAGTTGCGCACGCGCGCGCAGGCGCTCGGCGCGCCGACGCAGCTTGCCGCCCGCATCTTCGACTCCGGCCGCGAACTGCTGCGCCGCGAGGTCGGCGTGACCCGCTTCCGCCTGATCGGCATCGGCGTCAGCAATCTGGCGGACGCTGCCGGCGACGATCTCGCCGATCTGCTCGACCGGCGCGGCGCGCAAGCCGAGCACGCCGTCGACCGGCTGCGCGAAAAATTCGGCCGTGACGTGGTGGTGAAGGGGCTGGCGCTGGAGGACGACTAGTTCGAGCCCCTCAAGGACAAGGCTTCGCCTTCTTAAGATCCAGCGAGGTCATCTTGCCGCTGATGGTGAAGTCCGTGTAGTCGAGCAGCAGCTTGCGCGAAATGCCGTTCTCGTACAGCTCAAAGGTAATGGCATAGACCGGCGTCTGCTCACCGGTCTGCTCCTTTTGCGCGCTCTCGTGCTCGAAATAGCTGATGGTCACCGGCCAGCGCGTAAGCTTGGCGAGCGCGGGGATGTCGGCGGCAGCGTCATCCGGCGGCTTGCTGCCGGGTGGAATCGGGGCGCCGATCACGGTCAGCGTGTTGTACAGCTTCTCGCCGGTTTCGGAGCCGTCATAGACCGGGAACTCGAGAATGAACTTGCCCGCGCGCGCAGCGGCGATGATGCGCCGCATGTGCTCGGTCGGGAACACCGCATTGACCGGCTCGGTGAAATTCTTCGGCTTCGGCTTGCTCAAATCGATCGTGATTGCCTTGGCCTGGCGCTCGGCATGGCCGTCGACCGTGCCGGTCTGCTGGTCGTTAAGCAGGTTTTCCGAGTTGAATCGGAATGTCTTGGCGGCACCATCCTCCCAGGTAGTGGAGCGTAAATCGCTGAGCGTGGACTTCCCCTCCAGGGAATCGAGCTCCGATACCTGGCGGAATTGCAGCGCGTAGCCCTCGCAGGCGTTGCCGGAAAAATCGTACAGGATACGTCCGCGCACCGCGTCGATGCCGCGGCCGCCGCGCGACTTCAACAGCTTGAGGTCGTAGACCGCCCGGTGCGGCGCCAGCAATACGTTGCCGGCGGGTGGCGCGGCTGCGGCCGGGCCGTGGACCGCCGCGGCGGCAAGACCGATCGCGAGAGCCGGCAAGATCAGCCGTCTGGCGCTGTTGTTGCTCATTGATGAGGGCCTCTGCGCAGCAGCGTTGGAGCCATGTTCGCGAATACAGATATGCAAGAAGTGGGCAAGATAGAGGCCGCTACCGAGCCGAGCAACCGAGGTGGGGCGCGCTTGCACAGGAGCGTGCGATCGGCCAAGACAACCGACCAAGACCAGATGCCGCACGCGGCGGGAGAGGCGCCCATGGCCGGAACGGTGGAAAAGAGGCTCGCCAGTCTAGGCGTTACCCTGCCGACCCCGGCCAGCCCGATCGCCAATTATGTGCCGTTCGTGCGCAGCGGCAGCCTGCTCGTCCTTTCGGGCCAGCTTTGCTTCGGCGCCGACGGCAAGCTGGTCGCCATGGGCCAGCTCGGCGGGTCGGTGTCGATCGAGGACGGGCAGAAGGCGGCGCGCGCCTGCGCCATCAACCTTCTGGCGCAGGTCAAGGCCGCCCTTGGCGAGCTTGATGCCGTCGAGCGCGTGCTTCGTCTCGGCGGCTTCATCAATTCGGCGCCCGGCTTCACCGACGGCGCGAAGGTGATGAACGGCGCCTCCGACCTGATGGTGGAAGTGTTCGGCGACAAGGGCCGGCATGCGCGCAGCACGGTTGGCGTATCGGCCCTGCCCGCCAATGCCGCGGTGGAAGTGGAAGGCTTGTTCGAGATTGGGTGAACCCACATGGCCGGGCCTCGCACGCATGATCCCGAAAAGTGGGAACCGGTTTTCGGGTAGGATCATGCGCAATCTAAAATGGCTCACCGCACGACCGCTGGCCCATCGCGGCCTGCATGATGCTGCCGCCGGCGTTATCGAGAATACCGCCAGCGCTTTCGCCGCCGCCATTGCCGGCGGCTACGGCATCGAATGCGACCTGCAGATCAGCGCCGACGGCGAGGCCATGGTGCATCATGACGATGCGCTCGGCCGGTTGACCGAGGGCATGGGCCGGCTCGCCGACATGAGCGCAGCCGAAATCAAGAAAGTGCATTTCAAGCGCAGCGCCGGTCGCATCCTGACGCTCGGCGAATTGTGCGAGCTGGTGGGCGGCCGCGCCACGCTGGCGCTGGAACTCAAGAGCCGTTTCGACGGCGACCGCCGGCTGGCGCAACGCACCGTCGCGGTGCTCGCATCGTATAAGGGACCGGTTGCGGTAATGTCGTTTGATCCGGCGCTGGTCACGGCAGTCAGAGCGATCGCCCCGCGCCTGCCCCGCGGCATTGTCGCCCAGCGCCACTATGACGATTGGCCCGGCCTGCCGCCGGCGCTGCGGCGGCACATGACATATCTGCTGCATCTGCCCCGCACACGCCCACATTTCATCGCCTATGCGATCAAGGATTTGCCGGCGCTGGCGCCGCTGATCGCACGCATCGTGTTCCGGCTGCCGCTGCTGACCTGGACCGTGCGCAACGAGGACGAGCGCGCCCGAGCCGCGCGCTGGGCCGACCAGATGATTTTCGAGGGCTGGCGGCCTTGA
>CAYLMY010000179.1:3091-6830 GCA_964384635.1 uncultured Undibacter sp.
CGGCTGCCGGCGGATCCCGGCCGACTGCCATCCCGAGATTGAATACGATTTCGACGGCATGCCGACCGGCTTCAATATTATTGTTTGTACCGGCGGCAGGCGCTGAACAGGGGTCAACATCGACCGATTTCGGGCATAAAGTCGGGGTAGAGTGACGTCTGTCCCGATGAAAGACCAGAAACAGCTCAGCATCCGCATGGCTCAATCGCTCGCCGAGGTTCCGGCGGCGGCATGGGATGCCTGCGCAGGTGACGCTGATCCCTGCGGCGTCGAGGCAATAGCATCGGCAGCTAAAGTAAAACATGAGGATAGCGGGGATAAATCATTCTCGCAATTATCCACACGAGGACAAATCGATAACCCATTTATTTCACACGATTTTCTTTCATCGCTGGAAGCTTCATTTTCAGTTGGCCCCCGGACCGGCTGGCAGCCGCGCCATCTGCTTTTGGAAGATACAGGCGGCGCCCTGGTGGGCGCCACGCCCTGTTACGTAAAAACCCATTCGCGCGGTGAATACGTGTTCGACCATGGCTGGGCGGACGCCTTCGAGCGCGCCGGCGGTGCCTATTATCCCAAACTGCAGGTGGCCGTGCCGTTCACGCCGGTGACCGGCCCTCGTCTGCTGGCCCGGCCGGGCCCGCTTCATGACGCGGTGCGCGGCGCGCTGGCCGATGCGCTGGGCGAAATCACGACCGGCAATGACCTTTCCTCGGCCCATGTCACCTTCCTGACCGAACCGGAATGGCGCCTGCTCGGCGAACGCGGCTTCCTGCAGCGCACCGACCAGCAGTTCCATTGGGAGAATGCCGGTTACGCGAGCTTCGAGGATTTCTTGCGCCGGCTCTCCTCGCGCAGACGCAAGACCATCCGCCGTGAGCGCAAGGAGGCGCTGGCGCCCGGCATCGAGGTGCGCTGGCTCACCGGCTCCGATCTCACCGAAGCGGTATGGGACGCTTTCTTCGCCTTCTACATGGAAACCGGCTCGCGCAAATGGGGCCGGCCGTATCTCACCCGCGACTTCTTCTCGATCGTGGGACAGAAGATGCGCGACCGCATCGTGCTGGTGATGGCGCGCCGCGCCGGACGTTGGATCGCCGGCGCCATCAATTTCTTAGGCGACGATACGATCTACGGGCGCAATTGGGGCGCCGTCGAGCACCATCCGTTCCTGCATTTCGAGTTGTGCTACTACCAGGCCATCGACTATGCGATCGCCCACAAGCTCAAGTGGGTAGAAGCCGGCGCGCAAGGGGAGCATAAGCTTGCGCGCGGCTACCTGCCGAAGACCACCTATTCCGCCCATTTCATCGCCAACCCAGCGTTGCGGCGGGCGATTGCCGAATACCTTGCGCGCGAACGCGCCTATGTGCGGGCGGCCGGCGAGGAGCTTGCGGCGGCCGCGCCGTTCCGCAAGGATTTGGTCGAGCAGGAATGATTCAATCCGGGGGAAACCGATGCCGAGCTACGATCCGAACAATATCTTCGCCAAGATCCTGCGCGGCGAGCTGCCCTGCTACAAGGTCTATGAGGACGATCATGCGCTCGCCTTCCTCGATATCATGCCGCGCATGCCGGGCCATACTTTGGTGCTGCCAAAGGCGCCGGCGCGCAACATCCTCGACGTTTCCGCCGGCGATCTCGCTTATGTGATGGCGGTGGTGCAAAAGATCGCGAAAGGCGCCATGACGGCGTTCGACGCCGACGGCATCACCATGCAGCAATTCAACGAGGGCGCCGGTGGGCAAGTGGTGTTCCATCTCCACGTCCACGTCATCCCGCGTAAGCAGGGCGTGTCGATGAAGCCACCGGCCGCCGAGAAGGAAAAGCCAGAGGTCTTGGCCGAGAACGCCAAGAAGCTCGCCGCCGCGATTGCCGGTTAGTGCGCGAACAGAAAGCCGCCGAGCAGCAACGCCGCCTCGCCGACTGCGACGCCGACGAAGACCGAACGCTTGACCGCCAAAAATGCGATAAAACCGCACACTACCGCCGTCACCCGCACGGGAAGCGGAATGCTCAGCAGCGCGCCGGGCGAAAACACGATCAGCTTGGCGATGACGCCGGCCAGGATCGCGGTCGCCACCGCGCGTGACCAGATCACGATCTCGGAATCCTCATTGAGCCCGCGCGCCAGCACCAGGCCGAAGACCCGCCAGACCTCGTTCGGCAGGTAGCCGAGCAGCACGAGCAGAAAATAGGGCCACAGCGCGCTGATGATCGGGTTCATGCTGCGGCCCTGCGCAGGCGGTGAACGGCGTAGGCGAGCGTGCCACCGCCGACGCCGGTCCACAACAGATCGAGTTGCACATGGCTGGCGGTGAGCACCGTTCCGACCACGAGCCCGAGCACCAGTGCGACCTTGTCCATCATCATCCTGGCATTGCGCGCGGTCGAGACCAGAAACGACATCGGCGTGAGAAACAATAGCGCGCCGGCAAACAGCGGCGGCAACTCGGCGGCGAGGTAGTGGCCGAGGAAGCCGGCGCTCGTCGCCGTGCCCATGAAGCCGGCCGACATTCCGTTGCAGAAGGCGATGCGACGCTCGCGCGGGATTGCCGGCAACAGGCGCATCGATTCCACCCACATGCTCGCCGAGGTGAAATGCGTCGGCAGCAGTAGATCGCGCAGGCGCGTGCCCTCCCTGCGCAGTAGCGGCAACAGTGCCACCACCATCGGAAATAAGCGGACCCCGCTCAAGCTCACCGCGACCGCCGCCTCCGGCAGCGCCGCGCCGCTGCCAAGCGCCGTAATCAGGATCACCTGCGCCGGCCCAGCCCATACCAACACGGTCGAGAACGCCAGCCACCACGACGCAAAGCCGAAATCATGGGCGAGCGCGCCGATGCCGATATAGGTGCCGCCAATCACCAGAAAGAACACCGAGGTGAACGCCGATTTGACGCCGCCGAAAAATGCGGCGCTGGTCGAGTTGAATGCGCGGGGAGCGGCCATGCGACATGACCTGTCTCATAGCGCCGTTTAACGCGCAACCGGCGGCGCCCGCATGCGCGCCCTGCAAAAGGCAAAAGCCGGGCAACTTGCCCGGCCTTGCAAATTGTCGGCTGCGCGGCGCCTTACGCCTTGATCAGCGGCACCTTAGGCACCGAGCCGCGCTTGCCGAGGCTCTTCGGCCTAGGCCGCGGCGAGGCGCGCCGTTTGGCTTTCGGCCGCGCCGGCAGCTTTTCCGGCTTCGGCGTCACCGGCCCTTCGAGGAACTCGAAGCCGAGCTTGTCGCGCCCCTGCTCGTCCTTGTCGACGATCACGCGCACGTGGCCACCGGACTTCAGGTGCCCGAACAGAACCTCGTCGGCGAGCGGCTTCTTGATGTGCTCCTGGATGACGCGCGCCATCGGCCGCGCGCCCATCAGCTCGTCATAGCCATTGGCAATCAGCCAGCGCGCCGCCTCCTCCGACAATTCGATGGTGACGTTGCGGTCGCCAAGCTGAGCTTCGAGCTGGAGCACGAACTTCTCGACCACCTGCGCGATCACCTCCTGCGACAGATGCGCGAAGGTGATAGTGGCGTCGAGCCGGTTGCGGAACTCGGGCGTGAACATCCTGGTGATGGCTTCCTGGTCGTCGCCCTCACGCTTGGTGCGGGTGAAACCATAGGCGGACTTGGCCATGTCGGAGGCGCCCGCATTGGTCGTCATGATCAGGATCACGTTGCGGAAGTCGACCGACTTGCCGTTGTGGTCGGTGAGCTTGCCGTGGTCCATGACCTGCAACAGGATGTTGA
>CAYLMY010000180.1:0-6817 GCA_964384635.1 uncultured Undibacter sp.
CCGGCTTTTCGGCGGATTTTGCGGATTTGCGCGCCGGCGGCGCCGGCTTGGCTTCAACGGCGGGCGCAGGCGCCGCCGTCGTCTCGGATGCGGCGATCACGATCGCCGGCGCGGCGGGCGCGGGCGGCGGCGCGACCTCGATCACCGGGCGGCTGACGCCGATCTCGGCCAGCGGCAGCTTCCATTCGAAGCCGTCTAGCCGGCCGTTGGGCGTCACCGGTAGCCAGCGTTCCGACACCACACCGTCCGCCGTCCACACCGGATCGCCGGAGGCGCGCATGGCGCGCGCCATCCATTCGCGCACGCGGCCTTCGTCGCCATGCTCGCTCTCCTCGATCTCCGCCATCAGCGTGGCGACGCGCCGGGTCGGCGCCGAAAGATAGGGCGCGAGCGCCTCGCGCGCCTTTTTGAACTCGCGCGCGTCGAGCGCGGCGCGCGCCACGGCAATTGCGCCTTCGAGCTGGCCCGGCGTCTTGGCGGCGAGCTTCTGCATACGGGTCAAGCGGTCGCGCGCGCTGTCGCCGAAGCGCAGATTGGCATAGGCCTCCGCGATGTCGGGATGCGGATTGATGGTCCACGCCGCTTCCAGGATTTTTGCCGCTTTGCGCTGTTCGTTCGATTCCGCCAGCCGCCGCCCGGCCAATGCCGCCGCCGGCACCAGATCGGGCGCGAGCTTGACCGCTTCGAGCACCGCCGCGCGCGAAGCATCGCGGTCGATCTCTTCCAGCGCTTGGGCGCGCGCGGTCAGCAGCACCGCGCGCTTGCGCCGGTAGTCGGGTTTCGCGAGCGCGCTGCGCATGTGATCGAGCGCGGCGAGCGCGCCTTGCCAGTCGGAGGCGGCGCAGCGGTCATCGAGCACTGCCTGTCCGGCCCAGACGGGCGTGGGCGCCACCTTGGCCGCCTCTTCGGCGACGAGGCGCGCGGCATGCGCATCGTCGCGGCGCTGGGCTTCGATATAAAGCCCGCGCAAACCGAGCAGCTTGGTGTCTTCGCGCTTGATCATCGCGCGGAAGGCCCGCTCGGCGCCCTCGCGGTCGCCGGCCATCTGCGCCGACTGCGCGGTCAGCAGCAGCGTGAGCGGATCGCCGGGCGACAGCCGCGCGGCTTCATCGGCCGCGCGGCGCGCCAGCCGCAGATCGCCGGCGCCGATCGCGATCAACCCGCGGCTAAGCGCGAGATAACCCTTGACGGCGCGGCGGTGTCGGAAGAACAGCGAGACCTGCTCGGGCGAGCGCAAGATGCCGCGCACGATGCCCCACAGCAGCACGATCACCAGCACCAGCGCGACCACGGCGAGCGCCGCCACCATCACCGAGGTCTCGATGCGGTAGCCGAGCCAGGTGACGGCCACCTCGCCCGGGCGGTCGGCGAGCCAGGCGAAGCCGAGCGCGGCGACGGCGACGGCCAGCAGGAACAGGACGACCCGGATCATGCCGTCCTCACCGTTTGCCGAGCTTGCCGGCGGCGTCGGCCGCAAACGCACGCGCGGCGGCGAGCGCCTGCTGCCGCGCTTTCGCCTTGGCGATCCAGGCTTGTGCCGGCGCGCGGGCGGCGGCGGGAAGCTTGCCGAGATCGGCGAGCGCGCCGGCGATGTCAGCGTTAGCCGCCGCCACCTCGATGCGCGCCAGCACGTCGGACGCTTGATCGCCGGGCGGCGCATTCACCGGCCTGATTTGCACCAGGCTGCCGGCATTGGCTTGCAACCGTTCGAGAAAACCGGCGGGCGATTTTTGCGCGCCCGATGCTTTCAGCATGGCGGGGATCAGGTCGGTCAGTTGCCGCGCAAGCGCCGCTTTTGTCGGCACGCCGCCAGCCGCGAACGGTTCAAGCGGCGCTAAGCTCTTCTCATCGGCGCCGAGCGCTTTCGCCTGCGCCAGCTCGGCCTGGTAGGGTGCGCCGCTGATCACTGCGTTGCGCAATGCCGCCGCGCTCAGCGCCAGCCGCGCCGCGCTGTCGATCGCCGAGCTCTTGGCGAGTTGCGCGCGCGCAGCCTTAACAGATTCTTCAAGCGCCGCCACGCGCTCTTGCACAGCATTGAGCTCGGCCGGCGCGATCACGGGATTTTTCGCCGCATCCTGCAAGCTCGCGCGCAGCTCCGTCATCGCCTTGTCCGCCGCCACGGCATGCTCCTGCGCCTGGGCGGCCTTGGCGGCGATGTCGTCGCTGCGCTTGTTGAGCGCGGCGAGCGCGATGCCGAGCGACTTCATGGCGCTGTCGGCGGCGGTCAACCGTTCCGCCACGGTCTTGTCGCCGGGCGGCAGCTTGGCAATGTCGGTCTCGAGTTTGCGCACGCTTTGGCGCAATGCATCTACCGCCTGGTTGTCAACGCTAGACGCCGGGCGGTTTCGTAATTCGTCCACCTGCTTCTGCAACGCCACGATCTGGGCACTCTGATCGTTCGAATTGATGGACGCCGCCGGCAACAAGCCGAGGTACCAAACCGCGGCCAGCACGCCCGTTGCAACAATCCCGCCGGCGAGTCCGGCGACAATCGCGGTGCCGAAGCTTCCGCCGCTGCGCGACGGTGCGCGGCGTTCGGTCTCATGCTCAGCCGCTTGCGGCGTCTCATCAGCCGGCGGCGGCTCGGGCTGCGCCGCGCTCTCGGGCATCGGCGGATCTTGCTGCGGCTGCGCGTCGCGCTCTTCCGCCGCCGCCGGTAACTCGGTGGCGGTGAGGTCGATGGTCGGCGCCGCGCGCTTGCGCTTGTCTGTCATCCCAACAGCCTTAGCATTTGCGCATGATCTTTTCCGAATCGCCACCAGCCCGTAACCCCGAAATAACGCAATTGCTGCAGGGGCGCCACGTCAACCCGGTGACCGCGGTAGAAGTTCAATCAGCGCCGCCTCTTCCGGGCGCGGCGCGATGGCGACGCGCTTGGCGCCGGCAGCATGCAACGGCGCGGCCACCTGCGCCGACAGGCAATAATGCCGCACGTCCATGGCCTGCTCGGTGACGCCCGCCGCCCGCGCGCCGGCCACGTAGTTCTCGGCGCTGCGCTTGGAGAAATGCAACACCGCCTGCACGTCGCCGCCGGCTTCCAGCGCAGCCACCAATTCGTCGGGAAACGGCGCGGTGACGGCGCGATAGACCACGCGCATCTGCGCCGCGATGCTGTGGCTGGCGAGTTCCCCGACCAGATCGGCGGCACGGTCCTCGCCAGCGAGATAGAGCAAGGGCGCCTTTGCATCGGCATGGCGCTCGGCGATGAGCTGCACCAGATCACGCACGTCGCCGCCGGCCGACGTGACATCGGCAAAGCCCGCCTGTTGCGCCGCATCCGCACTGCGGCGGCCGACGGCATAGACGGGCAATTCAAGCAACGCGGCGAAGGCCGGATTGCCGGCAATCGCGCCGGGCGCATTGGCGCTTGTGATCACGACCGCCCCCCAGGTGTCGGTGAGATCGGCTTCGATCGGCTCGATCCGCATCAACGGCACCTCCCACACGTCATGGCCGCGCGCGGCCAAGGCGGCGGCGGTGCGTTCGCTGGCGGGTTGCGGGCGGGTGATGACGACGCGCATGACTTAAGCCTATCCCAATTCCGCTCATTCCCGCGCAAGCGGGAATCCAGCTCTTGAGCTTTGAGAATTCCTCCCCTGGGTCCCCGCTTGCGCGGGGACGAGCGGAAAACTCCTCAGTCGAAAAATCCAGGACCGGCGCGATGCTTGAGCTCGCGCCCGGCTTCAGTGCCGATGGTAACCGCATCCTTAGCGTAACCGTGGCCGGCGATGTCGTGCGCACCCTTGCCGTCCGGCCGCGCGATCAGTCCGCGAAACTCTACCGCATCGCCGGACACATCGGCATGGCCGGCGATCGGCGTCTTGCAAGAGCCGTCGAGCGCGGCGAGAAACGCGCGCTCGCAGGCGACCGCGGTGAACGTGTCGGCGTGGTCGATGCGCGCCAGCGCCTCGCGCACGCGCGCGTCGCCTTCGCGCGCCTCGATGCCGATGGCGCCCTGCCCCACCGCTGGAAGAAATTCTTCCGCGCTCATGATCGTGGTCGCGTGCTCCGTCAGGGCGAGCCGCTTCATGCCGGCGAGCGCCAGGATCGTGGCATCGACCTGCCCGTCGTCCAGCTTGCGCAATCGAGTCTCCACGTTGCCGCGCAGCGGCGTCACCTGCAAGTCCGGCCGCGCCCGCTTGGCAATGGCCTGCCGCCGCAGCGAGGCGGTGCCGAGCGTGGCACCTTGCGGCAGTTCGGCGAGCATGCGCGCTTTCCGGCTGATGAACACGTCGCGTGGGTCCTCGCGCTCCAGGCAGGCCGCCAGCATCAATCCGGCTTGCGAAAACGTCGGCATGTCCTTGGCCGAGTGCACCGCGAGATCGACGCGGCCATCCAGCAAGGCCTCCTCGATCTCCTTGGTGAACAGGCCCTTGCCGCCCTCCTCCGCCAGCGGCCGGTCTTGAATAATGTCGCCACTGGTGCGGATGATGACCAGTTCGATCTCCTCGTCTTTTGCGCCCAGCGCGCCAGCGAGCCGCGCGCGCACGGTGCGCGCCTGCACCAAGGCGAGCGGGCTGCCGCGCGTGCCGATGCGAAAAAGGGCGGTGGATTGCGCCATATAACCTCTCGATGCTAGGGCACCTTTTAGTTCACCCTCCCGGGAAAAGGGAGAGCCGGAGCCAACTATGATCGTTCTCGGCATCGAGACGACCTGCGACGAAACCGCGGCGGCGGTGGTCGAGCGTTCCGAGGACGGCCGCGGCAAGATCCTGTCCAATATCGTGCTCAGCCAGGTAAATGAGCACGCGGCCTTCGGCGGTGTGGTGCCGGAGATCGCCGCCCGCGCCCATGTCGAGGCGCTCGATCTCATTATCGCCAAGGCGATGCAACAGGCCGGACACGGCTACGAGGCCATCGATGGCGTCGCCGCCGCCGCCGGCCCCGGTCTGATCGGAGGCGTCATCGTCGGGTTGACGACTGCCAAGGCCATCGCGCTGGTCAAGAACAAGCCGCTGATCGCCGTCAATCATCTGGAGGCGCACGCGCTCACCGCGCGGCTAACCGACGCCACGCCGTTTCCCTATTGCCTGTTCCTCGCTTCCGGCGGCCATACCCAGATCGTCGCGGTGCGCGGCGTCGGCGACTATGTGCGGCTCGGCACCACCCACGACGACGCCATCGGAGAGGCGTTCGATAAGACCGCCAAGCTGCTCGGCCTCGGCTATCCCGGCGGCCCGCAGGTGGAGCGGGAAGCGGCAGCCGGCGACGCCGCCCGCTTCGCGCTGCCGCGGCCGATGCACGGACGCAAGGACGCCGATTTCTCGCTCTCCGGCTTGAAGACCGCGCTGCGGCTGGAAGCCGAAAAGATCGCGCCGCTGTCGGACCAGGACGTCGCCGACCTGTGCGCCTCGTTCCAGCAGGCGGTGGTGGACGTGGTGCTCGATCGCCTGCGCGCCGGCTTGCGGCTGTTCCGCGCCCGTTACGGTGTGCCGACCGCACTGGTCGCCGCCGGTGGCGTCGCCGCCAATCAGGCGATCCGCAAGGTGCTGCACCGTTTGGCGTTCGAGGTCGGCACCGTGCTGGTGGCGCCGCCGCTGGAACTGTGCACCGACAACGGCGCCATGATCGCCTGGGCCGGCGCCGAGCGGCTGGCGCTCGGCTTGACGGACTCGCTTGACGTCGCGCCGCGCGCGCGCTGGCCGCTCGACGAGATCGCCGCCGCCAAGGGCGCGCTGCAAGGCACGGCGGCTTACAAATGACCATCCAAAAAATTTCCGTGCTGGGCGGCGGCGCCTGGGGAACGGCACTGGCGCTCACGGCTGCGCGCGTCGGCCGCGACGTCACGCTGTGGGAGCACGACGCGAGCAACGCCGAAAGCCTGGAGCAGAAGCGCGAGAGCCGCTTCCTGCCCGGCGTTCGGCTGGAAGACACGATCAAGGTGACGCGTGATCTGGCGGCGGCTGCGCGCAACGACGCGATTCTGCTGGTGGTGCCGGCGCAGGTCGTTCGCTCCGTTGTCACCGCGCTGGCGCCATCGCTGCCCACGCGCACGCCGCTGATCGCCTGCGCCAAGGGCATCGAGCACGGCACCCGCAAGTTCATGAGCGAGATCATCGCGGAATGCGCGAGCAACGCGGTGCCGGCGATCCTGTCGGGGCCGAGCTTCGCCGCCGACGTGGCGCGCGGGTTGCCCACCGCGGTGACGCTCGCCGCCCCCGACGCCGACACCGCCGCCGCGCTCGCGCAAGCGATCAGCTCGAGCACGTTCCGGCCTTATCATTCGACCGACCTGCGCGGCGTCGAGCTCGGCGGCGCCACCAAGAACGTTTACGCCATCGCCGCCGGCATCGTCGCGGGCCGCGCGTTGGGCGCCAGCGCCGCCGCCGCGCTGATCACGCGCGGCTTCGCCGAGCTCACCCGCTTCGGCAAGGCCTATGGCGCTAAAGTTGAAACGATGATGGGCCTGTCCGGCCTCGGCGACCTCATTCTTACTTGCTCGACGCCGCAGTCGCGCAATTTCTCGTTCGGCGTCGCGCTCGGCAAGGGCGAAACACCGGACGACGCCGGCCACGGCAAGCTGGTGGAAGGCGCCTTTACCGCGCCGGTGCTGCTGGAAATGGCGCGCGAGAAAAATGTCGAGATGCCGGTCGCCGCCGCGGTCGCCGACGTGCTGGTGAAAAAACTGAGCGTGGACGAAGCCATCGCCGCGCTGCTGGCGCGGCCGATCAAAGCGGAAGCGTGAAATGGCCTACTGGCTGATGAAATCCGAGCCCGACGCCTGGTCGTGGCAACAGCAGGTGGCCAAAGGCGACAAGGGCGAGGCCTGGAGCGGCGTGCGCAATCATCAGGCCAAGCTCAACCTGATGAAGATGAA
>CAYLMY010000181.1:0-2734 GCA_964384635.1 uncultured Undibacter sp.
TCTTTCAGGATGGCGGAAATTTCTGCGGCGCGGATATCCATCAGCGTGCCTCTTTCATCGCGAACTTGATCGCGTTCAGTTTGGTGCGGAGAGAAGAGTCGATCATGCGGCTGCCGACCTTCACGACCAGCCCGCCGATGATCGCGGGCTCGATCTTGACGTCGAGGTCGATGTCCTTGCCGCCAGTGATCGATTTGAGCGCGCTCTTGAGCGCATCGACATTCTTGGCGTTGAGCTTCTCGGCAACCGTCACTTGCGCCGTGACCTCGCCCTTGTGGCGGGCGACCAGTGCGCGGAAAGCGCGGATCATGTCGCGCACCGCGAACAGCCGACGGTTGGTGGTGATGACGCGCAGAAAATTGGCGGCGAGCCCCTTGATGCCGGCCTTGTTGAGGATGGCGCCGAGCGCCTTCAACTGCTCGTCGGCGCCGAACACCGGGCTGCGCACCAGCCGGGCGAGATCGGGATTGCCGGCGACCAGCGCATCGAACTGTTCGAGGTCGTTTTTGACCGCATCGACGGCTTTGCTTTCGAGCGCCAGTTCGAACAGGGCGTTGGCGTAACGGCCAGCCATGCCGGAGATGATGTGATCTGCGCCTGTCACGGGGGAGGCTCGTTTTCGCTTTACTTTTCACAGGCCGGATGCCGTCGCGGAGACCGGCGGCGCAAACTGTTGGAATCCAAGAGGGAATTCCGATCTCAGGAGACGTCGCGGAAGCCCGCGGAAACCCCCATGAGGTCGAGGGGCTAGCTAACATAGGGTCAACCGCGGTGCAACAAGACGCCCAGGGCCAGCACAGCCCCGCGCGCGGTGGGAAAGCTGCGCGCCGCAGCAGTGGCAATTTTACATGACCGGGATACCTCGCCACCGCAGCCGCCGCGCTATAGCTTGCGCTCGCGCGGTCGAGCGCTCATGCGGCGGCGACCGGAAAACCCATTGCCAGCCGGGGCCGCAGATCGATGCCGCATGGGCAGAGTAAAAATAGCGCCGCCAGCACCGCCAAGCTTTTGGTCGTGCTGCTCGCCTTCGCCTGGGGCCTCAACTGGATTGCCGCAGCAATAGCCTTGCGCGAGGTCGCGCCGTGGAGCTTGCGCTTTGCCGGCGCCGGCATCGGCGCCGCGGTTCTGTTTACCGCGGCGCTTATCACCGGCCATAGGCTGAGGGTGCCGCGCGGCGAGCATCTGCATGTCATGGTGGCCGGATTCTTCAACGTGGCGGCGTTTCAAATTCTCTCGGGCTTCGCGCAGCTGACCGGGGCAACCTCGCTCGCCATCATCATCACCTATTCGATGCCGATCTGGGCGACGATATTCAGCTACGCCGTGCTCGGCGAAAAACTGAACGCCATTCGCATCCTGGCCCTGGCGCTGTGCATCGCCGGCTTGACCATCCTGGTGTGGCCGCTGTTCGCCAACGGATTTCCACCCTACGTGTTTTATTCACTCGGCTGCGCGCTGAGCTGGGCTTTCGCCACCGTCTACATCAAATGGGCCAAAGTCACGATCGAGCCATTGGCAAACGCCGCCTGGCAATTGCTGTTCGGTTTTCTGTTCATTGCCGCCGGCACGTTCGTATTCGAAGGCTATCCGCACCTGTGGCCGATCCACGGCGAGATTATCTTGGCGGTACTTTATGTCGGCATTTTCGGCGTCGGTATCGCGCATTTCCTGTGGTGGTCGATCGTCGGGCGGCTGCCGGCTATCACGGCCTCGCTCGGTTCACTGCTGGTGCCGGTGATCGGCGTCAGTGCGTCGGCGATCATTCTCGGCGAGCGGCTGACCGTGCCCGACATTGTCGGCTTTGCGATGATCTTCGCGGCAGCATCTTGCGTGCTGCTGCAGCCGAACGTGCGCCATACGGAGATGCCGGAGTGACGCAGCGCCAACCCGCCGATGGCGCAGCCAGCGCCAAGCTGCTGGTTGTGCTCATGGGACTGGGCTGGGGCATCAATTGGGTGGCCGCCCGCATCATCCTGGAAGCGCTGCCGCCTTGGACCATGCGCACGGTCGGCATCGGCCTTGGCACCTTGACGCTGTTCGCCGCCGCAATAATCAGCGGCGTGCCGCTTTCCATTATGCGCCGCGATTGGCTGAAGGTCGTGATCGCCGGCTTTTTCAACGTCGCAGTCTTCGGTGCTGGCTCCGCCTATGCGCAGGTCTACGGCACCACGTCGCGCGCCATCGTGATTGCCTATTCGATGCCGATCTGGGCGGCGCTGCTGGCGCGGCTCGTGCTCAAAGAACGGCTAAACGCCATCAAGCTCGCCGCCTTAGGCTTATGCGCCACAGGGCTAACCATCCTGATCTGGCCGCTGGCGCGCACCGGCTTTCCGTTCGGCGCGCTGTTCGCGCTCGGTTGCGCCTGGAGTTGGGCCTGCGGCACTATCTATCTGAAATGGGCGAGGATCGCGGCGCCGACACTGGCCGCCGCCGCCTGGCAATTGCTGTTCGGCTGGCTGATGCTGGCCGCCGGGATGCTGGCCTTCGATGGACTCCCGCAGCTATGGCCGCTGCCCGGACATATCGTAGCGTGGCTCGGCTACAACGGCTTTGTCGGGATGGGGCTGACCTATTTTCTCTGGTTCGTCGTCGTCGAACGATTGCCGACGACCACCGCATCGCTCGGCTCACTGCTGGTGCCGGTGGTCGGCGTCATCGGATCGGCCTGGCTGGTGGGCGAGCGGCCGAGCCTCAGCGACGCCATCGGCTTTGCCTGTATCTTCGCTGCTGCCGC
>CAYLMY010000181.1:2834-6810 GCA_964384635.1 uncultured Undibacter sp.
ACATTGCCGCGCGGCTTGGGAGCCTTCTCCAGCCAGTCGCGTAGATATGCCGAGAGATCGAAGCCGCGCGGGGATTTGGCCAGCAGGCGGAAGCGGTGGCGGCCGCGCACCACCGCGATCGGCGCTTCGGCGGGGCCAAGCACACGTACCTGCTCGTCCTTCGGTGCATGCGAGGCGAGCGAGCGGCCGTAGCCTTCGGCGCTGTGGCGGTCATTGGCACTGATGATCAGGCTGGCGAGCCGTCCGAACGGCGGATAGTGCGTGCGCTCGCGCAACTCGATTTCGCTTGAATAGAAGGCCTCGCGGTCGCCGAGGATCAGCGCCTTCATCACCGGGTGCTCGGGCTGATGCGTCTGCAAATAGCCGACGCCGCGGCCCTCCTCGCGACCGGCGCGGCCGACCACCTGATGCAAAAGCTGGAACGTGCGCTCGGCGGCGCGCGGGTCGCCGTTGCCGAGGCCGAGATCGGCATCGACGATGCCGACCAGATTGAGCTTGGGAAAGTGATGGCCTTTCGCCACAAGCTGCGTGCCGATGACGAGATCGAATCGCCCTTGTGCCACGTCGTCGAGCTCGGCGCGCAGGCGCTCGACCGATTCCACCAGGTCGCTCGACAGCACCAGGATGCGGGCGCCGGGAAACAATTCGGCCGCTTCCTGCTCCAGCCGCTCGACGCCGGGGCCGATGGGCGCGAAGGTATCGGTCGCGTGGCAGTTCGGGCATTGCGTTGGCGGCGGCATGGAGAAACCGCAATGATGGCAGACCAGCCGCTTGCGAAAGCGATGATCGACCAGCCAGGCATCGCAATTCGGGCACTGCAGGCGGAAGCCGCAGGCGCGGCAGAGCGTGAGCGGCGCGTAGCCGCGGCGGTTCAGGAACAGCAGCGCCTGTTCTTTGCGTTCGAGTGATACCTGCACCGCCTCCGCCAGCCGCGGCGAGATGAAGCGGCCGCGCGGCGGGCCCTCGCGTCGCATGTCGATCGCCTCGATCGCCGGCAGATGCGCGCCACCGAAACGCTCCGGCAGATGCAGATGACGATAGCGGCCGCGCCGCGCGTTGACTTCCGATTCCACCGAGGGCGTAGCCGAGGCCAGCAGCACGGGGATTTTGGCGATCGAGCCGCGCACCACCGCCATGTCGCGGGCGTGATAATGCGCGCCGTCCTCCTGCTTGTAGGCGGGGTCGTGCTCCTCGTCGACGACGATCAAGCCGAGGTCCGCATAAGGCAAAAACAGCGCCGAGCGCGCGCCGACCACGACCGACACCTCATTGCCCGCCACCGCCGCCCAGGTGCGCGCGCGCGTGCGGGGCGACAATTGCGAATGCCATTCCGCCGGCCGCACGCCGAAGCGCGCGGTGAAGCGGTCGAGGAACTGGGCGGTGAGCGCGATCTCCGGCATCAGGATCAAGGTCTGATGCTGGCGGCGGATGTTTTCCGCCACCGCCTCGAAATAGACTTCGGTCTTGCCGGAGCCGGTGACGCCGTCGAGCAGCGTGACGGTATAGCCGCCTTGCGCCACGGTGGTGCGCAAGGCATCTGCGGCGGCGAGCTGGCCGAGCGCGAAGTCGGGCTTGGCGAAGTCCGGATCGGGCGGCTCGGCGACCGGCTCGGGCGGCAGTACGACGGTTTCGAGTGTTCCTTCGTCGATCAGCCCGTCGATCACGCCGGCGGACACGCCGGCCTCGCGCGCGGCGTCGCCCTTCGCGCGCGTCAGCCCATCGCGGAACAGCGCCAGCACACGCGTGCGCGCCATGGTCATGCGTTGCGGCGGCGGACCGCTAAGCCGCACGCCGACGCGCTCGCGGCCGGGGCCGAGGTGTTCGCCCATGCGCAGCGCCATGCGCAGCACCATGCCGCGCGAAGCGAGCGTGTAGCCGGAGACCCAGTCGACGAAGCTACGCAATTCGGGTTTGAGCGGCGGCACATCGAGCTTACCGTCGATGTCCTTCAGGCGGTTGTGCAGGCGCGGATTGGGCTTGGGGTTGTCGGCCCAGACCACGCCCAGCCTTTCGCGCGCCCCGAGCGATACCGCCACCACGTCGCCGGGCGCGATTTCGAGGCCGGCCGGTACCCGGTAGGAATAGGCCTGATCGAGCGCGACCGGCACCAGAACATCGACAACGCGCGTATTCATAATGTTTGGTCTGGCCGATTCCGCGGTTTTAAGAAAGGGTGAAGGAACGCCACTTACTGTCGTCCCGGCCAAGGCCGCGAGCCGGGACCCATAACCACAGTGCTCGTGATATGGCGAAGCCGGGGTTATGGGTCCCCGCTTTCGCGGGGACGACAAAAATATATGCCGTCGCAGACAACCATCGCCCCCGACGTGGCTGCCGAAATCGCGCACTGGCTCGGCCATCTCGGCGCCGAGCGGCGGCTGTCCGCCAAGACCTTGGAAGCCTACCGGCGCGACGTGTCTCAGTTCCTCGGTTTCCTCGCCGAGCACTTGGGCAGGGCACCGTCGCTCAAGCAATTGGCCAAGCTCGCGCCGGCCGACGTGCGCGCCTTCATGGCGGCGCGGCGCTCAGGCGGCGCCGGCAATCGCTCGCTCATGCGGGGCTTAGCGGGCGCGCGCTCGTTCGCGCGCTTCCTGGAGCGCAACGGCAAGGGCAAGGTGGCCGCGCTCGCCGCCGTGCGCACGCCCAAGCTGCCCAGGACTTTGCCAAAACCGATCGCCGCGAGCGCGGCCAAGCGCATGATCGACACGGAATTGCGCGCCGGCGAAGCGCGCGAACCCTGGATCATCGCGCGCGACGCCGCCGTGCTGGCCTTGCTCTACGGCGCGGGCCTGCGCGTCTCGGAAGCGCTCGGCCTGAGCGCCAAGGATTTTGCCGAAGGCGCCGACGCCATCACCGTCACCGGCAAAGGCAACAAGACGCGCATGGTGCCGCTGCTGCCGCAGGTCGCCACATTGATTGCAGACTATGTCGCGCTTTGCCCGTTCGATTCAGGGCCGGACGGGCTGCTGTTTGTCGGCAGCCGCGGTGGACCGCTGTCGCCGCGCATCGTGCAACTCACCATGGCGCGCTTGCGCGGCGCGCTCGGCCTGCCGGACAGCGCGACGCCGCACGCGCTGCGCCATTCCTTCGCTACCCACCTGCTGGCGCGCGGCGGCGACCTGCGCGCGATCCAGGAACTGCTCGGTCACGCCTCGCTGTCGACCACGCAAGTTTACACCGCGGTCGACGCCGAGCGTTTACTCGATGTTTATGCCAGTGCTCACCCGCGCGCGTAACGCTAGCTGCGCACCCGGCCGCCATCGACGTTGAGCGTCTGCCCGGTCATGAAGGCTGAGTCGTCGCTGGTCAGAAACGACACCGCGCCGACCAGGTCTTCCGGCACTTCGACGCGCTTGATCGCCTGCATCTGGGCGATAGCTTCGAATTCCTCGTCCATCGACTTGAACACCGGGCGCGGGGCGCGCACTACCGTGCCGGGCGAGCGCGTCAGCCCCGGCGCGATGGCGTTCACCGTAATGCCATAAGGCGCCAGATCGGTCGCCGCCGCCCGGGTGAAGCCGACGATGCCGCCCTTGCTGGCCGTATAATGCGCAAAGCCGGTGACCACCGAGCCGAGCGTCGAGGAGGCCATGTTGACCACGCGGCCCCATTGGCGCGCCCGCATGCCGGGCACGAAGGCAGCGGTGACCAGGAAGGTGCTGTCGAGATTGATCGACAGCGCCTGACGCCAGTCGGCGAAGGTCATGTCGACAAACTCTTTCTGCGGGAAGATGCCGGCGCAATTGATCACGATGTCGACGTGGCTGAATTTGGCTTGCACCTGCTTGGCCATGGTGTCGACCGCGCATTCCGACGATACGTCGCATTTTACCGCTATGGCCTGGCGCCCGGCGGCTTCCACCATTTTCACGGTGTCGGAGGCGTCACCGAGATCGACAATCGCGATGTGCACGCCGTCCTCCGCCAGACGTTTGGCGAAGGCCTGCCCGATGCCGCCAGCGGCGCCGGTGATGAC
>CAYLMY010000182.1:0-6789 GCA_964384635.1 uncultured Undibacter sp.
CTCTATCACCAAGCCTATTGGGTTCGCGCGAACTCATTGACCGCTGCGAGAGCGTCGATGACGCCGGCGCCGACGTCACGCCGTTTGCCGGGGATCTTGCGCGCCGAGCGGACCAACGCGCGCCGTATGCCGGCGGGTGTCAGCTTCGGCTCACGCGCCAGCAGCAACGCGGCCACACCGCTGGCATGGGCGGCTGCCACCGAGGTTCCCGAGATGAGCTGGTAGCCGCCGTCCGGCGCATCCGCCAGCACATCGACGCCGGGGGCTGCCACCACGACCTGCGACCCGCGATTGGCCTGCGGCAGCAACTTGTCGTCGGAGTCGGTGGCGGTCACGCCGATGACGTGGCGGTCTGCCGCCGGATAAAGCGGCGGCGAGCGCGGGCCGGCGTTGCCGACCGCCGCAATCAGGACAATCCCGCGCGCATACGCTTTTGAAAGCATGTCGCTTAACATCGGGTCGGCAGGCCCTGCAAAGCTCATGTTCACGACGCGCGCGTTCTTGCCGGCGGCCCAGTCAAGTCCTTTAAGAATATTGAAGGTGGTGCCTCTCGCACTTTCGCGCTCACCCGAAAACGCGCGCACCGCGAGCACGCGCACCTTCGGTGCAACGCCGATCAATTTGCTATGGGCGGCGATGGCGCCTGCCATGGCGGTGCCGTGGGCATGCGGCACCGCCGGCGTCCCCAAAACGTTGTCTTCGTCCGCAAACGCTCCGACCAGATCGGGATGCTTCATGTCGATTGCTGAGTCGATCACCGCCACCAGCACGTCGTCGCCGCTGGTGACACGATGCGCCTGCAATAGATGCATCTTCGTTACGACGTATTGCTCGGTGTCGGCCTGCGGCACGGCGCGTGCCTGGACCTGCGCGGCCGGGAAGTAGTGATTTGCCTGCGCCGCAACGACGATTGCGTACCGCCGCATCGCCAGCAGTATGGCGCGCACCGACCGGCCACCATCGATGCGATAGAGCCGCAGTGTGCGGCCGGTAAGCGAAAAACTCTGCGTCTCCAGCAGCGTCAATTGCAGTTGGCTTGTCATCTGGTTGATTTGTTGCGGCGAGGCGCCGGCGCGAATTTCCACCAGAACCTCGTCGAGCACGAAATTTGTCGCGCCGGCGAGCGGTATGCTGATGTTGCGGCCGCCTGCCTGACGCGCGTGGCGCGGCGGATGCCGTGGCCCTCGCGGCTGGCCCGTGCTTATCGATTCGGGCGGCAAGAGCGCATTGGCCAAAAGCCAGCCGGCCGGTCCCAGAAAACAACTCAGGGTCGAACGGTAGACCTCATTGGCGGTCATCTCGCGGTTGAGCACGATGGTGCCGATGATCGGCGCGGCGGCGGCACAAAAGACGGATCCGCCGACGTAGAAGCCAAGCGGGCTAAGACCGCCGAAGCCCCCGCCGTGCCCATGGGCCGTTACGATCCCGACGATCTCTTCGCCGCCCTCGGATTGCGCAAAGCACGGCCCTTGTGCGCCAACAACCAACGCAAGCACGAAAACTGCAGCCGCAATGAAGCGCCGCATTACACAACCCCTACGCACACGCTCGGCACCGCCCAGTATACCTGCATGAGCGACGCCAGCCACCCTCGGCCGCCTGCCGCCGGTCGCGCTAAACGGAACTTTTGCGACCTTGCATGTTTGATGGGACGATCAAGAGGGCCGAGCGACGAAGCCGTCGATCCCGAAGCCGAAAAGCCGAAATTCGGTGAGCTCAGCGAAGGCGTCGAAACTTTGCCGCACTAGTCCGCACGGGCGACGCCCGCATCGATCAGTTTGCGGCACTCGCCGAGCTCATGCAGGGCTGCATGCAATTTGCGCACATCATCGCGCGCCAGCGCTCCGCGCGGGCCGGGCCGTGCCGGCTGCACGACCGCCACGGCGGGCTGCGACCGCGGCATCGGCTCGCTGCTGTCGTGGATGGCGCGATCGGTCGGCTCGATGCGCGGCACCGGCGCGCTCTTGAGCGGGGGCTCTTGGCGGGATTGTCCAATGTCGAGCTGCTCGCCCAGATCGCGCCCAATCAGCGAACTGAGCCGGCCGCGCAAGCCACTCTCTTCCTCGAGCATCTCGGCAGCGGAAGCCGCCTCCTCGGCAAACTCCTCGTCCTCGCGCGCGCCATGGGGTGGTTGCGGCGCGCCTTCCTGCCAGACCAACTGCACGAATTTGGCGCCCTGCTCGCGCAGGATGCGCTGCACGCCGCGGATGGTATAGCCCTCGCCGTAGAGAAGATGGCGGATGCCGCGTAACAGATCGACGTCGTCGGGGCGGTAGTAGCGCCGGCCGCCGCCGCGCTTCATCGGCTTGATATCGCGGAAACGGGTCTCCCAAAAGCGCAGCACGTGTTGCGGCAGATCGAGATCGTCCGCGACTTCACTGATAGTGCGAAATGCATCCGGCGCCTTGCTGTCCAAAGCGGCACACTCCCTGAACTTTGGTTGAACGCGTTACGCGACCAGACGCTACACGAGCACGCGCGCTAGGCAGGACTGTGGCTGTCGCCGCCGTTGATACGCTGCTTGAGAATCGCCGACGGCTTGAACACCATCACACGGCGCGGCGAAATCGGGACTTCCTTGCCGGTCTTGGGATTGCGCCCGATGCGCTGGCCCTTCTTGCGCACGACGAACGAACCGAACGAGGATAGCTTCACGGTCTCGCCCCGTTCGAGGCAGTCCGTGATCTCCTTGAGCACCAGTTCCACAAGCGCAGCGGATTCCGTGCGTGAGAGGCCCACTTTCTGGTAGACCGCCTCACACAAGTCGGCCCGCGTCACAGTTTTTCCGGTCATCGCCTGCCCTGCCCCCGGCGAAGATATCCCGCTGAATTATCGACGATATTAGCATCGCCATGATGGGTCAACGGTCACTTTGAAAATATGAAAGGGGTACTTGGCCGGCAATCCGGCCGTCTCAGCCGCCAAACAGGGCAACCCGGGCCGCTCACCAGCGCAACAGCGCCGAGCCCCAGGTGAAGCCGCCACCCATGGCTTCCAGCAAGATGAGATGGCCGCGCTTGAGGCGCCGGTCGGCGACCGCATCCGCCAGCGCCAGCGGTATCGAGGCCGCTGAGGTGTTGCCGTGGCGGTCGACCGTGATCACCACCTTGTCCGGTGCAATGCCGAGCTTATGCGCCGAGCCGTCGATAATCCGCTTGTTGGCCTGGTGCGGCACGAACCAGTCGATATCGGCGGCGCTATAGCCGGTGGCCTTGAAGGCGTCCTCGATCACATCGGTAATCATCGCCACCGCGTGCTTGAACACTTCACGTCCTTCCATGCGCAAATGGCCGACGGTCTGGGTCGAGGAAGGCCCGCCGTCCACATAGAGCTTGGCCTTATAGCGGCCGTCCGAACGCAGATGGGTGGTCAGGATGCCGCGGTCCGTGGCGTCGCCAGGCTGCTCCTGCGCCTCCAGCACCACGGCGCCGGCGCCGTCACCGAACAGCACGCAGGTGGTGCGGTCGCTCCAGTCAAGGATGCGCGAAAAGGTCTCCGCCCCGATCACCAGCGCGCGTTTGAAGCTGCCGGTCCGCAACAACCCGTCGGTCACAGACAAGGCATAGATAAAGCCCGAACACACGGCCTGCAGGTCAAAGGCCGCGCCATGGGTGATGCCGAGACCGGCCTGCACCGAAACCGCCGTCGCCGGGAAGGTCTGGTCGGGCGTCGAGGTTGCCAGCACGATCAGGTCGATCGAGCTCGCCTCGACATGGGCATTGGCAAGAGCTGCGCGCGCGGCATTGAGCGCGAGATCGGAGGTGAGCTCGCCGGCAGCCGCGATATGGCGTTCGCGGATGCCGGTACGCTGCACGATCCATTCGTCGGTGGTCTCCACCGAACGCGCGAGCTCGTCATTGCTGAGAATGCGCCCTGGAAGATAACTGCCGCAGCCCAGCACCACCGAACGCATCAGAGTCACGAGCCTGCTCCGCTCGCGAGGCGCGCCGTCGCAGTCGCCCGCAGGTCCTGCGCCATGGTCTCGCCGATCTTGGCCAGCAGCTTGTAGCGCACCATGTCGTATCCGATATCGATCGCCGAGGCGAAGCCCTCGGCATCGGCGCCGCCATGGCTCTTGATCACGATGCCGTTGAGGCCGAGGAAGACGCCGCCGTTCGATTTGCGTGGATCCATCTTGTCGCGCAGCGTGCGAAACGCTTGGCGCGCCAACAGGTAGCCAAGGCGCGCAGCTAGAGTTCGGTTCATTGCCGCTCGCAGATATTGCCCGAACTGGCGGGCGGTGCCTTCGGCGGTCTTGAGCGCGATATTGCCGGAAAACCCTTCGGTGACGACCACATCGACGGTGCCCTTGCCGATATCGTCGCCCTCCACGAAGCCGTGATAGTCGAAATGCGGGAAATTGCCCTCACGTAGAATGCGACCGGCCTCGCGTACCTGTTCGAGCCCTTTGACTTCCTCCACGCCGATATTGAGCAGGCCCACGCTCGGCCGTTCGACATCGAACAGCACCCGCGCCATGGCGCTGCCCATGGCGGCGAGATTGATCAGATGCACTTCGTCGGCGCCGATCGAGGCCCCGACGTCGAGCACGATCGACTCGCCCTTGACCGTCGGCCAAAGCGCCGCGATCGCCGGCCGCTCGATGCCCTCGATCATCTTCAGATTGAAGCGCGCCATGGCCATGAGCGCGCCGGTATTGCCGGCCGACACCACGGCGTCGGCCTCGTGCTTCTTCACGGCGTCGATGGCGAGCCACATCGACGACTTCCAGCGTCCATAGCGCAATGCCTGGCTCGGCTTGTCGTCCATGCGGATCGCCACGTCGGTGTGCACCACCCGGGCCTTGGCCTTGAGACGCGGCAGACCCTCGAGCAAGGGCTCCAGTATCGCGCGGTCGCCAAACAGCAGATATTCGATGTCGGGATGGCGGGTCAGCGACAGATCGGCAGCCGGCAGGACGACCGACGGCCCATGGTCTCCGCCCATGGCGTCAAGCGCGATACGGACCTTATCGGGCATGGATCGGCTTCGGCGGCGTGATTGGGGGCGCCGGCAACGCGCTCATCCGGCTTTGATGCTCAGCGGCGACCATACCCGCTCGGCCATTGCAAACAAGCCGGTTCTGGCGGCGTTCCACCGCTTGGTCACCGGTCACGACCGGCCGCCGCCGAGGCGCTTTTTCAGTGCTGCAAGGGCGGCGAAGGGGTGCTCGCCCCTGTCCGCGACTTTCGGTGGCGCAAATTCAGCGCCTGGCTTACGCGGATAAGGATCGATGCCGAGCAGGAAGAATTCGGTCGCGAGCGCGCCCAAATCGACCTTGCCGCCGACCAAGGGCTCCGGTGGCTCCCCCTCGCCCATTTTCGCCCGGCGGCCATCGATTGCGCCGTTCGTGAGCCCCTCGACGCCCGCCACCGCAGGCGCGAAAACGACCTCGATTGCTTCCTCAAGCACGCTCTCGACCGGCTCAAGGGTAACCACGCAGGTCTGGCCGACTTGGGCGTTGACCTGACCGGAGACGTGGACGCCGGCCCCTTGGCGGGTGAGATCGAACACTGCCGACAGCTGCGGCAAATCCCGCACAGCTGCCAGCTTGGCCAGCTCCGCGCGCACGGCGGCCGGGGCCTCGATCTCCACATGCAGGCCGGTGTCCGGGATATCCTCCACGGCCAGCGGCGCACTCCAGGGGCTGCCGGTTTTTTCCATTTAATTCAAGCTCTTATCCCGCGTCTGCAGCGACAGCGGCCGGCTCTGGAAAGCGCAACTGGCCGGCTGCGAGGCGGGCGGAATCTTGTGCCGCGAGATCACGTACCGCCTCCCGCATATAGGCCGCAAGCCGGGCCGCGGCCGGGGACGCTGCTGCTTCATAGATATTCCGCGCCAGGGCCTCCGCCAGGGCCCGATCATCGGCCGTCGCCAGCGCCGCCCGATAGGCCCGCGCGCGGCCATAGAAGGCCTCGCCGATGCGGCGCATCTGCTTGGGCACCGTCAGGTCGCCAACACCCATTTCGCGCAGGTTATGATCCATATCCTGGCAAAACCGGTCGAAAACCGCCTGCCCCAAGTTGCGCAGCGCAGGGTCATGGGCGAGCCGATCGAGCAGCACCGTCACGTGCAGCACAATCAGCTCGAAACGGCCGTTGAGCGTGTCCGGCACGGCGTAGTTGCGGTAAAAGCCAGGCATTCGCGCCTGCGCCACGATCGTGCCATACAGGCGAGAAATGGTGTCGCGCCGCCTGGAGCGGCGAAAAAGGGGGAAAATCATCGCGTTGGTTCGGGGCTGACCGGGGCTCGCCGCCGGTTAAGTCAACGCCTTCGCCGATGCAAGATCGAAATGAGCGTGCCGTATTTGCACACCAAGACCGCGCATCACCGCGCCAATTGGCTCCGGCTGACACCGGCGCTTGCGGTTGCCTGCAGCCTGGCGCTCGCCGGTTGCGGCGGCGCCTTCACCGAGACCTTTCAACGCGGCTACGTGATGCAGCAAGGCGCGCTCGAGCAAATTCCGATCGGCGCTTCCCAGGAGCAAGTGCTGATCGTGCTCGGCACGCCCTCCACTGTCGCCACCGTGAATGGCGAGGTGTTCTATTACATCTCGCAGAAAGCGCAGCGCGCGGCGGCATTCATGCCGCAAAAGGTCGTCGACCAGCGGGTGGTCGCGGTCTATTTCGACAAGGATCGCCGAGTCCGGCGGCTGGCCAATTACGGCCTCAAGGACGGCAAGGTTTTCGACTTCGTATCGCAGACGACACCAACCGGCGGTCACGAGCTCACCTATCTGCGCGGCGTGTTCCGGGCCTTGAATCCGTTCAGTATCGGCCAATGATCGGC
>CAYLMY010000183.1:0-6786 GCA_964384635.1 uncultured Undibacter sp.
CTGTCTTCCTAGCTCCCCGTCACCATGGCGCGCAGGCTCTTCGGCACGATCAGCGCCAGCGCCACATGCACCACCAGGAAGCCGACGATCGCCGCCATGGCGACGAAATGCACGTAGCGCGCAAAGTCGTAGCCGCCGAACAACGCGGTCAGTTCCTGGAATTGCACCGGCTTCCAGATCGACAGGCCTGAGGCCACGATCACCACGCCGGTGAGAATGATGCCAGCATAGAGCACCTTCTGCACTGCGTTGTAGTGCGCGAGGTCGTCATGCGCGAGCTTGAAGGTGAGCGCGGCCTTGATGTCGGCGATCACCTGCGACGGATGGATCGGCAGCAACTTGCGGCGGAAGCGGCCGGTGAGAAGCCCAAGCGCCACATAGATGATGCCGTTGATCACCAGCACCCACATGGCGGCGAAGTGCCAGAGCAGCGCGCCGCCCAACCAGTTGCCGAGCGCGATGGAACGCGGGAAAGAGATAAAATCGAACAGCGGTGAAGCGTCGTAGATCTGCCAGCCCGAGCCGATCATCACCAGGATCGCAATGGCGTTGACCCAGTGGCACACCCGCACCCAGCCCGGGTGGATGGTCGCGGACGGGGCTGTCGCGGTCATGGTCTCGGCGGTCATGGCAAGCCTGACTGCAAGCATTCTATCCGGTCGGCGTTTGACCGGATATACGGCGCGGCCGGACCCGCGGATGCACGGGCCCGGCCGCGAGCCGGACCTACTTCTTCATTTCGTCCTTTTTCATCGAGTCCTTGGACATCGTGTCTTTCTTCATCGAGTCCTTGGACATCGAATCCTTTTTCATCGAATCCTTGGACATCGTGTCCTTCTTCATCGTGTCCTTCTTCATGTCGTCGGCGGCATAGGCAGCCGGCGCCAGGGCGAAGCCTGCGGCGATCGCGGTCGACAGAATGGCGGAAAGTAGGATGTTCTTCTTCATTTTGGTCCTCCAGAGGATTGGCATTTGCGTCCCACCGGCTAACACAGCATCCGAACACGTCCTCATCAGTTTCCCGTTGTCCGAACCTAGCGTTCGGCTCACGGTTTTGTGAGAATGGCGGGGCCGGAATATCGAAGGCAGGAGCCTATTTTGTGAGCGATCCGTCTCTCCCTAAGACCAATCCGGGGAATTTTTTCGAGGATTTCCGCCTCGGCCAGGAAATCCGCCATGCCACCCCGCGCACCGTCACCACCGGCGACGCGGCGCTCTATCAAGGCCTATTCGGGCCGCGCTTTGCCGTGCAGTCGTCCGACGCCTTCGCCAGGACGATCGGCTATCCGCGCTCCCCGCTCGACGACCTGCTGGTGTTTCACGTGGTGTTCGGCAAGACCGTGCCCGACATCTCGCTCAATGCCGTGGCTAATCTCGGCTATGCCAATTGCCGCTTTTTGAAGCCGGTCTACGCGGGCGCCACGCTCAATGCGGTGTCGGAGGTGATTGGCCTGCGGGAAAACGCCAACCGCAAGACCGGCATCGTCTACGTGCGCTCGCGCGGCTTTGATGAGGCCGGCGAAGCCGTGCTCGACTATGTACGCTGGGTGATGGTGCGCAAGCGTGACGAGGCTGCACCCGCGCCCGCAGAAAAAGTGCCCGAACTGCCGAAGGCGGTAGAGCCGGCCCAGCTCGGCGCCGGCTGTCCCAAAATCGATGCGGCGGCCTATGACACGGTGCTGGCCGGCAGCCCGCACCGCTTCGGCGACTACCGGGCCGGCGAAAAGATCGACCACGTCGACGGCATCACCGTCGAGGAAGCCGAGCACATGATCGCCACGCGGCTCTACCAGAACACCGCGCGCATCCATTTCAACCAGTTCGCCGAGAACAAGGGCCGCTTCGGCCGCCGCCTGATCTATGGCGGCCACGCCATCTCGCTGGCGCGCGCGCTCTCGTTCAACGGGCTCGGCAATGCCTTCCACGTTGCGGCAATCAATGGCGGCCGCCACGTGGCGCCGCTGTTTGCCGGCCTCACGGTGTTTGCCTGGTCCGAGGTGCTGGCCACCGCCGAATTGCCCGGCCGCAAGGACGTCGGCGCGCTGCGGCTGCGCACCATCGCCACCAAGGACCGGCCTTGCCCGGATTTTCCGTTGAAGGACAGAGACGACTACGACCCGGCGGTGATCCTCGATCTGGATTATTGGGTGCTGCTGCCGCGCTGACCGCTAGACGCTTTCCCGTAAGTGGTCGACCAGTTGCCGCGCATAGGGCGGCATAGTTTCGATGTCGCGCACGCAGATGGTCAGTTCGCGCAGCGCCCACGGGTCGGTTAATCGCACGGCGCTGATCGCCATGTTGCGCGCGATGCGCTGCACCGTGGTCTCCGGCACGATGCCGACGCCGACGTCGCACTCGACCAGCCGGCAGATGGCGTCGAAGCTGCGCAGCTGCACGCGCAGGCGCAAGGGTCGCCCAATGCGGCTGGCCTTGTCGGCGAGGAAGCGCTGGATGGCGCTGGCGCGGTCGAGTCCGACCATGTCGTAGTCGAGCACTTCGGCAAAGCTGATGCGGGCGCGACCGGCGAGCGGATGCTCGCGCGCCACCACCAGCACGAAGCGGTCGCTCCGGAACGGAAACGTGCGCAAGCCGCCATAGTCGACGGTGCCGGCAACAATGCCGATGTCGCCGGCGCCGTCGGCGATCAGGCCGACGATCTCGTCGCTCAGCCGCTCCTCGAGATCGACGCTGATGTCGGGATAGGCGGTGAGGAACGAACTCAGCGTTTCGGGCAGGAATTCAGTGAGCGCATTGGTGTTGGAAAGCACCCGCACCTGGCCGGCGAGACCGCGCGCATAGGGGCTCAGGTCCTCCTGCAGGCGCTCGCTCTGGGCCAGGATGGTACGCGCGTGCTGCAGCAGGGTGCGCCCGGCCTGGGTCGGGGTCACCCCTTGGCGGCCGCGCACCAGGAGCTCGGCGCCGAGGGCAAGCTCCATCTTGCGGATGCGGGTTGAAGCCGCGGCCAGCGCCAAGTTCGAGCGCGCCGCCCCATGGGTGATGCTGCCCGCCTCGATGATATGGCGGAACAGGTTGAGGTCGGTGAAGTCAAAGCGCATGAGACCGGCAGCCTTCTTATTTAGCGAAGGCAGGCTACGCAAAACACATATTGCACCGCATTATCTTCAGGTTCAAGCTTCGTTTTTGTTGAAGGTTTCGGCTTTGAGTGCCGTCGAGACGCGCGGGATTTCCCGCCGTCCTGCGCGGCAAGATTATTGACCCACGAGCTAGCAAAAGCTTCGGTGTGCGCCGAAGGGCGCGTTGCGGCAGTGGGGGTGTTTGGTTAGGAACCGCGCGCGACCGTCGCGGCATGCTGCGAGCGTTCTGGGGGAATAACGATGGCCGAGCTGGAAGCGGGAACGACGACAGGCGCGCGACGGGCGCGGCCGCTGTCGCCGCACCTGCAAGTCTACAAGATGATGCTGACTTTCGTCATGTCCGGCTTCCATCGCGTGACCGGCATGGTGCTGTATTTCGGCATATTGCTGATCGCCTGGTGGCTGATCGCGGCGGCTTCGGGCCCCAACGCATACGCCTTTTTCGAATGGTGCATGAGCACGCTGATCGGGCAGTTGGTGCTGTTCGGTTACACTTGGGCGCTGCTGCATCACACGCTCGGTGGCGTCCGCCATCTGATCTGGGACACCATTCACGGCTTTGAGCCGGCCGAGCGCGAAATGCTGGCGCTGGCAACCATCGTCGGCTCCGTCTCGCTTACCCTCGTCGTTTGGGTAATCGGCTATCTCGCCATGGGAGGCCCGCGATGAAGCAGCCTCAGATGCGCACGCCGATGCGCCGTGTCCGCGGTTTGGGCGCCGGCCATTCCGGTACCGGAGAATTCTGGCATCAGCGCGTGACGTCGGTCGCCGGCATTCCGCTGACTTTCGCGCTGTTCGTTATCGTGATCTCGCTGCTCGGCCGCAGTCACGCCGCGGTCGTGCAGATTCTCGGCTCGCCGCTGATCGCCATCATCATGCTGCTGTTCATCGTCAATATGGCCTATCACATGTGGATCGGCATGCAGGAGATCATCATCGACTATGTGCACGAGGATAAACTGAAGCTGGTGAGCTTGATGGCGAATACATTCTTCGCCTTCGCCGTCGCGTTTGCCTCCGCTTTCGCCATCCTCAAGCTCTCGTTCGGAGTCTAGCGCATGGCGGCAAATGGACAAGGAAACGGCGCGCCGGCGGTCAACGGCCGCGCCTATCCGATCGAGGATCACAGCTGCGACGTCGTGGTGGTCGGCGCCGGCGGCTCCGGCCTGCGCGCCGTGGTCGGCTGCAGCGAAGCCGGCCTGCGCACCGCCTGCATCACCAAGGTGTTCCCGACGCGCTCGCATACGGTTTCGGCGCAGGGCGGCATCGCCGCCGCGCTCGGCAACATGGGCGAGGACGATTGGCGCTGGCACATGTACGACACCGTCAAGGGCGCCGACTGGCTCGGTGACCAGGACGCCATCGAATATCTCTGCCGCAACGCGCCTGACGCGGTCTACGAGCTGGAGCACTGGGGCCTGCCGTTCTCGCGCCGCGAGGAAGACGGCAAGATCTATCAGCGCCCATTCGGCGGCATGACCACGCATTTCGGCAAGGGCACCGCACAGCGCACCTGCGCCGCCGCCGACCGCACCGGCCACGCCATGCTGCACACCATGTACGGCCAGGCGCTGAAGCACGCGGCCGAGTTCTACGTCGAATATTTCGCCATCGACCTGATCATGGACGACGAGGGCCGCTGCCGCGGCGTGGTGGCGCTCAATCTCGACGACGGCAGCATTCACCGCTTCAGCGCCAACATGGTCATCATCGCCACCGGTGGCTATGGGCGGATCTATTTTACCTGCACGGGCGCCCATACCCAGACCGGCGATGGCAACGCCATGGTGCTGCGCGCCGGGCTGCCGGTGCAGGACATGGAGTTCGTGCAGTTCCATCCCACCGGCATCTACGGCGCCGGCTGCCTGATCACGGAAGGTTCGCGCGGCGAAGGCGGTTACTTGGTCAACTCGGAAGGCGAGCGATTCATGGAGCGCTACGCGCCGTCGGCCAAGGATCTCGCCTCGCGCGACGTGGTCTCGCGTGCCATGACCATCGAGATTCGCGAAGGGCGCGGGGTCGGCAAGGACAAGGACCACATCTTCCTGCACCTCGACCATCTCGATCCGGCCGTGCTGCATGAACGGCTGCCGGGTATAGCCGAACTGGCGCGCATCTTCGCCGACGTTGATATTTCGCGCGAGCCGATCCCGGTGCTGCCGACGGTGCATTACAACATGGGCGGCGTCGCGACGAATTTTCATGGTGAGGCGCTGACCAAGAAGAACGGTAATGCCGACACCGTGATCCCTGGGCTGATGGCGCTCGGGGAAGCCGCCTGCGTGTCGGTGCACGGCGCCAACCGGCTCGGCTCGAATTCGCTGATCGACCTGGTGGTGTTCGGCCGTGCGGCGGCCCTGCGTTGCGCCGAGCTGCTCACGCCCGGCGACAAGCAACCCGAGTTGCCGAAAGATTCAGCCGATCGCGCGCTCGCCCGCCTCGACAAGCTCCGCTTCGCTTCGGGCGGCACGCCGACCGCGGAACTGCGACTCAAGATGCAGAAGGTAATGCAGAACAACTGCGCGGTGTTCCGCACCGGCGAGGTGCTGGACGAAGGCCATAAGCTGATCCACGACGTCTATGCCGGCCTGGCCGATCTGCGCGTTACCGACCGCTCGCTGATCTGGAACTCCGACCTGGTCGAAACGCTCGAGCTCGAAAACCTGATGGCGCAGGCGGTGGTCACCATGGATTCGGCCAAGAACCGCACCGAAAGCCGCGGGGCGCATGCACGCGAAGACTATCCCAAGCGCGACGACAAGGATTGGATGAAGCACACGCTGGCGTGGATGGACGAAAAGGGCGCAGTGAAGATCGACTACCGCCCGGTGCACACCTACACGCTGACCAACGATATCGCCTACATAGAACCGAAAGCCCGCGTCTACTGACACGGCGCATTGGACGGACTGCCGCCATGGTTGAATTCACGCTGCCAAGAAACTCCAAGATCACGCAAGGGCGGGCCTGGCCGCGCGCACCGCATGCGACGCATGTAACCGAGTGCCGCGTCTACCGCTGGTCGCCGGACGACGGTGCCAACCCGCACGTCGACACCTATTTTGTCGACCGCGACGACTGCGGGCCGATGGTTCTCGACGCGCTGATCTGGATTAAGAACAAGATTGATCCGACGCTCACTTTCCGCCGCTCCTGCCGCGAGGGCGTGTGCGGCTCCTGCGCCATGAACATCGACGGCACCAACACGCTGGCCTGCACCAAGGCGATCGACGACGCCAGGGCACCGGTGCGCATCTATCCGCTGCCACACCAACCGGTGGTCAAAGATCTGGTGCCGGATATGAGCAATTTCTACGCACAATATGCCTCGATCGAGCCCTGGCTGAAGACGGTGACGCCGACGCCGGCGAAGGAGTGGAAGCAAAGCCACGAGGACCGCGTCAAGCTCGACGGCATGTATGAATGCATCCTGTGTGCCTGCTGCTCGACCTCGTGCCCGAGCTACTGGTGGAATTCCGATCGCTACCTCGGTCCGGCGGCGCTGTTGCAGGCCAACCGCTGGGTTACCGACAGCCGCGACGAGGCCACCGGCGAACGGCTCGACAATCTCGAGGACCCGTTCCGGCTTTTCCGCTGCCACACCATTCTGAACTGCTCGAAGGCCTGCCCGAAAAGCCTCAACCCCGCGAAAGAAATCGCCAAGCTGAAAAAGACGATGGTTGATCGGCAG
>CAYLMY010000184.1:0-2657 GCA_964384635.1 uncultured Undibacter sp.
TCGCCGGAAGGCCAGGCCGTGATCAAGAGCTACAAGGTGAACGGCCAGCAGCTGTTCTATCCGGACGCCAACGCGCCGGGCGCGTGATGCAAATTGATGCTGTCATCGCCCGCACTCGGGCTCGGCCTTAGGCCGGCCCGAGTTCAGGCCCCAGCGGACGATCCAGCATTCATGGAGGACCGCTATGAGCAGACCTTGCTCGAAACTTCTGTGGTTACTGGATGCCCCGCTTGCGCGGGGCATGACAGCCGCATTTGCAGCATTTGCAATTAGTGCGATCGGCTGCTTCACAATGACAAATTCCGCCCGCGCCGACACCGTGACGCTCTACGCCGCCGGCAGCTTGAAGGGCGCGCTGAGCGACGTCGCCAAAGCCTACGAGGCGAAAAGCGGGCATAAGGTCGCGATGAAATTCGGGCCGTCCGGTCTGCTGCGCAAGGAGATCGCCGACGGCGCCAAGGCCGACGTCTTCGCGTCGGCCAACATGACGCATCCGCAAGCGCTTTATAATGACGGCACGGGCGGCCCCGTCGCACGCTTCGCGCGCAATAGGTTGTGTGCGCTGGTCAAGCCGGGGCTTGATGTCACCACAGAAAATCTGCTCGCGCGCATGCTGGACGAAAAAGTAAAGCTTGCCACGTCGACGCCGAGGGCCGACCCGTCCGGTGATTATGCGATTGAAGTTTTCACCAAAGCCGAGGCGCTCAAGCCGGGCGCGCAGGAGGCGCTCGAAAAGAAGGCGCTCAAGCTGACTGGCGCCAAGGACAGCCCCGCGCCGCCCAAGGGCCGCATCGCCTATGGCTGGCACGTCGCGGAGGGCCGCGCCGACATTTTCCTCACCTATTGCACCAATGCGATTGCCGCGCAGAAACAATATTCCGGACAACAAGTTGTCGAGCTGCCGGAAACGCTGTCAGTCGGTGCCGACTACGGCCTGACCGTTATCAGTGGCGCGCCGGCGGCGGCGCAGGAATTTGCCGAATTTATCCTGTCGGCCGAAGGACAGAAGATTCTGGCGAGCTACGGCTTCGCGCCGGGGAAGTGATTACTCTGTCGTCCCGGCCGAGAGAAGCGAGGGCCGGGACCTATAACCCCGGTATTCGTGATACGGATAGGCAGGGATTATGGGTCCCCGCCTTCGCGGGGATGACGCCCGTGCGATAGAGGAATCATTCCATGAAATTCAGCGCGCGCAATCAGCTCAAGGGCAAGATCGTCGAGGTGAAGAAGGGCGCCACCACCGCCCATGTCCGCATCGACATCGGTGGCGGCCATGTCGTCACCGCCTCGATCACCAACGAATCGGCGGACGAATTAGGGCTCGCCAACGGCAAGACCGCCTACGCCATTGTCAAGGCGAGCAATGTGATGGTGGGGGTGGATTAGCTTTGTTCTTGTGGCAAGGCCGCGCGACATACTCTCTTTCCCTCTCCCCTCGGGGGAGAGGGTGGCGAGCGCGGAGCGATAGCGAAGCGCGAGCCGGGTGAGGGGGCGCGTGACTCTCGATAGGTACTTCCCCCTCACCCGCCCTCGTTCGGCTTCGCCTCCGCTCGGGCACCCTCTCCCACAAGGGGAGAGGGAAAGTGAGTTCGCCGCGCTGATCGAATAAAATCGAGTTCATCCATGCCCCTCACCCGCCGCACATTGCTCGCAAGCACCTCCGCCGCGATGTTCGCGCCACGCATGTTCGTTTCTTTGGCGCGCGCGGCGGGCGTGACCGACGCCACCGGCCGCGCGCTGGCGATACCGGCGAAAGTCGCGCGCGTGTTTCCCGCCGGTCCGCCGGCTGCCATCCTGCTCTACACGCTGGCGCCCGACCTGCTGCTGGGCTGGCCGCGCGCCAACCGGCCGGAGGAATGCGCCTATATGCTGCCGGACGTGTGCGCGCGGCCCGAGGTCGGCCGCCTCACCGGGCGTGGCAACACCGCCAATCTGGAGACGGTGATCGCGCTCAAGCCCGATCTCATCCTCGACGTCGGCTCGACGCGCGCCACTTTCGTGTCGCTGGCCGAGCGCGTGCAGGCGCAGACCGGCATTCCTTACGCGTTGCTCGACGGCCGTTTCGACGCCATCCCTGAGACCTATCGCAAGCTGGGCGAACTGATCCACCGGCCGAGCGACGCGAAGAAGCTAACGGATTATTCGGACCACACATTGAAGACGATTCAACAGCGCATCGCCGACATCCCGTCCGACAAGCGGCCGCGGGTCTATTACGCGCGCGGGCCACGCGGGCTGGTGACGGGCCTGGGCGGCTCGATCAACGTCGAGACCATCGAGCTGTTAGCGCGCAACGTCGCCGGCGCCAATCACGGCGGGCTCGCCAATGTGTCGATCGAGCAGGTGCTGCTGTGGAACCCGGAAGTGATCGTCACCATCGACCGGTTCTTCGCCGCCGTCGTGTATCAGGATCCGGCCTGGCGGGCGGTCGACGCCGTCAAGAACGAGCGCGTGCACCTGTCGCCCAAGATGCCGTTCGGCTGGGTGGATTTTCCGCCGGCGGTCAACCGGCTGATCGGATTGTGGTGGCTGGCGAAGATTTTGTATCCGGAGCGTTTTCCGGAGGACCTGACCAAGCTGACGCGCGCGTTCTATACGACGTTCTATCACCGTACGCCGACCGATGCGCAGATCGCGCATGTGCTGGCGGGGCGGGG
>CAYLMY010000184.1:2757-6774 GCA_964384635.1 uncultured Undibacter sp.
GTGCTCGGCCTGCTGCTCGCCTTTACAGTCGGGCGCTATCCGGTGTCGCTCGGCGATCTCGTGAGCGTGCTGTTGGCGAAAGCGACCGGCGGGCAGCAGCATGTTTCGGAAGCCGTGCAAAGCGTGGTGCTGCAGGTGCGGGGCCCGCGCGTGCTGGCCGCCGTCATGGTCGGCGCGGCGCTGGCGGTGGCCGGCACCGCGTTTCAGGGCCTGTTCCGCAATCCGCTAGTGTCGCCCGACATTCTCGGCGCCTCGTCGGGCGCAGCATTGGGCGCGGTGATCGGCATCTTCTTCTCGCTCGGCATTTTCGCGATCCAGGGCCTCGCCTTCGTCGGCGGGCTGGTCGCGGTGGCCGCGGTCTATGTCATCGGCTCGATGGTGCGCGCGCGTGATCCGATCCTGGTGCTGGTGCTGACCGGCGTGGTGGTGGGCGCGCTGCTCGGCGCCGGCGTCGGCCTCGTTAAGTATCTCGCCGATCCCTACAACCAGCTGCCCGCCATGACTTTCTGGCTGCTCGGCAGCCTCGCCGCCACCGACGTCTCCGATCTGCTGCCACTGTTCGGGCCGGTGGCGCTCGGTACCGCGGTGCTGATTGCGCTGCGCTGGCGCATGAACGTGATGTCGCTGCCAGAGGAAGAGGCGCGCTCGCTCGGTGTTTCCACCGGGCCGCTGCGCGTTGTCATCGTGGCGGCGGCAACGCTGGTGACGTCGGCGAGCGTCGCCACCGCCGGCATCATCGGCTGGGTCGGCCTGGTGGTGCCGCATCTGGCGCGCTCGCTGGTCGGGCCCGATTTTGCGCGGCTGCTGCCGGCGGCGGCCATTCTGGGCGGCGGCTATCTGCTGCTGATCGACACGCTGGCGCGCACCATGGCGCAAGTCGAAATCCCGCTCGGCATTCTCACCGCGGTGGTCGGCACGCCGTTTTTCATCTGGCTGCTGGCGCATATGCAGAGGAACTGGTCGTGATCGTCGAGGGCCGCGACCTCACCATCGGCTACGCCGACCACACCGTCGGCCGCGGGCTCAACGTCAAGCTCGAGACTGGCGAGGTGCTGGCACTGCTGGGCCCGAACGGCGGCGGCAAGACCACGCTGTTGAAGACGCTGCTCGGCCTCATCAAGCCGAAAGCCGGCGAGGTGCAACTCGGCGGCAAAGCGCTCGGCGCTTACTCGATCCGCGAGCGCGCGCGAAATATCGCCTATGTGCCGCAGGTGCATGTCGGCACCTTCGCCTTCACGGTCGAGACCGTGGTGCTGATGGGCCGCTCGGCGCACGGCAACCTGTTCAGCCGGTCGAGCGCGCACGATCGCGACGTCGCCCATGCCGCGCTCGAGCGCTTCGGCATCGCGCGGCTGTCGCAGCGGCCCTACACCGAGATTTCCGGCGGCGAGCGACAACTGGCGCTGCTGGCAAGAGCGCTCGCCCAAGAGCCGCAATTCATCGTGCTCGACGAGCCGACCGCCAGCCTGGACTTCGGCAACCAGGGCAAGGTCATGCGCGAGATCAAGGCGCTTGCCCGCTCCGGTCACGGCGTGCTGTTCACCACCCACGATCCCAACCACGCGCTGCGCGCCGCCGACCGCGCTTTTCTATTGCGCGACGGGACGCGCATCGCCGAAGGGCCGGTCGCAAGCGTGCTCAACCGCGCGCAGCTTGAGGCGCTTTACGGTTCGCCGGTCGAGCAACTGGCCGATCCGGAGACCGGCGGCGCGGCGTTCCTGCCGGGTTGGTGATTCTTGCTTTTCCCTCCCCCTGAAAAAGGGAGGTGAAGAAAAAAATTATTTCCCCGGCACCACCAGCGAATAGCGCGGGTCGGCGGCGAGCACTTCGGCTTCCGGCAGCCCCAGCTCCTTGCGCACCATGTTGGTGCCGAGCACCAGCGCCACGGTCTTATAATAGGCGTGGCGGCGGCTCATGCCCTCGCGCCCCATGCCGCAGTCGGACGAGATCACCAGCCGCTCGGCCGGAATATATTTGAGCGCGCGGCGGATGTGATCGGCGATTTCGTCCGGCCGCTCGACCTGCAGCGAATGATGATCGATAACGCCGATGCATATTTTTTTGTCGGAGCTGATGACCTTGCCGAAGGCTTCCAGATCCATGCCATGCGCACTGACCGATTCGAAGGTGACGACGTCGGCGTCGACCTTGTTGAGCGTCTCCAGCGCGTCCTTGTAGCTCTGCACTTCCGTGAACATGCGTTGCTGCGACGGGTTGCCCCAGCAGGTATGACACCACACTTCGGTCTTGGCGCGCAGGCCTTTCACCGTGCGATTGAAAACCTCGACGCTGAAGGCCGGGTTGATCACTTCGTCGACGACCTTGCGGATCGCCAGCATGTGGATCTGCGGCTCCTCGAACTGGATCACCGGACAGCCGGCGTCGGCCAGCTCGTGCAGCTCGGCATTCAGGGCGTCGCTGATCGCCAGGATACGATCCTTGATGCTCTTGTAGTGCGTGTCGGAGACCGCAAAAGCGACGAGCTCGGGGCCGATGGTGCCGAACTTGACCGGCTTCTTGGTCATGCGCTGCGCCACCTTCCACATGGCGGCGTATTGCAAATCGCCGCGGGTGACCGGGCCGGAAATGCCCGGCATCACGCGCGCTTCCAGATAGTCGTGCAGGATGTGGCCGGGCGGGAACGCCACGCCGCCCTTGCCGGCCGGCGTCGGCTGCGGGTTCTTGTCGAAGCCACCCATGTGGCGCGGCGGATAATTGGTCCAGCTCTGGCCGCCGACGTCCGAGTCGAAATGCGCGTCGCCGTCGGTGACGATGTCGAGGCCGGCCAGCTCCTGTTCGTGCAGATAGACCGAGACGGTGTCGACATATTGCTCGCGGAAATGATTGTTCACCATGGCGTCGAGGAAGGAGCGCGCCCCGAGATTTTCGGTGTACCAGCTCGGCCGCGGCAGCGAGCCGGTGATGGTGGTCGGCAGCACGAGATCTTTGGTGGCGCGAAGCATGGCAGGCGTCTCCCCGGACGTTCATGGCGAGCCTTCAAGCGGGCTCATTGGTGCTTATCTTAAGGCAGCGGCGCACGGCTTGGGAACCACGGCGGCGCGAAATTGTCTAGATATATGTGAGGCTTGCCCACCGAAGGTGGGCAGATTTCAGCGAGCGGCCCTGCTATAGTTCGACCATGAGCAAAGACAGCGACAGCTACATCATCAAGCCCGATCCGAACGATCCGCGGCTGACCGAGCGCGTCAGCGGCATCGACCAGACCGGCGCCACGATCGAGACCTCGGTGACGGTCGAGCGCGCGCTGACGATCTTCCTCAATGCGCAGGAGATCGTCACCGCCATGACCATCGGCGATTATCCCGAATATCTGGCGATCGGCTATCTGCTCAACCAGAACATGCTTCTGCCCGACGACGAGATCACCAGCGTCGATTACGACGAAGAGCTTTCCACCGTCGTGGTGCGCACCGAGCGCAAGACCAATTACGAAAAGAAGCTGAAGAAGAAGGTGCAGACCTCCGGCTGCGCGCAGGGCACCGTGTTCGGCGACCTGATGGAAGCTTTGGAAAACGTGTCGCTGCCCAAGGCCGAGTTGCGCACCTCCTGGCTTTACGCGTTGACCCACAAGATCAACACCACGCCCTCGCTCTATCTGGAAGCCGGCGCCATCCACGGCTGCGTGCTCGCGCAACAGGACCGCCCGCTGGTCTATATGGAAGACGTCGGGCGCCACAACGCGGTCGACAAGATCGCCGGCTGGATGTTCAAGGAGAAGGTGAAACCCGCCGACAAGATTTTCTACACCACCGGGCGGCTCACCTCCGAGATGGTGATCAAGACCGTGCGCATGGGCATCCCGATCCTGATCTCGCGCTCGGGCTTCACCGCCTGGGGCGTCGAGCTGGCGCGCAAGGCCAATCTCACGCTGGTCGGCCGCGCACGCGGCAAGCGCTTCGTGGCATTGGCCGGCGAGGACCGTATCGTGTTCGACCAGGACCTGGCCGATGTCGCGGAAGAAAGCTCCAAGCATCGGCGCAAGGCCGCCGTGCATGA
>CAYLMY010000185.1:0-6768 GCA_964384635.1 uncultured Undibacter sp.
TGGTGGCCGACGACGACGGCGTGGTGGTGGTGCCGAAGGCGCTGGCGGTCGAGACTGCGCAGAAGGCGCAGAAGCGCATGGACGACGAGGACGGCAAGCGCAAGCAGCTGGAAGCAGGCACGCTCAGCCTCGACATCTACAACATGCGCGAGGGGCTGAAGAAGGCGGGCTTGCGTTATGTCGACAATCCGGAGGACATGTGAGCGGTTCGAGCCGAACCGCTACCTGCGGGCAGCACGCGTCGGCTGCGGTTTGATTCAGATCATGGCGTGGCGCCGAGCAATCCCTACGGTTTTGCCGACTCGGGAGACGGCGGCATGGCCGGCGAGCCAGGGCGCAAAACGTACCTGCGCGAAATGATGCAGCGGCTGGGCATCGACCCGGCCAGCGGTGTCTTGCCGCATTTCAGTCTCGCCTACATGACCGCGCTGCACCGCTGCCAAGGCTGTTCCGCCAAGGAGAGCTGCCGTCATTGGCTCGACAGCACGCCGATGTCGGTGCACTTCGCCCCGCAATTCTGCCCGAACGCCGACATCCTGTTTGAATTGCAAGTCGACAAACCGGATCACACGTAGGCTTCTCAATCCTTAAGCATGGGCCAATTTGGCAGCGGGCCGGCGACGATAGGAGCCGGCAACGGCGGCTTTGGCTTTTGGGCGTTCGGCGCGCATGCGCGTGACCGCTAAGCCGGCAGCGACGGGCCGGGGCAAAACCTGACCGCCGCCAGAAGGCCGAACACGACGAAAAACGCCAGCGCCAAACCTTGCGCGATCATGAAATGGAGATTTTGCGGTTCGGAGAACGGCGGCCCAATCTGCGGCGCGTGTGGATTTATCAACGCGACTTTCTCGAACGACTGCACGATCAGCACAAACACGTTGAACCAGAGCGCGCTGACGGCCATGACGACGTAGATCCAGCGCCAGGTGCCGGCGAGACGCTTGCCGTAAAGCGCGATCAGCGCAATCGCCAGCATCACAAGCGATACCACGCCGACGCCGAGCGCCGGCGTGAAGCCGTGGATCGGAAACAGAAAGCCGGTCACGCTGGTGAGGATGGCGGTGATCAGGAACAGCGCGGTCCAGCCGGGCAGCCGGCGCGAGCCGCGCATGCCGAACAGCACAACCAACCCGCTCACAATCGCGATCAGGCTGATGATGACGTGCAGCACCGTGAAATTGGCAAGCGATAGACCGAGAATCATGATCCTGCTCCCCCAGAGCCTTGTGATCTTGCGCCTTGGCGCAACGCGATCCTAGGTCGATTTCAGCCGTCTGACTATGGGACCCGTTTCAAACCTTGTGCCGCCGACACGCTACGAAATGTCCGCCGCCACGAACAGCACGCGCGCACCGCGCATATCAAGCCACAGCCCCGCCCGCGTGCGCGTGATGCGGAGCATGGCGGTGTCGCAATGGGCGCAACGCAAGATAGCGCCCATGATGCCGCCATAATCCGGCACGCTGGCGACCGCGGCGACCGCACCGCAGCCGCCGCAGGTAATTTGCGCACCTGTCATGTCGATTGCGAATAATTCGCGCAACAATCCGCCGGCGGCATTGCCGTCGAGCGTCAAGTCGGCTTGGCGATCCGTGTTCATGATCCAGCGTCCCTCATTTTAATCCTGTCGGCCCGAACCGTTCGGTCTTGATCAAATGCGGTGCATGGCCGAGATCGCGCAACGCGCGCGCGACCGCCTCCACCAGCGGCGTCGGCCCGCAAACGAAGCAGCGCGCGCCGGCGTCGGGCGGAAAGCCGACAGCATCCAACATGGCGCGGTCGATGCGCCGGGTGAATCCTTGCCAGCCCGCCGGCGTTTCGCGCGTGAGCGTGTGCACGACTTTGAGCCCGCTACCCTGTTCCGCCAGCCGCTGCAATTCAGCGCCGTAGATAATGTCACCGGCGGTACGCGAGGATAAAAGCAGCGTAGCCGGCAGACCGCTTTTCGCCGCCGCACGGTGCCGCAGCATGGCCATCAGCGGCACCACGCCGGAGCCGCCGGCGACCAGGAACAACGGCCCGCCGAGCGCCGCCGCCCAGACGAAATAGCCGCCAATGGGACCACGCAATTCGAACCTGTCGCCGGCGCGCGCCTCGCCTGCCAGATAGGGCGAAATCTCCCCGTCCGCGATGCGTTCGACCGTCAACGTCACGCCCGGCGTTTCCGGCGCCGAGGCGATCGAATAACTGCGCTGCGCCTGATAGCCGTCTTCGGCGGTAAGCCGCACGTCGACATGCTGGCCGGCGCGGTGTCCGGGCCATCCCGGCACGTCGAGCGCGAGGCTGCGCACGCGCGGGGTCTCGTCGCTCACGTCGCGCACCGTTGCGGTCAGCCATTGCAGACGGCGCGACGGCGACGGCTTCGTCGCAGCAACGGCCTCAATCGCCGTCATATCGCTGCTCGCGCCAGGGGTCGCCATAGCTGTGGTAGCCGAGCTCTTCCCAGAAGCCGGGTTGATCCTCGTCGAGGAATTGCAGGCCGTGCACCCATTTCGCGCTCTTCCAGAAATAGAGATGCGGCACCAACAGCCGCGCCGGACCGCCGTGTTCGGGATCGAGCGGCTCGCCGTCGAACGTGGTCGCAATCATCGCCTTGCCGTCGACCAGATCCTCGGACGGCAGGTTGGTGGTGTAGCCGCCGTCACAATGGGCGAGCACAAACGCGCCCGGCGGCTCGGCAAGGCCGGCGGCCTCCAGCAGCGTGTCGATCGAGACGCCGCGCCAATGCGTGTCGAATTTCGACCAGGTGGTGACGCAATGGATGTCGACGGTGAACTCGGTTTGCGGCAGCGCGTTGAATTCCGCCCAGCTCCATTGCGCTAGCGGCGAGGCGCCGTCTTCGAGCGTGAAACGCCAGTTGGCGAGGTCTGGCTCGGGCGTGGGCCCGGCGGAGAGCACCGGAAAGTCGGTGACCAAATGCTGGCCCGGCGGCAACCGGGCGCCGACAGCAGCGGCGCCGCGCCGCCCGCGGAAACCTCGCGCAATCGGGGGATCGTTCATGGCACGCGGCCTCGCCTTCCCGGCAAGGGAAAAGTGTCGCGCGCGTCTGTGACGAAGACAATACGTCTTTAGCGCATCGGCGGTACCGGGGCGCTCAGCGGTTGGCGTGGCTCCACGGCGCGACGCGGCGCTCCAGCCATTTCAGGGCGGAGGTGAGCGAAACACCCAGCGCCATCAACACGATCACCGGCACGAAGGTCTTGTCCATCTCGAAATTGTTGGCGTAGCGCGTGATCATGAAGCCGAGCCCGGTGATGGTGGTGTAGAACTCGGCGATCACCATGCCGACCAGGCCGCGGCCGATGGCGAGCCGCACGCCGGCCGCGATATAGGGCAGCGCGAAGGGCAGCAGCACGTCCTGCCACACCCGCCGCTCGCTGGAACGGAACGAGCGCGCGACCTCGAGCATGTTCTTGTCGCATTCGCGCACGCCCTGATAGGTGTTGATCAGGATCGGGAACACCGCGAACAGGAACACCACGATGATCTTGGCTTTGAGATAAATGCCGAACCACAGCACCAGCAGCGGCACCAGCGCCACCAGCGGGGTGGCGTAGAGCGCGTTGATCGGGAAATCGAGCGCCCAGTCGAGCCAGCGCACGCGCGCCATCAGCACCGCCAGCGGGATGCCGACGACGACGGCCGAGAGCAGGCCGTAGAACATCACTTCCAGGCTTTGCGCCAAATAATAAGGCAGGTCGCCGGAGGCGGTCAGCTCATAGAACGCAACCGCGATCTTGGTGGGATAGGTGAAAAAGATCGGGCTGATATGCGGCCCGACGATCTGCCAGACGATGAGGATCAGGGCGAGAAAACCGTAGCGAAACACGGCCCGGTGCTCCCACCAGGCGGCCGTCTTTACCTTCGCGGCCGGCGCCGTTTGCTGCCCAGCTGCAAGCCCGCCGGCGTGAACATCGTTGGCGACGCTCATCGCATTGTCTCCCAGGCGCCCTGCCCCATTGGTGCCGTTACTCGGCGCGGGCGGGCGCCGCCGTCAAGCGGCAGCGCCCGCCCCGACCGATTATCAACCGCTTCGCCCTAGAACGCCGCCGTCGGGCAAACGGGTCCCTTCCAGACGCCGAGTTTCTTGATCGCCTTGTCCGCGAATTCCTTGTCGACGATCTGGTCGTAGCTCGGGGTCTCGCCCTTCTTGATATTGCCGACCTTGGTCATCAGATTGGCGGTGAAGTTGACGCGCTCCGGCGCGAGGCCGGTGTTGGCGTCCCAGATGCAGCTCTTCACCAGGAAGTCATAGGTCTGCTCCACGATCTTCGCCGGATAGCCGGTGTGCTTGACCATGATCGGCAGCACCTTGGCCTTGTCGGTGTACATGATCCGGGTCGCTTCAATCACGGAGTTGACGAAGGCTTGCAACGCAGCCGGCTCCTTCTTGATAGTATCTTCCTTCACCGCATAATAAGTGTACATCTGCTTCGGCGACAGCTCCCACATGCGCGCGATGGCGTGCAGGCTCGGCACCTTCTCCTTGGCTAGCATTTCCTGCTCGACATGCAGGATGGCGGTGTCGACCTGGTCGGCCACCAGCGCCGGCACGTCTTCGGTCGCGATGCTGACGAAGTTGACGTCCTTTGCGTCGATTTTGGCCGCGCGCAGCACGTTCTTGCTCAGGATGTGAGCGAAGCCGCCGGGCTGCTGGATGCCGATGCGCTTGCCCTTGAGGTCGGCCATGGTCTTGACGTTGTCACGCACGACCATCGACGCTTCGAACTTGTACAGGGTCCCCAGGATGGCCTTGACTTTCGAGCCCTTGGAGATCGCGATCGTGGTCACCGTGCCGGGCGACTGAGCGATATCGAGATTGCCCGCCAGCATGGCGCGGAACACTTTGACGCCGCCGGCGAGCGCCACGGTTTTGACCGCGATGCCGTTCTTCTTGAAGATGCCGAGATCCTGCGCGACGATCACCGGAAAGTGCACGATGTTCGGCGGCGTGGTCGGCATGCCGACCGTGAGCGTGGTCTGCGCGTAGCTTGCGCCCGGCAGCACCAGCGCGCCGGCGGCCAGCGCCGCCAGCATCAGATAGGTTTTCCGCATTATCATCCTCCCTAGATTTATTCGCCGTTGTCGGCTGTCGGCCTAGCCTGCCGTCCGCCCTGCAGCGCGTCCAGGCCGCCAATTCCCGCCGAGGTGGGATTTTGCCCTATCGCCGAGGCAAAAACAACGAAGGCGGGCCCATTAGTCCTTGCGGCGATTGGCCTTTGACCGCAGGCCCCTGACATGGCTAGTTGCAGAAAGCTGAATACGTCCGTGTGCAACCATGCCCAGATTCGTCATTGAATTCGGAAGTGACGGCATGCTGCCGGAGCCCGATGGCCGGCTCGACGGCCCGGCCTTTCACCGCAACCACGACGCCATTTGGCAGGCGATACGCGAGTTCATGGGTGCGCAAACGGGCGACGTGCTTGAGGTCGGCAGCGGCACTGGCCAGCACGTCACCGAATTCGCCCGCCGCGCGCCGCAGCTAACTTGGTGGCCGAGCGACATTCTTGAATCGCATCTGACCAGCGTAGCCGCCTGGGGCACCGCCGCGGAGCTTGCAAACCTGCGCAGCCCACAGCGCATCGACCTGAACGATACCGACTGGACCTGGCGAAACGCCGCCGGCGCCGGCGGGGCGCCCACGGCTATACTCTGCAACAATCTCTTGCACATCGCGCCCTGGACCGTATCGCAAAATCTGTTCTCCGGCGCGGGCCGCCTACTCAAGAGCGGGGGCCGCCTGTTGGTCTACGGCCCGTTCAAGCGCGACGGCGCCCACACCGCGCCCAGCAATGCCGCATTCGATGCCAGCTTGCGGGCGGAGAACCCGGACTGGGGCGTGCGCGATGTCCGCGAACTCGACACGCTGGCGCAAGGGGCCGGACTGACGTCGGCCGAGGTTACGCCCATGCCGGCCAACAATCTGGTTCTGGCCTTCGCGCGCGACATTCGGCACAATTGAAACATGCCAAACGAACCTATCCTCGACATCGCTCATCTCGGCCATCTCGAATTGCTGACGCCGAAATTCGAGCAGAGCCGCAAATTTTTCATTGACGTCATGGGCATGACCCAGAGCGGCGCGCAAGGCGACAGCGTGTACCTGCGCGGCTGGGACGATTACGAGCGCTATTCGCTCAAGCTCACCGCCTCCAAAACGTCGGGCATGGCGCATGTCGCCTTCCGCACGCGGACACCGCAGGCGCTGGAGCGGCGCGCCGCCGCGCTCAAAGGTTCCGGCTTTGACGTCGGCTGGTCGGATGGCGATCTCGGTCACGGCAAGACCTATGTGTGCAAGGATCCCGACGGCCACGTGATCGAGCTCTATTACGACACCGAATGGTACGACCCGCCGCCCGATCAGAAACCGGCGCTGAAGAACCAGGCGCAGCGCTATCCGGCGCGCGGCTGTAACGTGCGGCGCATCGACCACTTCAACGGGCTCGCCGCCGACATCAAGGCCAACCGGGAATTCTTTGAGAAATATCTCGGCTTCCGGCTCACCGAGCAGATCGTGCTCGACGACGGCAGCGAAGCAGGCCTGTGGATGACTGCCACCAACAAGTCCTACGACTTCGCCTATACGCGCGACCACACCGGCGCCAAGGGCCGCTTCCACCACGTCACCTATGCGCTCGACAGCCGCGAAGACGTGCTGCGCGCCGCCGACATTTTCCTGGAGAACGGCGTGTTCATCGAGACCGGTCCGCACAAGCACGCCATTCAGCAGACCTTCTTCCTCTACGTCTACGAGCCCGGCGGCAACCG
>CAYLMY010000186.1:0-6745 GCA_964384635.1 uncultured Undibacter sp.
AAGGCCGAGCTCTGGAACACGGTGATCAAGACCTATCCGAACGTCAGCCAGTTCTGGACCTACGACAAGGCGAAGTTCCTGAAGCAGCCGGTCTACAGCCGCACCTTCCCGCCCTGCAAATACTGCGAATGATGCGCTTGCAAAGCATCGCTTGCAAAAACACCAAGCCCCGGCCTTGCGGCCGGGGCTTTTGCATGAGTGGCGCCGTTACCCATCGATCGGCGCAGACCGCGCTCAGCTGAGATCGAGCATGGACCGCGATGATCCGAACAGCCGCGCGCCGCCGTTGCGCCATAGCGCATGTAGCAGCGCCTTCGTTCCTTCCGCCGCGCCCACCAGCCGTCTGGCCCGGTCGGCGTGGGTGCCGCTCAGGCCCTTCGCGCCGGCAATGTTGTAGAGATGGAGCAGCGTCGCGCTCGAGATCAGCGCCAGGTGCGTGAAGGCCTGCGGAAAATTGCCGAGATGCGCGCCCGACCGCGGATCGATCTCCTCGGCGTAGAGGCCGACATCGTTGGCGTGGCCGCGCAGGCGCTCGAACAGATCGCGGGCTTCGGTTGCGCGGTCCAAAACAAGCAACGCGTCGACCAGCCAGAAGCTGGTGATAAGGAATGCGCCCTCGCCGCCGCCGACGCCGTCGTCGTTTCGGTAACGGCGGACAAAATCGCCGTCTCTCAGGTCTTGCTCGATGCGTTTGACGGTTTGCTGGAAAAGGTCGCGCGGGATCGGCAGACCGGTTAGCGGGATCTGCAGGGCCGCGGCATCGACCTCCGTCGAACCAAACGCCTGGGCGATATACGGCGGATCGCCGGTCACGGCTTCGTTCAGAATCGCGGCCAGAATTGCATCCTGCTCGCGGCGCCAGATTTCGTTGTCGCCGACCAGTTTCCGCGCGCGATCGAGGGCCACCCAGGCCATGACCTTGCCGTGAGTGAATTGTCGCGGCTCCGAACGCGATTCCCACAGGCCCTGATCGGGCTCGCGCCAGATGCGGCAAACCTGCTCGGCGGAGGCGTGCACTCCCTTCCTCGCGTCGCGCTTCAGCGGTCCCCCGAGGGCGCGCCGCAGCAAGGCCCATTCGAGCACTTCGCCATACACGTCGAGCTGGAACTGATCGAAAGCGTCGTTGCCGACCCGCACCGGGCGGCTGCCGGCATAGCCTTCCAGTTGATCGAGGATGACTTCCGGGAGAAACGGCTCGCCGTCGATCGAATACATGATGCGCGGTGACACGCCCGCGCGCAGGCAGCGCTGTATTAGGAATGCGGCAAAGCTCTTCGCCTCGCCGGAATAGCCCAGCACGCCCAGCGAATACAGCGTGAAGCTCGAGTCGCGCAGCCAGCAGTAACGATAGTCCCAGTTGCGCTCGCCGCCGATTTCCTCGGGCAACGAGGTCGTCGGCGCGGCCACGATCGCGCCGGTCGGGGCGTAGGTGAGCAATTTGAGCGCCAAGGCGCTGCGCATCACCGCGGCCGGATAGCGGCCGCGATAGCGGCTGTATTCGATCCATTCCTGCCAGAACGCGAGCGTGGTGTTGAACATCCGGTCGCCGAGCCGCCGTGGATCGGTCAAGGGCTCGATCTGCGCCAAGATGGCGTATTCAGCCTGGCCGGTTGAGAGATCAAAGGTGATATCGGCGCCGTCCTCGCCGGGCTCGACCTGTCCGCCGCTCCAGATACTGAAGCCTTTCGCCCGCAGTGCGTTGCCGTCGTAGCTGAGCTTGACCGGCGTCATCGCAAAGCCCGGCCCGCGCGGCCGGATGCGGCTCTTGAACCGAACATGACCGTCGAGCGCTTCGAAGCGGCGCACCAGCCAGCACGGCGCGTGCAGCGAGACATAGTCGTGCACGCCGGCGTCGTGGCTGCGCCCGACCGGCATGAAATCGGTGACGGCGCCGGTTCCCGTTTCAGTCACGAACACGGTGCGCAAAATGTTGGTACCGGGCAGGTAAGCGCGCGACGTCTCGACGACGTTGTCGGCTGTCACGTCCCAGAAGCCGCCGCGGCGCGCGTCAAGCATGCGGAAGAAGACGGGGTCGGCGTCGAACCGACGCAAGCAGCACCAATCGATGCTGCCCGAGCGGCTCACCAGGGCAGCGCCATGACAATCGCCGATCAGGGCGTAGTCGGCGATCGGCGGCTGCGTAGGGTACGGCGGAGCCGTCATGAGCGAACGAGCCTTTGTGACAACGGGGCGAAAGCTGTTTGCGCCGGCCTATTCCGCCGCCTGCTGCGTTGGGGGCCGCATGCTCTCTAGCCCATCCGCCGCCGTCGCCGAAATGGTGGTGCGCACCATCAGCCGCGCCTGCTGCGCCGGCCAGGGCCGGCCGCGGTGCATGGTGGCGCGGTTGTCCCACATCACCACGTCGCCGGCGCGCCATTGGTGCACATAGCTCGAGCCCGGCGCGGTGGCGGCCGCCATCAATTCGGCGAGCAGCTTCAGCCCTTCTTCCTTCTCCATGCCCTCGATCGCATAGGCATGCGAGGCGAGATAAAGCGCGCTACGCCCGTTAACCGGGTTCTTCCACACCATGCGCCAGCATTGCGGCGGCAGCGCCGCGCGCTCCTCGGGCGAAGCGAGATCGGGCGCTATTTGGCCGCGCGAATGGGCGTAGTCATGCCAGGCGAAGGAATTTTCCAGCCGCTTGCATAAGGCCGGATCGAGCCGCTCGAAGGCGAGCCGCGTCGAAACGTATTCGGTCTCGCCGCCCTGCGCCGGGATGATGCGCGCCGACAGCACCGAAGCGAGCGCCGGCACGCGCTTGAATGTCGAGTCGGTGTGCCAAAGCTGATTGGCCTTGTTGCGCAGCGCCATGCGCGAGTCGGGCGCCGCCACCTTGCCGTCCTCGCCGATGGTGGTGAGGATCACCATGTTGGTGCCCGTCCCTTCCGAGCCGACCTTGGTCACTTCCAGCGGCCCGAAGCGGCGCGAGAAGGCGAGCTGCACCTCGTCGGTCACCTCCTGGCCGCGAAACACCAGCACCGAATGTTCGTCGAGCAGCGCGCGCGTTGCCGCGTAGGCCGCGTCGTCGGCCGCGACATCGGCCAGCGTCACGCCGCGCAGCTCGGCCGCAAAACCCGGCCCCAATGGGACGATGTCCATGGGCGCACCCTCCGTCGTTATGAGGTTTACCCGAATGTCCACCAAAACCGGCCGGCCGACAAGACGCGCGCCCATGCCTTGGAAGTCCGCTGCGGTGCGCGGGCCGGTGCTGTTCGACGCGCTGCGCAATCGGGCGCAAACATCTACGTCAGGAAGGTCGTGCCGCCGCCCTAGAGCGATGCCGCCGCGAAAGTATCGCAGGCCGAGACCTTGCCTTCTTTCAAGCCGATGGTGAACCAGCGCTGACGCTGCGCCGAGGTGCCGTGGGTGAAGGAATCCGGCACCACGTAGCCGCGTGCCTGTTTCTGCAGGCGGTCGTCGCCGATCGCCGCCGCGGTTTGCAGCGCCGCCTCCACGTCGCCCGGCTCGATCGACTTCCAGCGCTGGTTGGAATGATGTGCCCAGATGCCGGCGAGGCAGTCCGCCTGCAATTCGATCCGCACCTGGATGCGGTTGGCGCGCGCTTTGCTGCCCACGGCCTGCTGCGCCGATTGCGCCTTGCGCAAGGTACCGAGCAAGTCCTGCACATGGTGGCCAACCTCATGGGCAATCACATAGGCTTCCGCGAACTCGCAGGCCTTGCCGCTGCAGCCGTGAAAGCGCAGCTCGATCTCGCGGAAGAACGAAGTGTCGAGATAGATGCGCTTGTCGCGCGGGCAATAGAACGGCCCCATCGCGGCTTGCGCGAAGCCGCAGCCGCCCTCCTCGCCGCCGCGGTAAAGGCGCAAAGGGGCCGCGCGGTAGTCCCGTCCGTTGGCGCGGAAAATCTCGGTCCAGACGTCTTCGGTATTGCCGAGCACGGCGGCGACGAATTGGCCGCTGCGGTCGGTCGGCGTGCCGGTGCGCCGCGTCGGCTGCCGGTAAGGTTGCTGATATTGCGAGCCGCCGCCGCTGATGATCTCGGCGCCGCCGATAAGAATGCTGGGATCGATGCCGAGCGCCCAGCCGATCAGACCGAGCACGATCACCGTGCCGATGCCGAGCCCGCCGCGCCCGACCGGCATACCGGCGCCGCGGCCACCGCCACCGCCGAAACCGCCGCCGTCGCGGTCGTCCTCGATATTGTCGCTGCGGCGAAAATCATCCCAACGCATGGGCCGTTACTCTTCCGGGCTTGTGGCCAAATTATTGCCGCTCGACCAATAGGCGCCGTTGCCAAGCGATAGCTGCGGCGACCTTAGCGCGGCTGTTGCAACATGCCTACTACTCCGCCGGGATCGGGGTGGCCGGCGCGGTCGGTGCGCCCGCCGCCGGCGATTGAGTAGCCGGGCCTTTCAGCACGCGCTCCTCCATGGCGATCAGGAACGCCATGCCGAAGCCGAGCACCAGCGCGCAGGCCATGAATACGAAACGGAACGCCACGCTCAAGGTATGAGCAGAGGCCGCGTGCGCCAGCGTCTCCACCGACATGCCGGTGACGCCGCCGAGCCCGCCGAGCACGATCGCGCCCAGCACCGCCACCACCAGCGCCGAGGCGAGCGCACGGAAGAAATTGGCCGCGCCGGTGGCGACGCCCATCTGGTGCTGCGTCACCGCGTTCTGCATGCAGACGGTGGAGATCGGGAACACGGTGCCGAGGCCGGCACCGACCACGGTGAGCAGCAGCAACACCAGAGCGGTCGACATCGAGGCCGGCCAGATCGCCAGCACCGCCAGCCCGAGGATTGCGATGGCGAGCCCGATCAGCGGGGCGCGCTTATAATGCGTCATATGCATCATCAGCCGGCCGGAGACGGTGGAGAAGATCACCGTCGCGCCCATCAGCGGGATCAGCGCCATGCCGGACTCGCTCGCCGACAGGTGCAGCACCACCTCGAAATAGAGCGGCACGAAGATGGTCATGCCGACCAGCGTGGCCATGCAGCTGGCGCCGGCAAGCGCTGCGGTGCGCACCACCGGATTGGCCAGCACGGCGAGCGGCAGGAACGGCTCTTTCGCCGTCATCAGCCTTAAGGCGAACAGGCTCCACAGCACGACGGAGGTCAGCAGCAGCGCAGCCGTCGGCGCGGAAATCCAGTCGAATTTGCGCCCGCCCCAGGACAGCGCCAGCAACAGCGCCACCGCCGCCGCCATCATCAACAGCGCGCCGACGATATCCAATTCGTGTTTGCGCGGATGAAACGGCACGCGCTTCAAGACGTTCGAGGTGATGCCGAGCGCCACCAGGCCGAGCGGCAGGTTGATCCAGAAGATCAGCGACCAGTCGAGGTGCTGCGTGAGAAAGCCGCCCAGCACCGGGCCGCCCACCGAGGAGGTGGCGAACACGGCGGCGATGTAGCCCTGATAGCGGCCGCGCTCACGCGGCGCGACGATGTCGGCGATGATGGTCTGCGACAGCGCCATCAGCCCGCCGCCGCCCATGCCCTGCAGCGCGCGCGCAAACACCAGCGCGGTCATGCTCGGCGCCAGCGCGCAGGCCAGCGAGCCGGCGACGAAGAAGCCGATGGCGATCAGCAGCATGCCGCGCCTTCCGTGGATGTCGGACAGTTTGCCGTAGAGCGGCGTCACCGCGGTGCCGGTGAGCAGGTATGCGGTGACCACCCAGGCGAGATCGCCGAGATCGCCGAAATGGCGGCCGATGGTCGGCAGCGCGGTGGCGACGATGGTCTGGTCGAGCGCGCCCAGAAACATCGCCAGCATGATGCCCATAACGATGGCGCGGATTTCCGGATGGCTGAGCGGGCGCGCCACGGGCTTCGCCGCCGCGGCGCCCTGGCTCTTGGATTTGGCTTTGGGACTCATGCTGCGGATATCCTGGCGCGCGCTTGTGCCGCTTGCGCCGGGTTATTGCAATGGGCGGCAACGCCGGGCCGGTATGAGCGTTCCGGCCGTGTGCGCCGCAAGACGTTCCATTCGTCCCCGCGCAAGCGGGGACCCAGGACCGCATCGCTCCGGAGTGCATCCAGGACCTGAATGCCCGCTTCCGCGGGCATGAGCGGATGAGGGATGCCTCCGTCCGACGAAACGCTCTAGGTTGACGCATGGATCGAATCTCGAGTTTGGCGATGATCGCGGCGACCCTGGCCGCCGCCCCCGCCATGGCGGGAGATCTGCCGGCCGGCTTCGTCTATCTGCGCGCGGTGGCGCCGACCATCGCGCAGGACATGCGCTATGCGACCTACGACAATTTCACCGGCCGGCCGCTGCCGGGCTACGAGGCTCCCGAATGCGTGCTGCGGCGCGAGGTGGCACAGGCGCTCGCACGCGTGCAAGCCGATCTCGCGCGCGAGCACTTGTCGCTGAAAACCTACGACTGCTACCGCCCGGCGCGCGCCGTGCGCGCCATGTGGCGCTGGGCCAACGATGCGCGCCGCGGCGGCGCCAAGCGCTTTTATCCGCGCCTGCCGAAAAGTGAGCTGTTCGCGCGCGGCTACATCGCCACGCATTCGCGCCATTCGGCCGGCATCGCGGTCGATCTCACGCTCATCAAGCTGCCGGCGCGGAAGGCTGCGTCGTTCGACCGCGCCGCCCATTACGGTCCCTGCACCGGGCCGGCGCGCCAACGCGCGCCCGACAACAGCATCGACATGGGCAGCGGCTTCGACTGCCTGGACGTCAAAAGCTACACCGCGAGCCGCGCCGTGACGCCGGCCCAGCGCCGCTGGCGCCTGCTGCTGAAAGCCGCCATGACGGCCCGCGGCTTCCG
>CAYLMY010000187.1:0-6720 GCA_964384635.1 uncultured Undibacter sp.
CGCAAGCCGGCGTTTACCGGGTCGTGAGTAGCGCTAGCCGCCCAAATCAACCACCCAAGAACAGCCGCGCGACGTCGGGGTCTTCCAGCAGTTCGCTGCCCTTGCCGGCCTTGGCGAGCTGGCCGGACACCAGCACATAGCCGATATCGGCGAAGCTCAGGCCCTTCTTGGCGTTCTGCTCGACCATGACGATGGTCTTGTGTTCATTTCGCTGCAGGTCGTCGAGAATCTCGAACACCATGTCGATGTAACGCGGCTCCAGCCCGATCGACGGCTCGTCCACCAGCAGGACGTCCGGTTCCATCACCAGCGCGCGCGAAATCTCCAGCAGCCGCCGCTCGCCGCCGGACAGAACTTTCGCCGGCTGACGGCGCCGCTCGGCGAGCCGCCCATATTTGGCGAAGATCTTGTCGGCCGCCGCGTGCGCCTCCGCCTGCTTCGGCTTGAGGAAGCCGCCCATCCAGAGATTTTCCTCCACAGTCATGTCGGGAAACACTGAATTGTCCTGCAGGATGTAGGCGATGCCGGCTTTAGCGAGCTTTTCGTTCGACGACAGCTTGCTCACCTCGCGGCCGCCAACCTTGATGCTGCCGTCCATCACGTCGGCGAAACCGAAGATCGAGTGCAGCACGGTGGATTTGCCGGCGCCATTCGGGCCGATCAGGCAGAGCGACTGGCCCTTGCCGACGCGCAGTGAGAAGTCGTGCAGGATTTCCATCGGCCCGTAGCCGGCGCGCAGGTGGTCGATGGTCAGGAAGCTTTCTCCCCTGACCAGCGCGTCGAGCGCCTCGACCGGCGGCTGCTCGGCGATACGCTCGGCCTCGCGCTGGACGTCGTCGACCGACATGACGGCCGCAACATCGCCGAAATCGCGCGTGTTCTGGCGGCTCATGTCAGTGCGCCCCCAGATAGGCGTCGATCACGTTGGGATCGTTGCGGATCTGGTCGGGCGTGCCGGCGGCAAGCAGCTCGCCGTGCGCCAGACAATAAATGTGCTGGGCCAGATTCATGATCACGCGCATGTTGTGCTCGATCACGAACAGCGTGATACCGAACTGCGCGTTGGCGCGCTTGAGGCGGTCGATCAGCCCGTTGATCAGGGTCGGGTTGATGCCGGCGGTCGGTTCGTCGAGCATCAAGAGCTTGGGCTCGTTCATCAGCGCCATGGCGAATTCCAACAGCTTTTGCTGGCCAAACGACAGGGAGCCGGCGCGCAACAGGCGCTTTTCATAAAGTCCCACGAATTCCAGCATTTCCTCGGCGTACTTGCTGACGTGCGGGTCGTGCTGGCCGTGAAACAGCTCGCCGAAACCGCGCTTTCGCACCGATGCCGAGATGACCATGTTCTGCATGCAGGTCATCTGGCCGTAGATGCGGGTCTGTTGGAACGTGCGCAGCAGGCCGAGCCGCGCAATCTGCGGCACCCGCAGCGTCGAAATCTCCTCGCCCTCGAAGCGGATCGAGCCGCCATCGATCGGATACTGGCCGACGATGGAGGAAAACAGCGTGGTCTTGCCGGAGCCGTTGGGGCCGATCAGCCCGACTATCTCGCCTTCCGGCACGGTGAGTGAAATGGTCTTGTTGGCCTGGACGCCGCCGAAGGCCTTCGAAACGTTCTCGACCTCGAGCATGGCCGTCATTCCGCGGGCTCCCGTGCCGGCCCGCGATCGATCCGATGGCCGAACATTTCGGGGAATTTCTCGCGCGCCCAGCCGAGGATGCCTTGCGGGAAGAACACCACGATGAGCACGATCATCAGGCCGAGCGCGACGCGCTGCCAGCCGAGCAGGTAGGTCCAGAACACTTCCTTGAGCACCTGGAAAATGGCGGCGCCGATCACCGGGCCCCAGATCGTGCCCTTGCCGCCGAGGATAGCCATCAGCACCATCCACACGCCGTAGGTCTCGCCGGCAAACGCCACGTCGATCGGATCGATGAAGCGCTTGAGGTTGCCGAGAATGCCGCCGGACACGCCGAGCAGGATGCCCGCCACGCACCAGGCGGTCACCTTGATGCGTTTGGTCGGCAGGCCCATGGCCTCCGCCTTGTCCTCGTCGTCGCGGATGGCATTGAGCGCCAGCCCGAAGCGGGTGGTGAGCAGCCAGCGGATCACTGCGAAGGTAATCACCGCCAGGCCGAAGGCGAGGTAATAGAGCAATTGCGTAATGTCGCCGATCTTCGCTGGCGCGTTGGGGGACGACATGCCGGAGCCGGCGCCGACCCATTCCCAGCCGGCGAATATCTGACCGGCGGCGACGCCGAGGCCGAGCGTGCAGATGGCGAAATAGTGCCCGCGCATGCCGAGGATGATCGAGCCGAAGAAGATCGCCACCAGTCCGCCGATCACCGCAGCCACCGGCAGGCCGACCGCCAACCCGGTCAGGTATTGCGCGACGTTGAAGGTGAAGATAGTAGCGTTGCCGCCGTCGGAGGCAGTGTAGGCGCCGACATTGTAGAACAGGCCGACCTGCATCACGGCGCAGGCATAAGTACCGACGCCGACAAAGAGAACGTTGCCGAACGAGTTGTAGCCCATCTGACCGCCGACCAGGTCCCAGGTCAGCGCGAACACCACGAACAGCCACAATTCGGCGAGCTGGGCGTGATAGGCGGGAAACAAATACGGCGCCGCCGCCCCGAACACCAAGAGCGCGGCATAGCCGGCGATTTTTTGGATCGGCACGTTCATTTGAGATACTGCCGTTTGGCCGCGAGCCGCGTATTGCGCCAGACCAGCACCACCACCAGCAGGCCGAAGGTGAAGGCCAGTTGAAATTCAGCGCCGAGCACAAAGCTGGCGACGTTTTCGGCCGCGCCCAGACCCAGTCCCGCCAATATCACGCCGGCGATGTTGCCCAGCCCGGCGACGATTACGATCATAAATGCGCGAATGGTGTAGGGCAGGCCGATATAGGGATGGATGTTGTAGGCCATGGCCACCAGTGCGCCGGCGGCGCCGCAGATCGCCGCGTTTAGCCCGAAAGTGACGGCGTAGAGGTGGTCGGTGTCGACGCCGAGCACACGTGCCGCCCGCGCATTCTGCGAGGTGGCGCGGATCGCCTGGCCGAGCCGCGAATAGCGCAAGAAAACCACCAGACAGCCGCCGAGCGCGATGGCCATGACGAAGGCGACGATCTTGATGTTGAGGATCGAGATGGTGCCGAAAAGCTGCAAGGTGCCGAGGTCGGATTGCGCGGTCTGAATGTTGCCGGTGAACACCGTGTTCATTAGCTGCTGCATCAGGATCGACAGGCCGAAGGTGGCCAGCAGCGACACGAACAGGTCGCGGTCGACCACGCGGAACACCACCAGCCGGTAGAGCGCCCAACCGACGAAGAACAGCACCACCGGCGCGACCACCACCCCGAACAGCGGATGGATGCCGTTCCAGAATAGGATCATGGCGACATAGCCGCCGAGCATGACGAACTCGCCCTGGGCGATGTTGATGATGTTCATCACTCCCCAGACCAGCGCCATGCCATAGGCGGCGAGCGCAAATATCGCCCCCACCAGCAGGCCATTGATGATGAGGTCGGCGCTGATCACCGGCGCCTGGGACAGAAGCATAAGATTATCGATCACGGGAATGCTCCCGTTCGTGACACGGCCATGTCGCCCCCGAATGAAAAAATCGGTGCGGCCGGGACCCGCTTAAGGGTCCCAGCCTTTCGTTCAGGTCGTCACGATCAGTTCGTCGTCTGCCGCGGAAGCTTCGCCTTGGCTGCGGCGAACTTGGACGGCGCCACCACGACGAACTTGCCGTTCTGGATCTGGTAGAGCGCCATCGGCTTGGCGGTGTTCTTGCCGGTCTTATCGAACTTGATGTGACCGTAGAACGTGTCGAGGTCGGTCTTGGTCAAGGCCTGACGCACCGCTTCCTTGTCGAGCTTTCCGGCGCGTTTCAAGGCGTCAGCATAGACGATGACGGCCGCGGCCGACTCGGCTGCCTGGTACGGCGGCTTTTCTTTATACTTCTCCACGAACTCCTTCTCGAAGTTCGCGGCCTTGCCGAACACCTTGCCCGAATAGGTCAGCGTCGGCGCCCACTGGGTCGGGCACAGGAAGCCTTCGACGGCCCCGCCGAACTTCTGGATGATCTTACCCGAGTCGCACTGGGTCATGGCGACGATCGGCGTGTTGACCTTCATCTCGCCGATCTGGCGCGCGGCGGTCACCGCGCCCTTGGTGTGGCCGGAGGTGACCAGCACGTCGGGCTTGAGCGCCTTGACCTTGGTCAGCGACGGCGAAATATCGCTGAGGTCGCGCGGCATCTGGTCGTCGACGACCAGCTTCATGCCGTACTTCTTCATCTGCTCGACCACGCCGGCGCGGATGTCCTTCGAGAACGGATCGTTTTCGACGATGATTGCAACCCGAAGGTCACTCGCCTTTTTCTTACCGAGCGCCTGGGCGTTCTCGGCCGCCAGGTCGATCACGCTGGCCAGATACTGGTCGGCGGTCGACAGCGTCGCGAAGATATATTTCCAGCCGTTGGTGAACAGCGAGCGCGAGGCGCCGTTGGCTTCCACCATCGGGGTCTTGAGCTGCTCGGTCACCGGGGCGATCGCCTTGGTGAGGCCGGACGAGTAGGGCCCGAGGATGAACTTGATGTCGTCCTGCTTGATCAGGCGGTCGACCAGCTCGGCGCCGCGCGCCGGAGTGGATTCATCGTCGTAGAACTTCACGGCCAGCTTATAGGTCTTGCCGCCGACCTTCACACCGCCCTGCGAATTGATCTTGTCGATCGCGAGTTGATAGCCCTTCGTGGTGAAGACGCCGTTGGTCGAATATTTGCCGGTTTGAGAAACAGCCGCGCCGAGGGTGATGACGTCCTCGGCCGAAGCCACGTTGTAGGCGAAGATCGCGCCGGCTACGCCGAGCGCAACGGTGATAGGCAAACGCATATTGTGTCCTCCCAGTTAGTTTGAACTCCCTCTCGACGCGGCGCTTCTCTCGGATTCTGACGTTCCGACTAAGCCCGGAGCCGCCATGTCCCCCACGGACCGCTGCTCGGCACGCCGCTTAAAGCAATCATAACATTGGAAATTCCGCCGTGGCCAACGCTATTTGCGCAATTCATCCTGCGCGACCCATGGCCGCAAAGCCGCTTTTCGCGGGCGCGCCAAGTGCCCGGCCGCTCGCGCGGCCGCCCATCTCATGCGCAGGCCCCGCCATCGCGGTTGATTCCGCAGGCTAAATCGGTCGTACCGCAACGCGGCAGACGAGTGGCCGCACGCTCGCGAAAGTGCTAATGCATCGCGCGACGAAATGTTCCGGGTAACGACGAGGGTCACATGTATACCGAGCTTGGTCTTTTCATCGACGGCAAGTGGCTCAACGGCGACGGCCGCAAGGGCGAGGACGTCATCAATCCCGCGACCGGCAAATCGCTGGCGCGTCTGCCGCACGCCAGCAAAGCCGATCTCGACACGGCGCTGGCCGCCGCCGAAAAAGGTTTTGCGGTGTGGAAGGCAACCTCCGCCTACGACCGCTCCAAGATCATGCGCAAGGCCGCCGACCTGGTGCGCGAGCGTTACGACCACATTTCAAAGGTGCAGACCCAAGAGCAGGGCAAGGTCTATCCGGAGTCGCGCGCAGAAGTTCTGACCAGTGCCGACATCATCGACTGGTACGCCGAGGAAGGCCGCCGCACCTACGGTCGCATCGTGCCGGGCCGGCAGAAGGGAGTGCGTCAGCTCGTGCTGCAGGAGCCGGTCGGCATCGTGGCAGCGTTCACGCCGTGGAACTTCCCGACGCTCACTCCCGTGAGAAAGATTGCCGGCGCCTTGGCCGCCGGCTGCGCGATCATCATCAAGGCCTCGGAAGAAACGCCGGGCGCCTGCGTCGAGCTGGTCAAATGCTTTGCCGACGCCGGTCTGCCGGCGGGCGTGCTCAACCTGGTATTCGGCGTGCCAGCGGAAGTCTCAGAGCATCTGATCCCGCAGAAGTCGGTCAAGAAGATCTCCTTCACCGGCTCGATTCCGGTCGGTAAGCATCTCGCCGGTCTCGCCGCCAAAGGCATGAAGAGGGCGACCATGGAGCTGGGCGGGCATTCGCCGGTGGTGGTGTTCGCCGACGCCGACCCGGAAAAGGCCGCCGACACCATCGCCGCGTTCAAGTACCGCAACGCCGGCCAAGTCTGTATCTCGCCGACGCGTTTCTACGTGCAGGAGCCGTCCTACAGCAAGTTCGTGGCGCGCTTTACCGAATACGCCAAGAACTTGAAGATGGGCGACGGGCTGGAGAAGGGCATTACCTTGGGCCCGCTTGCCAATCCGCGCCGGCTCGACGCCATGGAGTCCTTCGTCAACGACGCCAAGGACCGCGGCGGCAAGGTGCTGACCGGCGGCTCGCGCCACGGCAACCAGGGCTTCTTCTTCCAGCCGACCGTGGTCACCGAGGTGCCGGACGATTCCAAGATCATGACGCAGGAGCCGTTCGGTCCGGTCGCGCCCATCGTGCCGTTCAAGACCTTCGACGAAGTGGTCGAACGCGCCAATTCGCTGGAATATGGGCTCGCCGCCTACACCTTCACCGCCTCGGCCGCCACCGCAACCGCCATCGGCGACGCCATCCAGTCGGGCATGGTGGGCGTCAACAGCGTCGCCATCTCGACGCCGGAGACGCCGTTCGGCGGCGTCAAGGAGTCGGGCTACGGCTCGGAAGGCGGCATCGAGGGCCTGCAGGCCTATATGAACACGAAGTTCATCTCGCAGG
>CAYLMY010000188.1:0-6670 GCA_964384635.1 uncultured Undibacter sp.
CCGCCGGGCTGGCGTCACCGCTGCCGCCCGCGCCACCCGCGGCCGCCGCCTGCGCCTTGGCGGCAGCGTCGGCCTTGGCGCGCCGCTCGACCACGCGCACCGACCAGATCGAGCCCTCGAACAGCAAGAGCAGCGGCACCGCCAGCGACATCTGGCTGATGATATCGGGCGGCGTCAGCACCGCGGCCAGCACGAAGGCGCCGACGATGAAATAGCGCCGCTTGGACTTGAGCTGGGCCGATGTGATCAGCCCGATTCGCCCGAGCAGCGTCAGGATCACCGGCAGCTGGAACGCCACGCCGAACGCCAGCACCAGCGCCATCATTAGCGACAGGTATTCGCCAACTTTCGGCAGCAGCGAGATCGACGCGTCGCCGGCGTCGCCCGGCTGCTGCATGTGCAGCGAGAAGCGCACCAGCATCGGGAACACCAGGAAATAGACCACCAGCGCGCCCATGGCGAAGAAGATCGGCGTGGCGATCAGGTACGGCAGGAACGCCTTGCGCTCGTGGCGGTAGAGGCCGGGCGCGACAAACATGTAGATCTGCGCAGCAATCACCGGGAACGACAGGAACGCCGCGCCGAACATCGCCAGCTTCAATTGCGTGATGAAATATTCCAGCAGCGCGGTGTAGATGAATTTCGAATTCTCCGGCCCCGCCACCCAGACGAACGGCCACACCAGGACATTGTAGATGTCCTTGGCGAACACGAAGCAGAGCGCGAACGTCACGCCGAACGCCAGCACCGCCTTGATCAGCCGCGAGCGCAGCTCGACCAGGTGCTCCATCAAGGGCGCTTTGGTGGCCTCGATGTCCTCGTGGCTCATGCCTTGCCCCCGGCCTGCTTGGGCGCTGGCTCAGCCGGGACGAATTCTTTTTCGGAAACGGGCGCGGGCGGCTCCGGCAGGTCGCTGCCGGGCGAGGCTTCCGGCTCGGCCGATGCCTGCGAAGCCGCGCTCGTCTCGGCGGATGATTCGGCCTTTTCCGGTTCGGCCTCGGTTTTTTCCGGTTCAGCCTCGGCGTCAGTCTTGGTTTCAGTATCGGTTTCAGTATTGGTTTCAGTCTTGGCCGGCTCCGCCGCGCCGAACGCGCCGTCGCCGTCATTGTCGATATCCGCGAGTGGATCGAAACTGGCAACGTCGGTGACGGCGCTGGTGAGATCGTCGGCCTGCTTCTTGAGGTCGGCCATCTCGGCCTCGCGCATCGCCTCCTGGAACTGACCCTGGAACTCGGCGGCCATGCGCTTGACCTTGCCCATGTACTGGCCAAGCGTGCGCAGCACCGTCGGCAGCTCTTTCGGCCCGATCGCAATCAGCGCAACGATGCCGATGAGGACGAGCTCGCCCCACCCAATGTCGAACATGGATTAGTCAACTCCAGCACCGCTGCCCCGACGACGATCGCCGCGATCACACCCCGGCTGCGCCATCGCAGCGCGCGCTGTTAAGAGCGTACGCCCTCGGCGCGCTGTTCGCTCTCCGCCTTTGGCGCGGCGCCAGCGGCGGCTTGGTGGTCGATCGTCTTGGGATCGCTCTTGGCTTCGGTGGGCTTGTCGTCTTCCGCCATGCCCTTTTTGAACGCCTTGATGCCGCCGGCGACGTCACCCATCAGCTCGGAAATCTTGCCTCTTCCGAACAGCAGGAGAACCACGACAATGACGACCAGCCAGTGCCATATGCTCAAAGAACCCATCGGCAAATCCTCCGCAGCGACGGGCATACAGCGTGCTCGTCCCGCCCATGTTTGAGCTTGAAACTAGGCCCCGGGGGCGGCAAAAACAAGGACTTCGGTACGTTAAATCGCGCCGCGACGCCGCCCAAGTCGCTGTATTTACCTTAATTTTGCCGCCGTCACTTCTCGCCACTGTCCGGCGGCGGGACCAGGCCGAAGTCGAGATCACCGGGCTCCAGCGAATCTTCGTCATCGCGCAAAGTGGTGTCGTCGGACGGCATCGGAACCGCAAAACCGGGCGGCAGATTGCCTTCCAGAAGGCCCGCGCCTTTGAGTTCGTCGAGGCCGGGCAGATCGCCCACCTCCTCCAGCCCGAAATGCGACAAAAACGCCTCGGTCGTTCCATAGGTGATCGGCCGGCCCGGCGCCTTGCGCCGGCCGCGCGGGCGGATCCAGCCGGTCCTGAGCAACACGTCGAGCGTGCCGGCCGCCGTCACCACGCCGCGGATCTCCTCGATCTCGGCGCGCGTCACCGGCTGGTGATAGGCGACGATGGCGAGTGTCTCGATCGCGGCGCGCGAGAGCTTGCGCGTTTCGATCGTCTGCTTGGTCAGCAGCCAGGACAGATCGTCGGCGGTGCGGAACGTCCATTTCCTGCCGATACGCACCAGATTGACGCCGCGCGAAGCGTATTCAGCCTTGAGCCGCGCCAGCGCGTCCTTCACTTTCACGCCGTTGGGAAGTTGGCGCGCAAGCACAGCTTCGTCGAGCGGCTGCGCGGAAGCGAACAGCACGGCCTCCAACTGGCGCAACTCGTCCGCCCGCGCGGCCGGCTCATCCGGCGGCGGCTCATTGTTTTGCACAACCACCAACTTCTTGGCCACGCTCGGCATGGACCCCTTCTCCTTATGTGTTTTCTTGCGCGTCATGCGTCGCAGCGCTTCCGTTCGCACCGACCCGCTTGCGCATGTAAATCGGCGCGAACGACTCTTTCTGATGAACCTCCGCCAGGCCTTCCCGCACCAGTTCGAGCGCCGAAGCGAACGAAGATGCAAACACCGTGGTTGCCATTGACGGTTCCACGATATAGGCGATCAGGAACTGGTCGAGTCTGGCCCAGTCGGCCGACTGCCCGATCAACCGGTCGAGCGCGGCGCGCGCATCGGCCAATGACCACACCATGCGCTTCTTGACCTGCACCCGCGAGAGCGCGCTGCGCGAACGTTGCGTGGTGTAGGCCGTGAGCAGGTCGTAGAGCGTCGCCGTAAATTCCGGCTGCTTGACCTCGGCGATCGGCTCTGGCGCACCGCGGGAGAAGATGTCGCGGTTGAGCTGCGGGCGCCCCATCAGCCGCGTCGCCACCTCGCGAAACGCCTCCAGCCGGCGCAAGCGATAGGCCAGCGCCAGCGCCATATCCTCCGCGCTCGGCCCCTCGCCCGGCTCTGGCTCCGGCAGCAACAGCCGGGATTTCAGGTAAGCAAGCCACGCCGCCATCACCAGATAGTCGGCGGCGAGCTCCAGCCGCAATTTGCGTGCGGCTTCGACGAAAGCGAGATACTGATCGGCCAGCGCCAGGATCGAAATCTTCGTCAGATCGACCTTCTGCTGACGCGCCAGCATCAGCAGCAGATCGAGCGGCCCCTCGAAGCCCTCTACGTCGACGATCATCGCCGGCTCGCCGGTGGCGCGGTCCGCTTCGAGCGTGGGGTCGAATTCGTCGCTCATGTCACCGTCATCCGCTGCGGCTGCCGGCCGCCAACGATGCGGGCGAAAAGTGCCCGCGCCTCATCCACATCGAAGCGTTCCGGCGCCGAACGTTGCGCCAGCGCGGCGCGGCTGCGCGCCGCAGCCTCGCCTGAGAGCTCCGGCGCCACGCCGGCGACGTCCTGCATCTCGCGCAGGTCGCCATTGCAATGAAGCACGAGATCGCAACCGGCGGCGAGCGCGGCGCGGCTGCGCTCGGCCAGCGTTCCGGACAAGGCGCCCATGGATATATCATCGCTCATCAGCAGGCCCTGGAACCCGATGAAGCCCCGAATCACTTCGCGCACCATTGTGACCGAAGTGGTGGCCGGTGCGATGGGGTCGATGGTAGAAAACACAACATGTGCGGTCATGCCTATGGGCAAGCCGGCGAGCGGCCGGAAAGCTGCGAAATCGGTGGCTTCCAGGGTTGCCCGGTCGGTATCGACCACCGGCAGGCGGTGGTGGCTGTCTGCCTTGGCCCGGCCATGGCCCGGTAGGTGCTTGAGCACCGGCAGCACCCCCCCGGCCTGCAACCCCTGGGCGATTGCCGCGGCAATGGCGGCGACCTTGCCGGGCTCACTGCCATAGGCACGGTCACCTATGACCGCATCGCTGCCGGGGGCTGGCACGTCGGCGAGCGGAAGGCAGTCAACGTCAATGCCGAGACTGGCAAGGTCAGACGCGATGAGATGGCCGGCGAGCCTCGCCGCCGCGATGCCCGTGGCCGGCTCGCGATCATACAGTTCGCCATAGCGCGCGCCCGGCGGGTAAGTCGGCCAATGAGGCGGCCCGAGGCGTTGCACGCGGCCTCCTTCCTGATCGACCAAGATCGGGGCTTGCCAGCCAAGAATATCACGAAATGAACTAGCAAGTCCTGTTACTTGCTGTGACGTGCTCACGTTTCGCTTGAAGATGATCAGGCCCCACGGCTGGGCCTCGCGGAGAAATGCCCGCTCGTTGGCGGAGATGGTCAATCCCGCCAGACCGGTGATGAAAGCGCGTGCAGGCATTGGCGCGGATTAGCCCGCCGTCGCTGCAAGGGCAAGCTTTGGGCGCGCTAAATCCTCTGGACGATGCACTGGCCGCCGGCCGCCTTGAGGCGCGAGCACACTTGGCTCGCCTCGTCGGCGCTGCCGAAGGGACCGACCATGGCGCGGTAGTAGATGCCCTTGGCGCCCAGATCGACGCGGCGGATCAACGGCGCCTTGCCGCCGAGTTGCTGCGGGTATTTGGCCTGCAGGCTGCGGAAGGACGCCTGCGCATCAGCTTCGTTGTGCCGCGCGACGATCTGCACGGCATAGCCGCCGCTGCTCGCGGGTGCGATATGGGTCGGTGCTGAAGTCCTTGTGGGCGCCGGCGCGGGCGCGGTGGTCCTGGCGGGCGCAATCGGCGTCGGCGCCGCCACCGCTCCCGTGCGCATGGTGCGCGGTGCCGTCCGGGCCGGCGCCGCGGGAGCATTGGGGTTCAGCGAAAGCGGGGCGTTGCTCGGCGCCGCTGCATGGCGTACCGGCGGCTCGGCATGCGCCACCTGGCGTGGTGCCGGATTGGTGGCAGCCCGCGACGGCGGTTTCGACGGGGTGGCCGGCTGGGCGTGTGCCGGGGCCGGCGCTGGCATGGGAGCCGGCGCTGCGGCCGGCGGCTGTGCTGGCGCGTTGGCTGTCTGATTGGGATGGATGGCGATGGTATGGATTTTCTTTGGCTCGACCCCGAGCACGCCACTGCCGAGCGCGGCTTGCTGCATCGAGCCGCTGCCCGGCGCGCCGTTTTGGCCCTGCGGCAGCACCGTGCCGACCGGCTTATCCTTGATGCCGACCGGCTGCTCTTCGCGCGACACGAGCTTTTCGTTTTGGCCGTTGTTGACTCGGTCGTAGATCAGCTTGGCGGATTTCGGGTCCTTAGAATCCGCGGCGGGGACGATCTTGCTGGGTTTGACGTCGGCTTTGATGACGGGTGGCGGGCCGCTGGGCGCTGAAGAGCCGTAAAGCGCGCGATAACCGAAGGCGCCGGCGGTGCCGATCACGGCCAGCGCGAAAACCGCGGCAATGGCGAGGATTCCCGTGCGCCGGCGCGGCGGGACATCGTCGTAGAAGTGCTCTTGCTCGGCGGCGGATTGCGGGTTGTTCGGATCGTACAGCCCTTGCTCGTAGGCTGATTGGGCAGTCTCGTCGGCATGACCGGGGAGAACCCCTTGCGCGTAAGCATCGCCCGCGTAAGCCGGATCGCCATAGTCCTCATGGGCATATTGCGGCGGCGGCGCGGCCGGCGGCGGGAACGGCGCAGGCTGCGCGGCGTACTGCTCATCGGCATAGCCGGGCGCGGCCGCGTAACGCTCGTCGGCATAAGCCGGTGCTGCGGCGGCAGGCAAATCATGCGCGGGGGGTTGCGCATATTCGGCAGGCCCAACGACTGGCGCAGCAGCGGCGCGCTGGCCGCCGTCGCGGCCGTATTCGGCAAAGGGATCATTCTGCCCGATCAGGCGGGCAAGCTCGGCGAGCGGATCACTGGCGGATGGGGTTGCCGAGGCGATGCCGGGCGCATTGCGCACCGGTGGCTGACTGGCACGATAAGGTCGCTGGATATGATCGTCCGCCATTCGTTACCCAGAATTGTGGCTTGGAAACCGCCCTCGCCCGTCCGATCGCGGCCTTGCGTCCCACGCAGCCCGTCGAACCTGATCTACCGCATTTCTTGCGGCGCTTCGACCCCGAGCACAGCGAGCCCCGAGGCCAGCACGGTCGCGACCCCCTGTACCAGCGCGAGCCGTGCCATGGTTGTTTCTGGATCATTCTGGATAATGAAGCGTAAATGAGGCAAGTCTTTTCCCCGCGTCCAATGCGCGTGGAATTCACTTGCTAATTCATAGAGATAGAAGGCAATCCGGTGCGGCTCATGGGCTCCTGCGGCGGCCTCGATCATGCGCGGATAAAGCGCGATCCGGCGCAGGATTGAGAGTTCCCCCGGATCGCTCAGGCGCGCGAGCGGTGCATCCATCAAAAAACGGGCACGCTCGGCAGCCACCTCCGGCAGGCCGGGCATCTCCGCCCGCGCGTTGCGGAACACGGATTGCGCGCGGGCATGGCCGTACTGGACGTAGAACACCGGGTTCTCGCGGGAATGCTCGATCACCTTGGCGAGATCGAAATCCAAGACGGCGTCGTTCTTGCGGTAGAGCATGTCGAAGCGCACCGCGTCGCGCCCGACCTCGTCCACCACCTCGCGCAGCGTGACGAACTCACCCGCCCGCTTCGACA
>CAYLMY010000189.1:0-6542 GCA_964384635.1 uncultured Undibacter sp.
GCTTCTTTGCCTTCATCGGGTCGCCGAGCTTGACGCGGCGCAGGATTTCCGGCGCAAAATTTGGCACGCCGAGAAAGGAAATGTCCTCGCCCTCGGTCAACGTGTCGCCGATGCGCAGCGTGCCGTGGTTGGGGATGCCGACCACGTCGCCGGCGAAAGCCTCGTCGGCCAGCGCGCGGTCCTGCGCAAAGAAAAATTGCGGCGCCGACAACGTGATCGGCTTTCCGGTGCGTGCGAGCCTGGCCTTCATGCCGCGCCTGAGCTTGCCGGAGCACAGGCGCGCGAAGGCGATACGGTCGCGGTGATTGGGATCCATGTTGGCCTGGATCTTGAACACGAAGGCGGTCATCGCGTTTTCGTGGGCATCGACTTTGCGCGTATTGGCGCTTTGCGCGCGCGGCGGCGGCGCGAAGGCGGCGAGTGCGTCGAGCAGGTCCTTGACGCCGAAATTCTTCAACGCTGAGCCGAAGAACACCGGCGTGAGATGGCCCTCGCGAAAGGATTTGAAATCGAAGCGGCGGCAGGCGTCCTTCACCAGCGCCAGCTCTTCCGCGATGGTCTTGGCATCGAGCATAAGATTTTTTGTGGCCAACGCAGCAAGATCGAGCGGCTGGCGCTCCACCGTCTTGCCGTCCTCGCCGACCAGGCGCATCTCGCCGCTGGCGAGATCATAGGTGCCGGCGAAATCGCGGCCTCTGCCGATCGGCCAGGTCATCGGCGCGGTGTCGAGCGCCAGCGTCTTCTCGATCTCGTCGAGCAGTTCGAACGGATCGCGGCTCTCACGGTCCATCTTGTTGATGAAAGTCACAATCGGAATATCGCGCAGCCGGCAGACCTCGAACAGCTTGCGGGTGCGCGCCTCGATGCCTTTGGCGGCGTCGATCACCATGACCGCACTGTCGACCGCGGTGAGCGTGCGGTAGGTATCCTCCGAGAAGTCCTCGTGGCCGGGCGTGTCGAGCAAATTGAACACGCGGTCGTCGTAGTCGAAGGTCATCACCGAGGTGACCACCGAGATGCCGCGCTCGCGCTCGATCGCCATCCAGTCCGAGCGGGTGGCACGGCGGTCGCGCTTGGCCTTGACCTGGCCGGCGAGATTGATGGCGCCGCCGAACAGCAGCAGCTTCTCGGTCAGCGTGGTCTTACCGGCATCCGGGTGGGAAATGATCGCAAACGTGCGCCGCCGCTCCACCTCGGCGGCGAGCGGCGTTTGCGGGATGGAATCAGCGGCTGCGAGCGGCCTGTTCATGCGCCGCATGTGGCAGGGAAAGGCTGCTGGATCAAGGGGCGGCAGGCGCCATCACAATCCCGCGAGGCGGCGACCGGCGACGCCGCAGAGCCCCATTCCGGGGTTATCACCCTCGATCGGACGGTGATGGCATGGGCCTGCGCACGACGGCGATCCTGTTGCTTTTCGGCACCCTGACGGCGGCCGCGGCCGCCGCCGCGGAGACGCCGGTGGTCACCGTTGCGGCCGCCGCCGCCGACACGGTCGAAATCCGCGCCAGCATCGAGATCGCGGCGCCGCGCGCCAAGGTTTGGGCCGTCATGACCGACTGCACGCGCGCGACCGATTTCATCCCGGGCCTGCAAATCTGCCGCGTGCTCGAGCGCGATCCGACCGGGCGCTGGGACATTCGCGAGCACCGCATTTCCTGGATGTGGTTCCTGCCCGACGTGCGAAGCGTGTTCCGCTCCGACTACGAGGCGCCCGCGCGCGTGCGCTTTCACCGCATCAGTGGCACGCTGAAACGCTCGGACGGCGTATGGCGGCTCGACGCCATCGCCGGCCGGCAAGCCACGCGCGTGTCCTACGAAGCGACGCTAGCGGCCGACATTCCGGCACCGCAGTTCATGGTAGAAGCGGCGCTCAAGCGCGACATCGCCACCGTGCTGCGGCGGCTGCGAGAGCAATGCATGAAAGGCGACGCACCGTAGTCGCGCGTCCGGCACCATTCGACTTTAGAAAAATTATTGGCCTGCCCCTATCCGGATACCCCCTACGTAAATCTCCGGAGCCAAACAGGCGGTCTTTTCATCATCGCCGCAAGCAAACCGAAAGCTTTGCATTTTAGCAATGTGCGCGATGGCCGCGGCTTGCGCCCGGCCGAGCGGTACGAGGCCACCCATGTTGCGTTTCATCGTCAATTGCATATTTGCCGCGGTGCTCGCGCTACCGACTGTGGCAACGGCAGAGCCGATCAAGCTCAAGTTGGCGTTCTTCACCTCCGATCGAACGCATCTCTATCGCGCCGCAGTCAAACAGTTCATCGACGCCGTGAACGCGGATGGCAAGGGCAAGGTCGAGATCGAGGTCCATCTCAGCGGTTCACTCGGCCAATATCCGACACCGCAATCACAGCTCCTGCGCGACGGAACCGCCGACATCGCCTACATCGTCCAGCCCTATGAACGCACGGAATTCCCCGACAGCGCCGTCGTCGAACTTCCCGGTTTGTACAAGGACGGACGCGAGTGCACGCTTGTCTTCTCTCATCTCGTTGCGGCCGGTCTCATGCGCGGCTTCAACAAATATTTTGTGATCGGGGCATTCGCCAGCGAACCCGAAAGCATTCATCTCCGCCCACCCGTTGCCTCGCTTGCAGACCTTAAAAGTAAACGGATTCGCGCCAACAACGACACAGAAATCGCGATTCTCAAGAAGTTCGGCGCCATCCCAGCCTTTGTCCCCATCAATGAAACGGCGCTCGCCATCAGCAGCGACAAAATCGACGGCGCCACCGTGCCGCCAGTTCCTATGATCGAGTTCGGCATCGGCCGGGTGGCGCCGCACCATTATATGCTTGGGACCAGCTGCGTGCCGTTGTCATTGCTCATGACCAAGAAACGGCTCAACAGCCTGCCCGGCGACGTCCAAGCCATCATCCGTAAGTACAGCGGCACGTGGCTCCTGGAAAACTATAATCGAATCAACGAAACGTCGACTGCGTTGATTATGACTCAATTAGAATCAGATTCCCGTAGAACCGTTGTGTACCCATCGAAAGCGGATTTGAAAACAGCGGACATCGTCTTCAAATCCATTGTCGATTCCTATTCGGCGGAAAACGCCCACAACGCAGCACTTGTTAATACCGCCCGCACGGTAGTTGCGAAGATACGTGGCGGCGAGTGAACTAGTCATGGCTTTTCTCGCAGACATATCGTTCCGCCGCGCCTTGGGCCTTCTCGTGCTGGCGCTTGGCATTCTGCTTGGCGGAACGTGGCTGACTGCAAAGGTCCTCACCGACCATCTCCTGAACAGCGATGCCGAGGAGGTCGCGTTCGAATGGGCCGGCTACCTTGCGGGCAACGTCCCCGACCTTGCGCAGATCGCTTCCGGTGAACAACCTTCAACCGCAAGCATGGCTTTTTTTCAAGCGACCCGCAAAGCCGGCCAAGTTTACCGTTATGTGATCTTCAACAAGGAAGGTTATTCTCAGCTGGTCTCCGATCGCACGCGTATTGCGCTGGTCGATATCTCGGAATTCAGCGCGCAAGCAGCCCTTGCCGCCAAATCCAGAGAGCCTGTCATCGACGTAAACCGCGGCAGCGATAGCACCCAGCCAACGTATTTCGCCGAAGCTTTCGTGCCCGTCATCATCAACGGTCAAGCAGTCGCCACCGTTGCCGCCTTTGTCGATCAAACGGCGCAGCGCAACCACTTCTACTACGATTTCCTGCTGGCGTCGGTCGCGCTGTGTGCCTTGACTGGGCTTTCCTTCGGCTTGCCAGCCATCGCCTGGTACCGGCGCACACGCGAGAAGCAGCAGGCCGATCGCCGCATCCATTTCCTCGCCCTCCATGACATGTTGACGGGTCTGGCCAATCGTGCACGCCTGATCGAACGGCTGGACGCCGCGCTCGCGGTCCTGCCGTCGACCGGCGGCATGATCGCGGTGCATTTCATCGATATCGATCATTTCAAGCAGGTCAACGACACGCTCGGCCATGACGGTGGCGATTTCCTGCTCAGTACAATCGGCAAGCGGCTGAACGCGATGACGCGGATCGAGGATATGGTAGCGCGGCTCGGCGGCGACGAATTCGTCGTCGTGCAAACTGGGCTGGCCGACAAGATGGAGGCCGAAGCTTTCGCGCAGCGCATCGGGTCGGTCCTGAGCGTACCTATGCACTACAAAGAGCAGGAAATCTGCCCGAGCTATACGATCGGCGTCGCGCTCGCGCCGGTCGATGGAGCCACGCCCGAGCGCCTGCTCAAATGCGCGGATCTCGCGCTCTACAGTGGCAAAACCGCCGGCCGTGATTGCATCCACTTTTTCGCGCCGGAAATGGACGAAGCATTGCAAAAACGCATCGCGCTCGAAAAGATCGTCCGCGACGCGGTCGCGCGCGACAGCTTCACCCTGAACTACCAGCCAGTATTCGAAATGGGCGGCAAACACCTGGTCGGCTTCGAGGCGCTGGCGCGGCTGCCGGCGCCGGACGGCACCATAATTCCGCCCGCGACATTCATTCCGGTCGCCGAGGAAATGCGGCTGATCGACAAGCTGGGCGCCTGGGTACTGCAGGAGGCCTGCCACACGGCAACCTCTTGGCCTGAGAATCTGACAGTGGCGGTGAACCTGTCGCCGGCGCAGTTCGAATCCGGCAGCATTCAGGACGCGGTCGCCGCAGCTCTGAAGGATTCCGGCCTCAAGCCGCACCGGCTCGAGCTGGAAATCACCGAGACGCTGCTGCTCGGCAACACAGAGGCCACCATGGCCACGCTCAAGAGACTCAAGGATATGGGCGTGTCGATCGTCATGGACGACTTCGGCACCGGCTATTCGAGTCTGAGCTATCTCTGGAAGTTCCCGTTCGACAAGATCAAGATCGACCGCAGCTTCATGGAGAGTTTCGAAAAATCAGGCCGCGACGTGGAGACGGTGGTCAAGACCATCATCGCGCTCGGGCGCGAGATGAATATGCGGGTGACGGTCGAAGGCGTAGAGACCCCGCAGCAGGTCGACTTTCTCTACGGCGCCGACGCCGATCAGGTGCAAGGCTTCTATTTCGGCAAGCCGGTGCCTGCCTCCGAAATCAGTGCTGACATCCTCAAGAATTTCCGCAAGACACTTGCCGGCGAGCCGGTAGAAACCAAGTTGCGGGTGGTCAAGGGCGCAGCGAAAGGCTAATCCAAAGAGGTCGAGGCAAACTCCGTTCATTCCCGCGAAAGCGGGAATCCAGGAGGAAAGCCCCCTTCAATTGCAGCCCTGGGTCCCCGCTTTCGCGGGGACGAGCGATTCAACGCATTCGCTCAGCCACGCTTGTCGATAGCCTCACCGTATTGCTCCGCCTTGAAGCCGACCAGCACTTTGCCGCCGCCAAGCTCGAGCACCGGCCGCTTGATCATGGACGGCTGCTTAAGCATCAGCGCGATGGCTTTCTTTTCGGTGAGGCCGCCCTTGTCCTTGTCGGGCAGTTTGCGGAAGGTGGTGCCGGCGCGGTTGAGGAGCGTTTCCCAGCCGGCTTTCTTGGCCCAGCTTTCCAACCTCGCGCGTTCGATGCCGGCACTCTTGTAGTCGTGGAAGGCATAGTCGATGCCGCGCTTGTCGAGCCAGGCGCGCGCCTTCTTCATGGTGTCGCAGTTCTTGATGCCGTAGATGGTGATGGGCATGGCGCCGTCCTCAGTTTGAAAACCACGTGGCCATGCCCGCATTCCACAGCATCGCTAGGCCCGAAGCCAGCATCAAGCCATCCATCACATAGCGAAACACCTGCGCGTCGAATCGCACCACAAAGGGCTTGGCAATGAACGCGCCAGCCAGCAGCGATGATCCGGCGACCAATCCCTTCAATACGATGTCCCTCGGCAAGGCGCCGAAATGCTGGAAAGTCACAGCCTTGCTTGCGAACACGGCGAGCGAACCAGCCGCTTCGGTGGCCAGAAACGCGCCCTTGACCAGCCCATAGGCGATAAACACCGGAACGCTGATCGGCCCAGTGGAAGCGACAATACCGGTGATGTAGCCGATCACGGCCCCAGCGATCGCGAGATGCCACAGCGCTAGAGTCAAATTTCGCGCGGCCAGCCAATGCCGGAGTGGAATCATCAGGATCAGGAACAGGCCGATGCAGATATCCACGATACGCGGCGGCAGTATCAGCAAGGTCCGCGCTCCCAAGCCGGCGGCCGGAATGCCGGTAGCCGCATAGGCCGCGCAGGCCCGCCAATCGACTTCGCGCCACCAAGCGATAATGCGCGAAACGTTCGCCATGATGGCGGCGATCGCCATAATCGGGACCGCTTGCTTGGGCCCATATTCATAGACCAGCACCGGCACCAGCATGATCGACGAACCGGTGCCGATGATGCCGCTAATGGTGCCGGCAGCAAGACCGACCGTCAGGACGAAGACCACATCCAAGACCGCGCCCCTTGGCCAGTGTGTTTTAAATCTGTCGAGCTAGTTTTGCGCCGTGCAGCCGCGCCTACTCCCACTCAATCGTTCCCGGCGGCTTCGAGGTCACGTCATACACAACCCGGTTGACGCCCTTGACCTCGTTAATGATGCGGGTGGCGACCATCGCCAAGAACT
>CAYLMY010000190.1:0-6476 GCA_964384635.1 uncultured Undibacter sp.
CCGGCAGCAGCCAGAACGAGATGTTGTTCATGCGCGGGAACGCCATGTCCGGCGCGCCGATCATCAGCGGCACCATCCAATTGCCGAAGCCGCCGATCATGGCCGGCATGACCATGAAGAAGATCATGATCAGGCCGTGCGCGGTGATGAACACGTTATATTCGTGCGGGCTCGGAAAAAACTGGATGCCCGGGTTCTGCAACTCCAGACGGATGCCCATCGACAACAGGCCGCCGACGATGCCCGCCATGAGCGCGAACACCAGGTACATCGTGCCGATGTCCTTGTGGTTGGTCGAATAGACAAACCGGCGCCATCCGGTCGGATGGTGACCGTTGGTGTCATGAGTGCCGTGTGCAGCTGCAGTCTGAGCCATCGTTATTGTCCTTCGACCTCGTCTTCGTCGCCCGAATTATATTCGAGTTTTTATATGTGTCACTTGTTATCGGCGGCGGCCACAGTCGTCTTGCTGGGCGCGCTATCGTCGGTGGATGCGTATTTATTCTTCGCCTGATCGAGCCAAGCCGTGTAATCCTTCTCGCTCACGACGTGGACCACGATCGGCATGAAGGCGTGGTCGCGGCCGCACAGCTCGGAGCATTGGCCGTAATAGGTGCCGACGCGCTCGGCCTTGAACCAGGTTTCGTTGACGCGGCCGGGAATGGCGTCGATCTTGATGCCGAACGAGGGCACCGCAAAGGAGTGAATGACGTCGGCGCCGGTGGTGAGCACCTTCACCACCTTGTTGACCGGCACCACCATTTCATTATCGACCGTGAGCAGGCGCGGTTGGCCGGCTTTCAGGTCCTTGTCCTGCACCATCAGCGAATCGAATTCGAATTTGCTGTCCGGATAGCTGTAGGTCCAGAACCATTGCTTGCCGGTGGCCTTCACCGTGACGTCGGCCTTCGGTACGTTGAGCTGATAGAACAGCAGACGAAACGACGGCACCGCGATCGTCACCAGGATCAGCACCGGCACCACGGTCCAGATCACTTCGATGGTGGTGTTGTGGGTGGTGCGCGAGGGCACCGGATTGGCGCGGGCGTTGAACTTGATCATGATGATGACCAGCAGCGCCAGCACGAACAGCGCGATCGCCGCGATGATCCAGAGCAAGAAATCGTGGAACCAAATAACGTCGTCCATCACCGGGGTAGCACCCGGCTGAAAGCCGAGCTGCCACGGTTGCGGCTGACCGGTCGCGGCCATTGCTGCGCCCCCGCCCGCCAGAACGGTCACGCCCGTGACCACGAATGCGATCAATCGCTTGAGCAACAGCATTGTCGTTTGCGCTCCCTCGACGAGAATAACGGCCGTGGATCCAAGGCTCCGCTTTGCCGCCCACCGCAAGACATGATGTTCGGCTCGGCCCGTTGAGCACTGCGTTTTGCCACGGGCGTGGCAGCTTTGGCTATCGTGCGGCGGGGCCGGGGGGAAGTCCCGGCCTCTCAAACCACAATTCCGGGGCTGCTGCAATGCGCCTTCATGCGCTGTCGCGTGCGACAGACCGGCTACCCCATGCCCCATTCCGGCGCCGTATTTACGCCACGGGACGGCGTCTTGGATGGCCTTAAATCCGCGACCGACCCGGCCCCTTGCCCTCGCTTGACAGGAAAAGCCGGGCATGACCCAACGGGACGAATAAAATGCATGGGCGGGGCGCCGATTCGCCCGCAACCGGGCCGCCGGCAGCGGCGCGGCCGCACGTCAAGGGATTGAAGGATGGCCATTCCAGGTAACCGCGGGCACGCCATTGGACGCCGGGCATGGCCACTGGTGCTGATGGCGGCGCTGGCACTGGTTCCCGCCGGGCGGGCCGCCGCCCAGGGGGCAGTCAAGTCGGTACACAAAGATTGGCAGATCCGCTGCGACACGCCGCCGGGCGCCAAATCCGAACAATGCGCGCTGATTCAGAGCGTGACCTCGGAGGACCGCGCCAATGTCGGCTTGACCGTGATCGTGCTCAAGACCGCCGACGCCAAGAGCCGGCTGATGCGCGTGGTGGCGCCGCTCGGCGTACTGCTGCCGTCGGGGCTGGGCCTCAAGATCGACAATGCCGACATCGGGCGCGCCGGCTTCGTGCGCTGCCTGCCCAACGGCTGCATCGCCGAAGTGGTCATGGACGATACGCTGGTCAAGAAGCTGCGCACCGGCAAGACCGCGACCTTCATTATTTTCCAGACGCCGGAGGAAGGCATCGGCTTTCCTATGAGCCTCGCCGGCTTCGCCGAGGGCTACGACAAGCTGCCCTAGCCCACCGCCTGCCCACCCTCGCCTTCTCGGTTCGATCCGTAGATACTGCCGCGCGCCCGCGCGGCGCCGGAGTTCGTTGAGTAGCCGGGAGCGTGAAACCGTGAAGTTGGGATTTGTCGGATTAGGCGCGATGGGACAATTGATCGTCCCGCGCCTGATGAATGCCGGACATCAAGTCACCGGCTGGAACAGATCGCGCGACAAGGCCGCGCCGCTGATTAAGGCCGGCATGATATGGGCCGAGACGCCGCGCCAGGCGGCCGAGCAATCCGAGATCGTGTTTTCCATCGTGACTGACGCCAAGGCGGTGCGCAGCGTCGCGCTCGGCCCGGACGGCATCGTGTCGGGCATCGCCAAGGGTGGCATCTTCATCGACATGAGCACAATCGAGCCGGAGGAAAGCCGCGCCGTCGCCGAGGAATTCGAAAAGGCTGGCGCGATCATGCTCGACGGCCCGCTGTCCGGCTCGCCGGTCACCGTGAAGGCCGGCAATGCCTCGATCATGATCGGCGGCGACGAGAAGGCCTTCGAGCGCGTCGAGCCCGTGCTGCTGGCGATCGGTCCCAAAGTCACGCGCATCGGCGGCAACGGGCTGGCTTGCCAGATGAAGATCGCGGTCAATCTTTTGCTGATGGTCGAGGTCGTCTGCTTCGGCGAAGCGGTGGCGCTGGCCGAGAAGGGCGGCGTCGAGCGTGCCGTCGCGCTCGACGCCATCCTCAAGAGCGTCGCGGCCTCGCCGGTCCTCGGCTACCGCGGTCCGTTCATCCTGGAGGGCAACATGCCGAAGGTGCCGCTCGCCGACGTCACGCTGCAGCAGAAGGATATGCTGTTGGCGCTCAATCTCGGCCGCCGGCTCGGCAGCCCGGTGCCGCTCGCCGCCGCTGCCAACGAGATGATGAATGCCTGCCGCGGTCTCGGCATCGATGCCAACGATTTCGTGGTCGCGCATCAAGTCTATCGGCGGCTTGGCGGACAAGAATAAGAATTGGAGGACAAGCATGAGCACGCAAGGTGAAAAGATCGGAGCCGCCTTGGCCAAGGCCATCAAGGGCACCGCCGCCACGATCAAGGACGACGCGCCCGCCCCCAAGATGTATCGCACCAACCTGCGCGACGTGCCCAAGGTCGAGGGCCTCAAGCGTGACGACGGCTGGGTCGACATGCAGGTGCAGTTCCTGATCGACAAGAAGTCGGCCGGCGCCAATCACGTGGTCGGCTGGACCGTGCTCAAGCCGGGCGCACGGCACGAGAACCACCGCCATCACAATTGCGATGAGTTCTTCATCGTGCTCAAGGGCCACGGCCACATATACACCGACGAAGGCCAGGTGCCCTCGGGCGAAGGCGACGTGGTCTATTCGCCGCGCGGCTGCTGGCATGGCTTCAACAACACATCGGACGAAGACGTGGTGCTGGTCTGGGGCTGGATGGGCGCCGGCTCGATCGAGGATTCCGGCTACCAGGTGCATCCGGAAAGCCACAAGTGACGTTTGCGCTGCGCGATCTCGACAACCCGCTCATTAAGAAGGGCATGACGGCGCAGCTCGCCAAGCGCCGCGAGCGCATGGCCGCCGGCGAAAAGCCGCTCGGCTGGAAGTTGGGTTTCGGCGCGCCGGCGGCGATGCAACGGCTCGGCCTTGCCGCGCCGCTGGTCGGTTATCTCATGCAGCGCGCGCTGCTGCCATCCGGCAGCATAGTGTCGTTCAAGACTTACCTGCGGCCGGTGGCCGAGCCGGAAATCTTCGTGCGCATGGCGCACGATCTGCCCGGCGGCACCTCGCCCGCGGCGGCGCTGGCGGCGGTACAGGAAATCGGGCCAGCGATCGAGGTCGCCGATCTCGATCCGCTGCCGACACCGGACAACATCGACGCCGTGCTCGCCGACGATATCTATCATCGCCATGTTATTTTATGCGGCGACACGCGCCCCGGAGCTGACGTATCAGGCCTCACCTCGCGGCTGACCCAGCGCGGCGCAGAAGCCGCGCGCTCGACCGAGCCAGAGGCGCTGACCGGCAAGCTCACGGCGATCGTCACGCATGTCGCCAACACACTTGCCGCTTTCGGCGAGAAGCTTGCCGCCGGCGACGTCATCATCGCCGGCTCGATCATTCCGCCCCCGATTATCGAACCGGACGAAACCGAATTGACCCACGCGCTCGATCCGATTGGCGAAGTGTCAGTAAAGTTTACGCGGGACTGAACCGATTTCCCGGCATTGACCGTCTTGATCGAGATCAATGGCGGTCTTCGCGGCGCGATTATCATGTTTGCAAAATAATATTTGGGGATGACCCGCCCCCGGTCCAGCGCATGATAACGGAGATTGGCGGATGACAAATTGGTCGGAGCTTACCAAGGAACTGAAGGCGCTCATGCGAACTTTGCGAGCCGACACGCCCGATGTCATGAAGGCGTTTTCCAGCCTCGCGCAGGCTGCGTTGGCTCCCCAGGCGCTCGACTGCAAGACTAAGGAGCTGATCGCCGTCGCTATTTCGGTCGCGATCCGTTGCGACGACTGCATCGGCTTTCATGTCAAGGCAGCGTTGGAGCAAGGTGCTTCACGCGCCGAGGTCACCGAGGCGCTCGGCATGGCGATCTACATGGGGGCGGGTCCCTCGGTCATGTATGCGAGCCACGCCCTTGAGGCCTTTGAGCATTTCAAATCTCCGGTTACGACATCGGCCAGTACGGCGGTATAATCGCCGCCCGGAAAATAAGGAAATTTATGGGTTACCCGGCTTCCGTGCAGTCGGCATCCATCTCGTTGAACTGTCGCTCTCGCCAAATCGCCTTAGAGGTCCTATCTGATGGCCTTGAGAACGCCAGCGGATAGAGACCCCATGGATCCAGCCATTTCCTCGCTCCTCGACCGCGCCGGGCTCGACAAGGCCAAGGTCGCAGGACTTATCAAGCGCGGGCTCGACGGCGCCGACGACGGCGAGCTGTTCCTGGAATATTCCCAGGCCGAGATGCTGGTGTTCGACAACGGCCGGCTCAAGCAGGCGACCTACGACACCGCGCAGGGCTTCGGCCTGCGCGCGGTCAAGGACGAGGCGGTCGGCTACGCGCATGCCTCCGACCTGTCGGAAGCCGCGCTCGCCCGCGCCGCCGAAGCCGTGCGCGCGGTCAAGAGCGGGCACAGCGGGAAATATGCCGAGCCGCCCGGGCGCACCAACGCCAAGCTCTATGGCGACGACAATCCGCTCGGCACACCGGCCTTCGACGCCAAGGTAAAATTGCTGGAAACGATCGATGGCTATGCCCGCGCCAAGGATGCGCGCGTGCGACAGGTCACTGCCAACATCGCCGCCAGCTGGCAGGTGGTGGAAATCCTGCGCGCCGACGGCACCACCTATCGCGACATCCGACCGCTGGTGCGGCTCAACGTCTCGGTAGTGGCGGGCAGCGGCGACCGGCAGGAGTCCGGCAACTTCGGTTGCGGCGGCCGCGAGGGCTTTGAGCGCTTCATCACGCCTGACGCCTGGCAAGGCGCCGTCGACGAAGCGGTGCGCCAGGCGCTGGTCAATCTCGAAGCGGTGCCGGCGCCGGCCGGCGAGATGGACGTGGTGCTGGGCTCGGGCTGGCCCGGCATCATGCTGCACGAAGCGGTCGGCCACGGGTTGGAAGGCGACTTCAACCGCAAGAAGACGTCGGCCTTCGCAGGATTGATGGGCCAACAGGTCGCCGCCAAGGGCGTCACCGTGATCGACGACGGCACCATGCTTGAGCGCCGTGGTTCATTGTCGATTGATGACGAAGGCACGCCGACCAACCGCACCGTGCTGATCGAGGACGGCAAGCTGGTCGGCTACATGCAGGACCGGCAGAACGCGCGGCTGATGAAGATGAAGCCGACCGGCAATGGGCGGCGCGAGAGCCACGCCCACGTGCCGATGCCGCGCATGACCAATACCTGCATGCTCGCGGGCCAGCACGATCCCAAAGAGATCATCGCCTCGGTGAAGAACGGTCTCTATGCCGTCTCTTTCGGCGGCGGCCAGGTCGACATCACCTCGGGCAAATACGTGTTCCAATGCACCGAGGCCTACAAGATCGAGAACGGCAAGGTCACCGCGCCGGTCAAGGGCGCCATGCTGATCGGCAACGGGCCGACCGACCTGCATCGCATTTCGATGATCGGCAACGACTTCGCGCTTGATCCCGGCATCGGCACCTGCGGCAAGAACGGCCAGGGCGTGCCGGTCGGCGTCGGCCAG
>CAYLMY010000191.1:0-6456 GCA_964384635.1 uncultured Undibacter sp.
TGGCCGTCGCGGCTCGCGATCTTGTGCTTGTCGAGATCGATGCCGCGGCCTTCCGCCGCCGCGCGCCCAAGCAACAGCGCGGTGCCGGACGGCGCATCGACTTTCTGGTTGTGATGCATTTCCAGGATTTCGATGTCGAAGGAAGCATCGAGCGTCTTGGCGACGCGCTTGGTCAGCGCCGCCAGCAGATTGACGCCGAGGCTCATATTGCCCGACTTCACGATCACCGCCTTGCTCGCGGCGTCCTTGATCTTGGCTTCATCGGCGGCGGAAAGGCCGGTGGTGCCGATGATGTGCACTTTGCCGGCCTTGGCCGCCTGCGCGGCGAAGGCCACCGTCGCGGCCGGCACGGTGAAATCCACGATGGCATCGGCCTTGTCCAGCAGCGGGCCGGCATCGGCCGCGAGCTTGACGCCGTTGTCGCCCAAGCCCGCGAGCAGACCGGCGTCCTGGCCGATCAGCGGCGAGCGCGCGTCTTCCAGCGCGCCGGCGAGCATAAAACCCTTGGAGTCGGCGATCGCCTTGACCAGCGTGCGCCCCATGCGCCCGCCGGCCCCCGCCACGATGATCCGCATGTCAGCCATCGCTCACGTCTCCAAAAAGATGCGCCGGGTATAGACGGCCCGCGCCGGCAAAGGAAGCCGCTCGCCCGCGCCCTCGGCGGCGGCGCTATCGGGCAGCGATGATCGTATCGAAAATGACCACGCGCGCGGCCATGCCGTCCTTCGCCCGCGCCGCGCAGAACTCGGCCAATGCGTCGCGCGCGGCCGGCAGGCGGCCTTCCGGGATCAGGTTCCAGACGCTCACCGACTGCAGCTGCATGCAAAGCTCGGCCGCGGTGGCGGTCTGCTGCTCGCGTTCGCTGTGCTCGTCCACGATCCGCAGCCCGTGCGCACGAAAATCGCGCTTGGGGTCGTAGCCCTTGCGGTGATCGGGCAGCTCGCCGCCGACGAACCGCGCCACCAGCTTGCGGAAGTCATCGTAAAGCGTATCGCCGCCTTTTATGTTGGCGATGGCGATGCGGCCACCGGGCCGCAGCACGCGCGCGATCTCCGGCACGGCGCGGGCGGGATCGAACCAGTGATAACCGCAGAAGCTCGTCACCGCGTCGAAGCTGGCGTCTTTGAACGGAATGGCTTCGGCCCTGCCGATCACATAGCGGATACCTGCGTCGCCGCGCTCGGTTGCGTAGCGCAGCATGACCGGATCGATGTCGCAGCCGACCACCTCGATGCCGCCGGCGGCGAGCTGGCGTGTGGAAATGCCGGTGCCGCAGGCGAGGTCGAGCACGAACGGATTGTTGCCGGTCAAATGCCGGATGACATAGGCGACGGTCTCGCTCGGGAAGTTCCGGCGCGCCGCGTCATAGGCGGCGCTGATCCTACCAAAACGCCCGTAGGCGCGGTCCTCAGCCATTTCGCCGCCCGTGGACATTCCGGAGTCCTACGGCTGCGGGCCGTCGTATCCTTCGATCACGATAATCTCGCCGACGCCCTTGCCGATGCGCAGGGCCTTGGCCTTCTGGTATTCCGGCGAGTGATAACAATTCAACGCCGCCTCATAACTGGGAAATTCGATCACCACGACGCGCGAGCGGAACTTGCCCTCGACCGCTTCGCTCTTGCCGCCGCGGGTCAAAAACTTCGCGCCGAATTGCTTGAACGGCACGGCGTTGGCCGCGACATAGGCCTTGTAGCCGTCCGGATCGTGCACATCGATGTTGGCGACCCAATAGCCTTTCGCCATTGCCGTCCTCCCTCTTATTTTCCCATTGCTTGTTCGATCTCGGCGACGATCGCGTCGGCGGCGGCTTTGGGATCGCGCGCCTCCAGCACCGGGCGACCGACCACCAGATAGTCGGCGCCGGCTTCGATTGCCTGTGCCGGCGTCATGATGCGCTTCTGGTCGCCGCCGGCGCTACCCGCCGGGCGGATGCCGGGTGTCACCAGCACCATGCCGGGCCCCACGATGCCGCGCAGGCTGGCTGCCTCTTCCGCCGAGCACACCAGCCCGTCGACGCCGGTGTCGCGTGCCTGCGCCGCGCGCGCGGCGGCCAGCTCCGGCACGCTCATCTCGTAGCCGGCGGCGGCGAGATCGGCGTCGTCATAGGAGGTGAGCACGGTCACCGCCAGGATGCGCAGCGTCGAGCCGCGCTTGCCCTCCACCGCCGCCTTCATGGTCTGCGGATAGGCGTGCACGGTGAGGAAAGTGGCGCCCAGCTGCGCCACGCTCTCCACGCCCTTCGCCACCGTGTTGCCGATGTCGTGCAGCTTGAGATCGAGAAACACCTGCTTGCCGGCGGCGATCAGGCCGGCCGCGAACGGCAGTCCTCCAGCAAAGACAAGCTGATAACCGATCTTGTAGAACAGAACCGACTCGCCGAGACGCGCCACCATCTTTTCGGCGGCGTCGACCGACGGCAGGTCGAGGGCGACGATCAGCCTTTCGCGCGCGTCCAAGCCCAACGCAAATCTCCTCACATCATCAGCCGCGTCATGTCCACCAGCCGTTGCAGCTCGGCGCGGAACAGGTTCGCGGTGCCGGTGTCGATAATATCGTCCATCTCGTCGAAGGCCTGGTCGGCATTGGGGATCGCCACCTGCTCGGGGATCACAAACGCGCCGCAGCCAAGCTCGAGAATCTGGCGCAGCGCCATCAGCGAGCGCAACCCGCCGGCGCGGCCGGGTGAAGCCGAGGCGATCGCGAACACCCGGCCCTTGAAGGCGGCATAGGTCGGGTCGCCGCGCTCGCGCACGCGCGAGACCCAATCGATGGCGTTCTTGAGCAGCGGCGTGACCGAGGCTGAGTATTCCGGACTGGCGATGAACACGCCGTGATGCGCCATGATCATCTGCTTGAGGGCGAGCGCATTGGCGGGCTGGCCCATGCGGGCATCGAGATCGGCTTCATAGATTGGCAGGGGATAGTCCGCGAACGAGATGCGCGTGACCTCGGCGTCGATGAGCGTGAGTTCTTTCGCCGCCAGCGCCGCCAGCTTGACGTTGTGCGACCCGGTGCGGGTCGAGCCGGGAATGACCAGTATTTTGGGCATAGGCATCGGCGGCTCCGCGCCGATGTCGGGTTTACCCGATATCGGCATTCAAAAAATTGCGCGCAGATCATGCCCTGCCAAAGCAGGGTGTCCAGTAATCCCATGCCTTGATTTTGAAAACCAGCCTAGACGGAGGCGACCGCGACGTCGGCTTTCGCGGTGGCGGTCGCCGACTCTTGCCCGCGATAGACCCAGACCCGCGCCGGCGGCACGTTCATCCAGATCAGCTCGGAGGCCTCGGCCTTGATGCCGGCGAGCGCTTTCGGGATCGGCGTCACCATCGCGTAAGTGAACTGCACGAACGGCGCGCCCGGCGCCAGCAGCGCCATGGCGTCGGAGATCAGGCGCAGCCGCGCGCGCACCGGCTTGGTGACCAGCGGCAGGCCCGACACGATCGCGGCGGCCGGCGCCCGCACGGCGCTCTCCAACAGGCGGCGCAGCCGGTAGGCGTCGCCCTGCACCACTGTCGCCTGCGGATAGCGCGTGCGCAGCAGGCGGCAGAAATCGGGATTGAATTCGACCAGGATCAGCCGCGCCGGATCGATACCATGCGCGACTAAAGCCTCGGTCACCGGTCCCGTACCCGGCCCGAGCTCGATCACCGGGCCGTCCGAGGCCGGATCGACGTAGCGCGCCATGGCGCGCGCCAGAGCCTTGCTCGACGGCATTACCGCGCCGGTCGACAAGGGCTTCTCGATCCATGAGCGGATGAACTGCACCTCGTCATCAAGACGCAGGGGCTTTTTGGCGACGCGGACGAGGGAATGTGGAGGCATTGCTGCGAGGTCACGCGTGCGGGCCGGAACAGGCTTAACCATCCCTTTACTGAAGTTCACGGGTATAGGGCGGCGGGCGGGGGGTCAAGATGTCAGTCGGAATGGCTGCCACGATTTCCCAGCCCGTCGAGAAACTCCTTGACTCGGCTGAAGAAACCGGCGGACTCGGGCTGGGTATTGTCGGACGACAGCTTTTCGAACTCGGCCAGCAGCTCGCGCTGGCGCTTGGTCAGGTTTTGCGGCGTTTCCACCGCTACCTGAACGTACATGTCGCCGGTTTGTTTTGCCCGCAGCACCGGCATGCCCTTGCCCGACAGGCGGAAGCGTCGGCCGGTCTGCGTCCCGCCCGGTACTTTCACCCGCACTTTGCTGCCGTCGATCGCCGGCACCTCGAAATCCCCACCCAAAGCGGCGGCAACCAACGAGATCGGCACGCGGCAATGCAGATCGGCGCCGTCGCGCTGGAAGAATTCGTGCGGCTGGATCGACAGAAAAATATAGAGATCGCCCGCCGGCCCGCCGCGCAGGCCTGCCTCGCCTTCGCCGGCCAGCCGTATGCGGGTGCCGTCCTCGACGCCGGCCGGGATGTTCACCGACAGCGTGCGCTCGCGCATCACCCGGCCGGCGCCCGAGCAGGTCGGACAGGGATCGTCGATCACTTGGCCGCGGCCGTGACAAGCAGGACAGGTGCGCTCGAGCGTGAAGAACCCTTGCGCATGGCGGATCTTGCCGGCGCCGCCGCAGGTCGCGCATTGTTTCGGCTTGGTGCCGGCCTTGGCGCCCGAGCCCGAGCAGACCTCGCAGGTCACCGAGGTCGGGATGCGGATTTGCGCGGTCTTGCCGGCGAACGCCTCGGCGAGGCTGATCTCCATATTGTAGCGCAGGTCGGATCCGCGCTCGCGGCCGGACGAGCGGCCGCGCGCTCCGCCCATGCCGAAAATGCCTTCGAAGATGTCGGCGAAGGTCGAGCCGAAATCGGCGCTGAAGCCGTGCGCAGCCCCGCCCATGCCGCCGTGCTCGAAGGCGGCGTGGCCGAAGCGGTCATAGGCGGCGCGCTTGTCGCCGTCTTTCAGGACGTCATAGGCCTCGTTGAGTTCCTTGAAGCGGTGCTCGCAGTCGGCATCGCCGGGATTGCGGTCGGGGTGATGCTGCATGGCGAGCTTGCGGAACGCGGCCTTGAGCTCGATCTCGGTGCAAGTGCGCGAGACACCCAGGACTTCATAGTAGTCGCGCTTGGACATTCCGCTTTCCCGCCCTCAGTTCAGAACGCCGTCACAGCGGTACGTGATTCGAGCCAGCCGCCGCGCCCGGAAAAGCCGCACCCCCGGGAACCGCCCGGGGGTGACATTTCGGATTGGGGCGGCCTGCGCATGGACGACGCGCCCCCGCGTCAGGCGGATTTCTTGTTGTTCTTGTCGTCGTCGACTTCGGTGAACTCCGCGTCGACAACGTCTTCCTTCTTGCCGTCGGCACCGGTCGTGCTTTCACTGGTATCGGCGCCCCCCTCACCGGCTTCCTGCTGCTGCTTGTACATGGCTTCGCCGAGCTTCATCGAGGCCTGCGCCAGCGTGTTGGTCTTCTGCTGGATCGCGTCGGCATCGTCGCCTTTCAGCGCTTCCTTGAGATCCGCCATGGCATTCTCGATCGCGGTGCGTTCGGCATCGCCGATCTTAGAGCCGTGCTCGGAAAGCGCTTTCTCGGTCGAGTGCACCAGCGCTTCGGCGTGGTTCTTGGCCTCGACCGCGGCTTTGCGCTTCTTGTCCTCGTCGGCGTGGGCTTCGGCGTCCTTGACCATTTTCTCGATATCGGTCTCGGACAGTCCGCCAGAAGCCTGGATGCGGATCTGCTGCTCCTTGCCGGTGGCCTTGTCCTTGGCCGAGACGTTGACGATGCCGTTGGCGTCGATGTCGAAAGTGACCTCGACCTGCGGCACGCCGCGCGGGGCGGGCGGGATGCCGACCAGGTCGAACTGGCCGAGGATCTTGTTGTCGGCCGCCATCTCGCGCTCGCCCTGGAACACGCGGATGGTGACCGCGTTCTGATTGTCCTCGGCGGTGGAGAACACCTGGCTCTTCTTGGTCGGGATCGTGGTGTTGCGGTCGATGATACGGGTGAACACGCCGCCCAAGGTCTCGATGCCGAGCGAGAGCGGGGTCACATCGAGCAGCAGCACGTCCTTGACGTCGCCTTGCAAGACGCCCGCCTGGATGGCGGCGCCGATAGCGACCACCTCGTCAGGATTGACGCCCTTGTGCGGTTCCTTGCCGAAGAACTGCTTCACGACTTCCTGCACCTTCGGCATGCGGGTCATGCCGCCGACCAGGACTACCTCGTTGATCTCGCCAGCGGAGATGCCAGCATCCTTCAGCGCCTTGCGGCACGGCTCGACGGTCTTCTGGATGAGATCGTCGACCAACGCCTCGAATTTGGCACGGGTAAGCTTCATGGTCAGATGCTTCGGACCGGAAGCATCCGCGGTGATGAACGGCAGGTTGATTTCGGTCTGCGTCGTCGACGACAGCTCGATCTTGGCCTTCTCGGCCGACTCTTTCAGCCGCTGCAGCGCCAGCTTGTCACGGCGCAGGTCGATGCCCTGCTCCTTCTGGAACTCGTCGGCGAGATAGTTGA
>CAYLMY010000192.1:0-1711 GCA_964384635.1 uncultured Undibacter sp.
CCGCGCGGCCGCGGCAAGGCCGACGGCGCGCTGCACGAGGTGACCGCGCTCAATCTCGCCGCCCAGGCGCTCACCGCCATCAAGGACCGCAACAAGCTCGACCCTAGGCTCGTCGACGACGTGGTGCTGGGCTGCGTCGATCCGGTGGGGGAAGCCGGCGGCGACATCGCGCGCGCCTCCGCGCTGGTGGCGGGCCTCGGCGATAGCGTGCCCGGCGTGCAGATCAACCGCTTCTGTGCCTCCGGCCTCGATGCGATCAATTTCGCCGCCGCCGAGATCATGGCGGGCCAGCACGAAATGACCATCGGCGGCGGCGTCGAGTCGATGAGCCGCGTCGGCATCGGCGCTTCCGGCGGCGCCTGGCCGGTGGATCCCTCGATCGCGGTCGAGACTTATTTCCTGCCGCAGGGTATCTCCGCCGACCTGATCGCCACCAAATACGGCTTCTCGCGCGACGACGTCGATGCCTACGCGGTCGAGAGCCAGAAGCGAACCGCCAAGTCGTGGGAGGAGGCGCGTTTCAAGAATTCGGTGATCCCGGTCAAGGACGTCAACGGGCTGACCATCCTGGCGAAAGACGAGCACATGCGGCCCACGACCACCATGCAGACGCTCGCCGCCCTGCAGCCGTCCTTCGTGCAGATGGGCGAGATGGCCGGCTTCGACGCGGTGGCGGTGCAGAAGCATCCCGAAATCGAGGCCATCAACCACGTGCATCATCCCGGCAATTCCTCCGGCATCGTCGACGGCGCCGCGGCGGTGCTGATCGGCAGCAAGGACGCCGGCAAGGCCGCGGGCCTCAAAGCCCGCGCGCGCATTAAGGCCTTTGCCAATATCGGCTCGGAGCCGGCGATCATGCTGACCGGCCCGATCGACGTGACGCAGAAAGTGCTGAAGAAAGCCGGCATGAAATTGAGCGACATCGATCTGATCGAGATCAACGAGGCCTTTGCCTCGGTGATCTTGCGCTACATGCAGGCCTTCGACATCGACGCCTCCAACGTCAACGTCAACGGCGGGGCGATTGCCATGGGCCATCCGCTCGGCGCCACCGGCGCCATGATCCTCGGCACCGTGCTCGATGAATTGGAGCGCAGCGGCAAGCAGACCGCGCTGATCACGCTCTGCATCGGCGCCGGCATGGGCACCGCCACCATCATCGAGCGGGTGTGAGCGAAGTGATGAAAATTCTCCGCCTCATCCTGAGGTGCCCGAGCGGAGCGAGGGCGTCTCGAAGGATGTGGCGGCCCCATGCTTCGAGACGCGCTCCTTCGGAGCGCTCCTCAGCATGAGGCCGATTAGGAGCTGAGCAAAACGTAATGCCCAAGATCGAGATCGACAAGATTCCGCTCGACGCCACGACCAATTATCCTGCGCCGTTCAATAAGGCGGTCGAGGGTCGCGTGCGCCAGCGGCTGGGCCGGGCCGCCGGTCTCACCCAATTCGGTGTTAATCTCTGTACTCTCAAGCCGGGCGCCGCCTCGTCGCAGCGCCACTGGCACGAGAACGAAGACGAATTCGTCTACGTACTCGAAGGCGAAGTCGTGCTGTGCGAGGATAGCGGCGAGACCGTGCTCAAGGCGGGTGAGGCGGCGGCGTGGAAAGCCGGCGTGGCGGACGGCCACTGCCTGGTCAACCGTTCAAATCGCGACGCCGTCGTGCTCGAGGTCGGCACCCGCGCCGCCAGCGAACGCGCGTTTTATTCCGACAT
>CAYLMY010000192.1:1811-3751 GCA_964384635.1 uncultured Undibacter sp.
GGCCGCCAACCAGATGGTCTTTGACGAGAGCCGCAAGCTCTCAGCTCTCTACCGGCGGCTGGAAACCTGCGGCAAGCCGTGGGTTGCCGCCATCAACGGCACCGCCAAGGGCGGCGGTTTCGAATTGTGCCTCGCCTGCCATCACCGCGTCGCCGCCGACAATCCGAAGACCCGGCTCGGCCTGCCGGAAGTGAAGGTCGGCCTGTTCCCCGGCGCCGGCGGCACCCAGCGCGTCGCGCGCATGCTGGCGCCGGCCGACGCGCTGCAATTCCTGCTCAAGGGCCAGGACCTGCGCGTCGACCGCGCCAAGGCCATGAAGCTCGTCGACACCGTCGTGCCGCAGGCCGATCTCATCAAGACCGCGAAAGACTGGATCAAGGCCGGCGGCAAGGCGGTGGCGCCGTGGGACGAGAAGGGTTTCCGGCTACCGGGCGGCCCGGTCTATTCGAAGGCCGGCATGATGACCTTCCCGGCCGCCAACGCCATCTACCGGCGCGAAACTTATGACAACTACCCGGGCGCGCGCGCCATCCTGCAGGTGGTCTATGAAGGCCTGCAAGTGCCGATGGACGTGGCTTTGCGCATCGAGTCGCGCTGGTTCGCCAAGATCGTGCGCACGCCGGAAGCGGCCGCCATGATCCGCACCCTGTTCGTTTCCATGCAGGAACTCAACAAGGGCGCGCGCCGGCCGGCCGGTGTGCCGCCGACCAGCTTGAAGAAAATTGGCGTGGTCGGCGCCGGCTTTATGGGCGCCGGCATCGCGCAGGTGAGCGCAGCTGCCGGACTGCAAGTGATGCTGATCGATCGCGATCAGGAAACAGCCGACAAGGGCAAGGCGGCGCTGCACAAGGCGCTATCCGACCGCGTCATGAAAGGCCGCATGAAGGGCGCCGAGCGCGACTCATTACTGGAGAAGATCACGGCGAGCGCCGACTACGGTGCCTTGAAGGATTGCGATCTGGTGATCGAAGCGGTGTTCGAGGACCGCAAGGTCAAGGCCGAGGTCATCGCGAAAATTCAGACCGCGATTGGCGCCAACGCAATCTTGGCCTCCAACACCTCGACCCTGCCGATCACTTCGCTCGCTGCCGCGTTCAAGGATCCGGCGCGCTTCATCGGCATTCATTTCTTCTCGCCGGTCGCGCTCATGATGCTCACCGAGATCATCCTCGGCAAAGAGACCGGCGACAAGGCGCTCGCCACCGCGCTCGATTTTGTGCGCGCCATCCGCAAGACGCCGATCGTGGTCAACGACAGCCGCGGCTTCTACGCCAACCGCTGCGTGCTGAACTACGTCCAGGAAGGTCATCTGATGCTGGCCGAAGGCATTCCGCCGGCGATGATCGAGAACGTCGCGCGCATGGCCGGCATGCCGCTTGGCCCGCTCGCGCTCAATGACGAGGTCGCCATCGATCTCGGCCTGCGCATCCTCAAGGCGACCGAGGCCGATCTCGGCGAAAAGGCGATCAACCAGGCGCAGAAGATGCTGCTGGTCGCCATGGTAGAAAAGCACGGCCGCTTCGGCCGCAAGAACGGCAAGGGCTTCTACGATTACCCGCAGGGTCAGCCCAAGCGCCTGTGGCCCGGGCTCGCCGACCTGCAGGACATGAAACTAACGCCGGCCGAGATCGACGCCCTCGACATTGACGAGCTTAAGCAGCGCATCCTGGTGACCCAGGCGCTGGAAGCTGCGCGCACCTTCGAGGAGAAGGTCATCACCGACGTGCGCGAGGCCGACGTCGGCTCCGTGCTCGGCTTCGGCTTCGCGCCGTTCTCCGGTGGTACATTGTCCTATATCGACATGATGGGCAGCAAAGCCTTCGTCGATCTGTGCCGCCGGCTGGAAAATAAATACGGCGCGCGCTTTGCGCCCAACAAGCTGCTCGTCGATATGGCGTCGAGCAACGACACCTTCTATCACCGCTTCGCCCCGCCGAAGC
>CAYLMY010000192.1:3851-6445 GCA_964384635.1 uncultured Undibacter sp.
TGTTCCGCTGGCGCGAGATCCCCGGCAGCGTTTGGGCGCTCGGGCTGGTCTCGCTGTTCATGGATTCCTCGTCCGAGCTGATCCATGCGCTGCTGCCGCTTTATCTGGTCGGCGTGCTCGGCGCCTCTACCCTCGACGTCGGCATCATCGAAGGCGTCGCCGAAGCCACCGCCGCCGTCACCAAGGTGTTCTCAGGCGCGTTGAGCGACTATCTGGGCGAGCGCAAATGGCTCGCCGCGGTCGGCTACGGCCTGGCCGCGCTCTCCAAGCCGATCTTTCCGCTCGCCCCCAACATCGCTTGGGTGGCGGGCGCGCGCTTCATCGACCGCGTCGGCAAGGGCATCCGCGGCGCGCCGCGCGATGCGCTGATCGCCGATCTGACGCCGGACGATCTGCGCGGCACCGCCTACGGCCTGCGCCAGTCCCTCGACACCGTCGGCGCCGTGCTCGGGCCCGCGCTGGCGATCGTGTTCATGGCCCTTCTCGCCGATAATTTCACCCACGTGTTCTGGATCGCCGTGATTCCGGCCGTCATTTCGGTCGCTATCATTGTGTTCTTCGTGCGCGAGCCCAAGCGCCCGCCGCGCGCACGTGCGCTGCGCTCGCCGCTGTCGCGCGCCGAGCTCGCGCGGCTCGACATGGGCTACTGGATCGTGGTCGGCGTCGCCGCCATCTTCACGCTCGCCCGCTTCAGCGAAGCCTTCCTATTGCTGCGTGCCAAGTCGGTCGGCGTGCCGCTGGTGCTGGTGCCGATGGTGATGGTGGTGATGAACGTGGTCTACGCGCTGTCGGCCTGGCCGGCCGGCTCGCTATCGGATCGAATTGGCCGCTATCGCCTGCTGGTCGCCGGCTTCGCGCTCTTGATCGTGGCCGACCTCATCCTAGCCTTCGGCGGCGGCGTCGCCGCGGTGATGATCGGCGTGGCGGTCTGGGGTCTGCACATGGGCCTGACGCAGGGTTTGTTGTCGGCGCTGGTCGCCGACACCGCGCCGGCGACTTTACGCGGCACCGCCTTCGGCGTGTTCAATCTGGTGAGCGGGCTCGCCATGTTGCTGGCCAGCGTCATCGCCGGCGCTCTGTGGGACGTTATCGGTCCGAACGGCACCTTCCTCGCCGGCGCCGTGTTCACCGCCGTGGCGCTCGCGGTGCTGCCGTTTGCGCATCGGCGCAGGCTCGCGGCGAAAACAGGATGAGTGAGAGCGGGGTAAACCCATCCTCCGTTCGTCCCCGCGGAAGCGGGGACCCAGGCTTTGCTACGGTGCAAGGCCTTCGCTCAAATCGCGCCAATGAGGGTTACCTTGCTCGATAAGCTCGAGCTTCCAAGCGCGATTCCATTTTTTCATTCGGCGCTCTCGGATAAGGGCGGACTCTCTCGCTTCGTGCATCTCATACCAGACGAGATGCTTGACGCCGTAGTCGCGCGTGAAGCCTGCGCCAATGCCATGGCGATGCTGCCAGGCGCGCTTCGGCAAATCGTCTGTCATGCCGATGTACAGCGTGCCGTTGCGTTTGCTTGCGACGATGTAAACAAAGAATGCCATCGTCGTTTACCCTGGGTCCCCGCTTTCGCGGGGACGAACGGAAACAGTTGCGGCACCACCCTATTAAACCACCACCGTCAGTCGCTTCGCCGCGCGCGTCACGCCCGTGTAGAGCCAGCGCTCGCGGCTGTCGGGAAACGCAAAGCTCTCGTCGAACAGCACCACGTCGTCCCATTGCGAGCCTTGCGCCTTGTGCACGGTGAGTACGTAGCCGTAATCGAACTCGTCGTACGGCTTGCGCCGCGCCCAATCGATCTTCTCGATGCCGCCGGTGAAGCATTCCGGCCGCACCGAGACTTTCACGCCGCGCGCGCCGGTTTCGTCGTCGGGCAACAGCCGCATGGTCATGATGCCGGCCTTGGCGCCGCCTTTGCGCGCGCCGCGCTCCTTCACGCTCCAAAGCCCGCCGTTGAACAGGCCCTTCTTGCGGTTGTTGCGCAGGCACACAAGTTTGTCGCCGGCCGCCGGCATCACGTCGTCGAAGCCGCGCCGCTCGCGCATTCTGATGTTGTAGGCGCGCCGCGTGGCGTTGCGGCCGACCAGCACCTGGTCGGCCTCGAGCACGCGTTCCGGATCGAGATCGTCGCGCCGCACCACTTCCGTCTCGCCGTAGCGGCCGGGCTCGAGATAATCGCCGGCGCGGATATCCATCGACAGGCGGATGATCGGATCGCCCTCGGCCTGCCGGTGCACTTCGGTCAACATGATGTCGGGCTCGGCCTCGGTGAAGAAGCCGCCGCCCTGGATCGGCGGCAGTTGCGCCGGGTCCCCCAGCACCAGCACCGGCACGCCGAACGACAACAGGTCGCGGCCGAGCTCGGCGTCCACCATCGAGCATTCGTCGATGATGATGAGCTCGGCCTTGGAGGCCGGTGCGTCGTCCCACAAATCGAAACTCGGAATCTCCTCGCCGCTTTCGCGCGCGCGGTAGATCAGGCCGTGGATGGTCGAGGCCCCGTGGCAGCCCTTGCCGCGCATCACGCTCGCCGCCTTGCCGGTGAAGGCGGCGAATTTCACCTCGCCGTCGACGTGCTCGGCCAGGTGCTTGGCGAG